>CAZKQQ010000419.1:0-1513 GCA_964554945.1 uncultured Solibacteraceae bacterium | reverse complement strand
GGGTCACCTCGCGCCCACTGCGGCGCCCTTTCACGGTGATCGAAATCTCCTTGCGATCCTGAAGCGCCCTCATGAAGTCCGCTTGCGTCATGTCGTACCACCTCTTGCGCAGCGCATGGAAAGGTGAAGCCGGGTCACGTCGTCCAAACGGGGCACGCGTTTTCCACCCCCAAGGGGGTCAGAGGTTGCACTCCTCCCAGCGCAAGAAAGGATCGCTGTCGCAAGGAAGGGATTGCCGGGGGGGAGTCGCCCATCGCAGCACCTCCTGAGAATCTCAGGCGGCAAAGTGGCTTTTGCCGCAAACGGAGGTAACCTCCTGCCAAACACCTGCGCGACGAAAGCGCGATCGACAACTGCTTTCCGTGGCGCCGGCTCTTTGAATTGCAGTGGGTTAGTTCGGATTCTTTGAATAGACCCTCAATCCTGAGACCATACACCAGCACGCTTGGCCATGCGATCATCCCGACAACCACCGGCTCCATCGGAAACGCAAAAATCCCTCTCCCGGCACCACATCACGATGCCGCGTCTCAACAACCTGTCGGCGGAAATGATGGAGCGATGGGGGAGCCCCTGGTTTTGGGCGGCTCCCCTGCGGTGGATCGAAGTACATATCATCGCCGACGCGCATCACCGCGTGCACTCCGTCCGTTTCGAGAAAGGGGTTCAGGCGATGGGCCTCCTCCGCCGAAATGCACTCGATGTCGAGCCCAAGTCGCCGGCCGCGCGCTACGTCTTGCTCGATGACACCTGCATCCTGCGGCCGCCGGGCGACTTTGAGGCTGCCAGAGTGCGTCCATCGCAACGGGTGCCCGGTCTCTTCGGCGAAATGCTTGATCGTATGGCCCGCCCGCTGGATCAGCCGGATCATCAGGTCGCTTTTGCGGGCGTAGCTCACCATCCCCGCGGCGCGCGGCGAGGTCTGCGAACCGATGTCATGCCTGTCGACGACCGCAATGCGACGGACCCCGCACTTGACGAGATAGAATGCGGTGGCGGCGCCCAGTCCACCGGAACCGATGATGACGACATCGGCTTCACCGATCATCGCTTTTCCCCATTGCTCACTCGGCTACTCCCAGTTTCCGCAGCGCCTCATAGAGCGGTTCGCGCTGCCGGACGAACACGGGATGATCGGACGCGTCCGCGGCGCTGTTTTGCGAAAGCGTGAACTCGGGCACGAGCGCCCTGAACCTCGCCAGCGCGGCGCACGCTTCGGCATCCCGGCCGTTCAAGGCGTAGGCGCAGGCCAGCCACAGATGCGACCGTCGGGCCATCGGGTTGTGGTGGATGCTTCGCCGAAACCATTCGATCGCGTCGTCGTCGCGGCCGAGCAGCAGATGCGACCATCCCAGCATCGCGAAGATGTTGATGCGGTGCTCGCGGGGGTCCAACCGGAGCGCATGGCGCAGGGCGTCGATCGCCTCCTCGGCCCGGCCGAGGAGATTCTTACTGTTGCCGATGCCCACATACGCGCCGGCCTCGTGGGATTCAACTCGAGCGTTCGCTGGAA
>CAZKQQ010000418.1:0-1563 GCA_964554945.1 uncultured Solibacteraceae bacterium | reverse complement strand
CGCACGACCGCGAACACTATTTATCGCATCCGCCATCCGGGGAGCGGATCTGTGACAGAGACACCGGTCACCTCATCAGACTCTATCCGGCACGCCGCCCGCAGGTGCAGATCGTACTTTCGGATGGACTCAACGCGAACGCGCTCAACGAAAATCTGCGGCCGTTATTGCCGCCGTTGCGACATAAGCTTATAGAGGCGGGCTATCACGCCGGCGGGGTGGACGTCGTCGTCGAAAACGGGCGAGTGCGCGCGGGCTACCACATCGGTGCGCTGCTCGGCGTCGAAGTCATCATGCATCTCATCGGTGAGCGGCCCGGCACTGGCTTGAACACGCTTTCAGTTTATCTGACTTACGGCCGCGACATGTGGGGGAGCCCGCGCTGGAGTCCTGACCTGGACCACGCATGCACCACTGCAATCTGCGGCATTCACCCCAAGGGCAAGCCGCCGGAGGCTGCGGCGGATGATGTCGTTCGGGTTGTGAAGCGGATCTTTGAAAAGCGTTGCTCCGGCGTCCGGCTAGGATCATCCACGCATCATCACCTTTTGCATGGCGATTTTGGCCCCGCAGACAAGCATCCCGGCGATAAAACCGCCGGCGGCTAGCGCCAGCGGAAGCGCAAAGAGCGTGGTGCGCAAGAGGACGAATGGGGCCATCAGAATGGCCGCCCCGGTTGCGCCGTAGACAAGTAGAGCTCCGGCCCACTGACGACTCACCACAGACCAACGCGGAGCCGTGCGACGCATTTCCGAGAAGACCACGCCTAAGAACGCGCCGAAGATCGCATCGCGCAGGGCTACTGTGACCAGTGCCAGCACAAACTCGTCATAAGGGAGTGGCGCGTTTGCCCATTCCATCCGGCGGGCAAGGAATCCTACCCCGAGGCTTAAAGCAAAGAGAACCAGTGCGCCGATGATCGCAAAGTTGCGTATGGGTCTGAGGTCGTGCGTCAAGGGTTCGACGGCAGGCGGAGCGGTCATGGATGCCGTCTTGTCTGGCGCTGCCCGAAGCGTCTCCTGAGGGGGTGCGGTCGTCATACTGTTCTGCGCAAGAACTGTCGGCGCTAGCGCCGGTGAAGTAGCCGAAGGGACAGTCTCATCCGTTGATTGCCCCATTGGCGAAGATGCTGTCGGAGTGACCGCATATGCAGTTTGCGCTGCGCCGGATAAATAACCGGGCGAAGATCCTTCTCTTCCTGCCGTTCCGAGCGCGCGTGCGAGGTCGCTGTAAAGAGCCTCGACGGATTGATAACGACCATCCGGCTTTTTGACGAGCGCGCGCAGGCAAACATGTTCGAGCGCGGGCGGGACGCCCAACGCTTCGGCCAACCGTGGAGGTGTTTCAGTCAGATGCTTCGCGACGATCGCGGTCGGTGTCGTGCCGGTAAAGGGCGGTGTGCCGCTAAGCATCTCGTAAAGTATTGCGCCAAGACTATACACATCTGAGCGCGCATCGAGCGTCTCACCGCGACACTGTTCCGGCGACATATAGAATGGCGTCCCCATGATTGCGCCCACCTGCGTCAAGGTGGAGACCATATCGGAATCGCGTAACTTGGCG
>CAZKQQ010000417.1:636-1573 GCA_964554945.1 uncultured Solibacteraceae bacterium | reverse complement strand
TGTTGCACGCCCAGTTCACCCGCGAGGCGCTGAACATCTTCCGCGATCAGCTGCGCGCCGAGAACGGCCTCATCATCGTCTTCGGCTCGGAGCTTCAGGGTGACGACATCGAGGCGCTGGTCAAGTTTGGGTCAAGCATTCCGGGAGCAAAGTTCATCTGCCTGGGCGATTACGCCAATTCGCGCGGGGCCGCCGACATGGGTCTTTATCCCGACCTGCTCCCCGGCTACACTCCGGCGGAGCAGCCGGCGCATTTCGCGCAGGAATATGGGGCGGCGCTTCCCACTGCGGCGGGACTGGACATTCAAGGCATGTTCGATGCGGCCCGGCGCGGCGCGTTAGGCGCGCTATACATCGTGGGCTCGAATCCGGTCGCGCGCTATAACATCGATCCTTTCGCCCTGCAGAACACCTTCGTGGTGGTCCAGGACATGTTCCTTACCGAGACTGCGATGCTGGCCGAGGTGGTGCTGCCGGTGGCCAATGCCTATGAAAAGGCCGGCACATTCACCAATACCTATGGCGACATGCAGCTCCTGAAGAAGGCCGGCGACATTGCCGGGGTGCGCACCGACTTCGAGTTGATCGTGCGCATCGCCGATCGCATGGGCGCAAACGTCCGCTCGCTGGTCCCCTTCGGCAAAGGCACGCGCGCCGACATGGGACAGAGCCGCGGGGCGCAATCGGGCGAGGCCGACCGTCATGCGGTATGGCTGGTACGCCAGAACCTGGAGCCCAAGCTGAGCCCCTTCGATCCCAATGCGCTGCTCGATGAAATTCAGCGCGTGGTCCCCGGTTATGGCAACATCTCACGCCTGAACCTGTTTGCCGGAGGCGACGTTCATACCAATGCGGTGGAGCGCGGTTCGGCGAAATCGGCCTTCGCCGAGAACATCGTCCACCTGGTGCTGGCCCGCATCGAGGGCGCCCCGGCCGG
>CAZKQQ010000417.1:0-626 GCA_964554945.1 uncultured Solibacteraceae bacterium | reverse complement strand
TGCGGTGGAGCGCGGTTCGGCGAAATCGGCGGGCAAGCCGCAAACCATCGTGCCGGCAAACGATACGCTCTTCACCTCCGGGACCCTGGGACGCTACTCGGCAACCCTCAACTCAGTGCTGGAAAACAGACGCAAGGAACCCGCCGACAAGGAAGTGCCGGCGGATTGATCCGAATCTTGTATCAGTTGCAGGCAGTAACTTACAAAACTTAACGTGACTACGACCTTATACATCATCGTCAGCCTCATCAAGATTGCCCTGATCGCTTTTATCCTGCTCACCGCAGTGGCCTACATCGTGTGGCTGGAGCGCAAGGTCATCGGCCACATGCAGAACCGCTGGGGGCCCACGCGCGTCGGCCCCTTTGGGCTGTTGCAGCCATTGGCGGACGGAATCAAGTTCATCCTCAAGGAAGACTTGGTCCCGGACAATGTAAATAAAGTTTTTTATATTGCCGCGCCCATGATCTCACTGGCGCTCTCGCTGATCTCCATCTCGCTGATCCCCTTTGGCGAGAACATCACGGTGCATGGGTACAGCATTCCACTTCAGATCACGGCCTTTTCCAATGGCCCGCAAACTCAGGACATCAACATCGCCCTGCTCATCATCCTGGGCATCACCT
>CAZKQQ010000416.1:0-1577 GCA_964554945.1 uncultured Solibacteraceae bacterium | reverse complement strand
CCGACGAGACATGGCCCCGGATAGTCAGTGACGCCGCTGCCGGACGGTTGAAGGAAATCTATGCGCCAGTGGACGCATTCGGTCAGGAGCGCAAACCCAACCTCCAGAACTACCCCGCTATACCCTGGGAATCCATCGATATCGCCCAGTTCAACCGGATTCCTGGTTTCTTCCGGTCGATCATGGCGCACTTTCATCAGCCCTGGGAGACGTTTCACATTATTCCAATTGAATCGGGGCGCGGCTGTCCATACGGCTGTGACTTTTGCACAGTAACGGGATTCTTCGGCGACTCGATCCGTTACCGGTCCAACCAGAGCATCGTGGACGAAATGCTACGCCTGAAGGCACGCGCACGTCGCACACGCGGTAAGATTGCCGTCTTCTTTGTAGACGACAACTTCGCCATCAACGTGAAGCGCACGAAGTCGTTGTTGCGCGACATTATCGCCGCCGGCGCGCAACTTTCCTGGGTGGGCCAGATCAGCGCGAACCTTCTGCGCGACGAGGAATTGGTGGACCTTATCGCAGATTCGGGCGGCAAGTGGATCTTTATCGGCATGGAGTCGCTGGATCCCGCGAATCTTGCCAGCGTCAACAAGAGTTTCAACAAGCCCGGCGAATACTCGACAGTGCTTGCGCGGTTGGCACGCAGAAACGTGTACGCGATTACTTCCTTCATCTTCGGCCTGGACCACGATACGCCCGGCGTTGGAGAGCGTACGCTAGCCCAGATGCGCGACTGGCCGCCTGTCCTGCCGGTCTTCGGGCAGATCACTCCGTTCCCGGCGACTCCGCTCTACGCACGCCTGGAGGATGAGGGGCGGCTCACGCGGCCGAAGCACTGGCTGGAATTCGCGCCATTCCAGATGGCTCATACGCCGCTGAAGCTGTCCGTCCCAGAAGTGCAAACCGAAGTCCGCTACGCCTGGGAAAATGCTTACAGCCCGGCCGCTACAGCAAGGGCAATCGAGTCACTCGCGGATGAGCCCGTCCCGTACAAAATCAGCCACCTGACTGCACGTATGTTCTTCCGGGGCATCTATTTTCCACCCAAAGGGGCGTTGGGCTGGATGAAAGTGATTGTGCAGAACCGGGCTTCGGTCTTCCGTGTTGTATGGGAATCATTCACGCAGTGGCATGGAGCAAACAGGAGCCGGGCGCGGCTGGAATTCGAAATCGGCATGCCGCGGCGGGAGGACTGTGGAGACGCGTAGGGCGGCTGTCGTGCGCAAAATCTGGTTCCATCTCTTACTCGCGGTCGGCTCGCTGCTTGGGTTGGTGCTGCTGGTTCAGTCCGCCGCCACCTACTACCAGGTCTCCAGAATCCTGGTCACCGCGGACTTGCGGAGACAAGCCGTGCAGCAGACAGCCATGATCGAGAGAGATTCTCAGCGCCTTGGCATTCGGGAACCGGCTGAACTCGGCCCGGTCCTCAAAGACATCCGGGAAGAGGAGCCGCTCAAGATTGCGTGGATCCGGGTGATCGACATGGCCGGCAACACGCTAATCGAGGACGGGACCCCGGTCGGATCGCCGATAAAGCCTGAGAGAGTGCCGCGGCCCACCCACGGAAC
>CAZKQQ010000415.1:0-1582 GCA_964554945.1 uncultured Solibacteraceae bacterium | reverse complement strand
TAAGCTGATCTGCGAACAGTGCGGCTACTACCTGAGCTGCGCTGATTATTATTGACCATGGCCGAACTACCAACCCTACTTGAACGATTCCGACGCGGACCGGAGGTGCTGGCCGTGGTTCTGACCGGCGTGTTCGGCGAGGAAGAAGACTATACACCGGCGCCCGGCAAATGGAGCATCCGGCAGATCATCGCGCATCTTGCCGACGCCGAGATGGTGATGGCGCACCGGTTCCGGCAGGTGATTGCGGAAAAGCATCCGACGCTGGTGGCTTTCGATCAGGATGCCTGGGCGCAGAACCTCGATTACGCGCGGCGGAAACCAAAGCAATCGCTGGAGACGTTCCGTCGTCTTCGCGCCGAGAACTACGAACTGCTCAAAGAGCTATCGGAGAGCGCGTTCGCGCGGACCGGCAATCATACCGAACGCGGCTCGATCACGCTGCTGCAAATTGTCGAAGGGGCTTCGCAGCACGCCGAATCGCACGCCCGGCAGTTGCAAGAGATCCGCGAGACGTATAAACAGGCGAAAGGGAAGAAGTGAATGCGGCGTTTCCCGGTGGCACTCGTGTTATCGGCGGCGGCGGTGTGGGCTGCCGGCGAGGGAGCCGGCCAACGCTGGTGGTCCTACGTGGAGGCGCTCGCAAACGACCAGATGCAAGGGCGCGAGACCGGAAGTGAGGCGCATCGGAAGGCCGCAACCTATGTGGCGGCACAATTCGAGCGGGATGGCCTCAAGGCCGCGGGCACACAAGGATTTGTGCAGCCGGTGGCATTCCATGGCAGAAAACTGGTCGAGACGCAGAGCAGCCTCGACCTGATTCGGAATGGAAAGGCCGAGCCGCTGAAATCGGGGGAAGATGCGTACATCGGCGTCCGCGTGGATCCGGCGGAATCAGTGGAAGCGCCAATGGTGTTCGCCGGATATGGTCTGACCGTTCCAGAGATGCAATACGACGACCTCGCGGGGCTGGACTTGCGCGGGAAGATCATCGTCACGCTGGCGGGAGGGCCGTCGAACATTCCAGGTCCGCTCAAGGCGCATTATCAGACCGCCGGTGAGAGGGCGCCGTTTTTGCGGAAGGCGGGCGTGGTGGGGACGGTCACGATTCAAAACCCGCATACGTCGGATCTTCCGTGGAGCCGTTCTTCGCTGGCGCGTTTTCAGGAGTCGATGACACTGGCGGAGCCGGCGCTGGAAGATGGCCGGGATTTAAAAATCGCGGTGACCGTGAACCCGGATCACGCGGATAAGTGGCTGGCGGGCTCCAACCATACGTTGGCGGAGTTGCTGGCGCTGTCCGACGCCGGCAAGCAACTGCCCCGCTTTCCCTTAACGGCGAGTTTGCGCGCGAAGGTCAAAGTGACGCGGCGTGAGATTGAATCGCAGAATCTTGTGGCGGTTTATCCCGGCGCCGATCCGGTTTTACGGAACGAATACGTCGTCCTGTCGGCGCACCTGGACCATCTCGGGTTAGGGGAGCCGATCGACGGCGACCGCATTTACAACGGGGCCATGGATAACGCCTCCGGGGTTGCGACGCTGCTCGACCTGGCGGCAACGTTACACGAGACGCAGGCGC
>CAZKQQ010000414.1:0-1660 GCA_964554945.1 uncultured Solibacteraceae bacterium | reverse complement strand
CCAACTTGGCGCTTTGCCGATGCGATGTGCTGCTGGTGCTGGGCAGCCGCCTCGATGTGCGCCAGACGGGATCGCGCACCGACATGTTCGCAACGGGCCGCCGGATCTTTCACGTGGACTGCGAATCCGGCGAAATCAATAATCGCGTGCCCGGGTGCGATGCCGTTGTCGCGGATCTTAAGGCGGTTCTACCATGCTTGACTGAGGCATTCCGGCCCGCCGCATCGGCCCCCGGCGGTAATTGGGCGGCGTGGAAGCGGGAAATCGATGAATTACGCGCCATGTCACCCGACACGGCAGAACTGGAGGGCTGCGCCGGGATCAATCCCAACGTGCTGATGCACGCCCTCTCCCGGCGTAGCGGCCACGCGGCTGCTTTCGTGGCCGACGTCGGGCAGCACCAGATGTGGGCGGCCCAATCTCTCGAACTCTCCGACAGCCAGCGCTTTCTGACCTCGGGTGGAATGGGGTCGATGGGGTTCGCACTGCCGGCCGCAGTTGGCGCGGCGCTGGCCGCAGCCGGCCGCCCGGTGGTCGTCATCGCAGGGGACGGCGGGTTCCAGTGTAATATCCAGGAACTCGAAACGGTTCATCATCTGCGCCTGCCCCTCAAGATCCTCGTTCTGAACAATCGCTGCCACGGCATGGTCCGCCAGTTTCAGCAAAGCTATTTCGAACGACGGTATCAGTCCACATACTGGGGATATTCGGCGCCCGATTTTTCGAGAATTTCCGCCGCTTATGGAATCTGCGGGAAGACGGTCGACGACCAGCACTGTCTGGACAGCGCACTCGACTCGCTCTGGGCGGACCCTAGCGAGCCTCAACTGCTGCAAGTGATGCTCGACCCGTTCTCGAATGTTTACCCCAAGGTGGCTTTCGGCCAACCTATCAGCGCCATGGAGCCCCACTACAAACCGTCGGAGGTCGAAGGTACATAACTGAAAAGCCACATGGCCGCCCCCCCTTCCAAAGACTCTAAACTCCGGGACGCATACGAGCGTCGAGTTCTTGCGCGCTGTTTCGCTTTTGCCCTTTTCACGCTTATCGCTGCGTACTCTCTCTTCTACGCCACCCACTGTTCATTTCGTTTTGCCCCCCTCGCCTTCATGGACCACTACTCATACCAAGCGAACGGGTTCTGGAATTTCCGGCTTGACCTCTGCAACGACGCTGGTGCGCCGATCCCCGTCACCATGGATTCCGTAAATTTCAAGGGCCGAACCTACGGTGCGTACGGGCCATTTCCGGCGATCTTTCAATTGCTTTTGAATAAGCTCTTCCGCCTTCACCTCACAAGCGGCTTCATCGTATGGGTTCTCGCCCTCGCGACCCTTTGCGCCCTCTTCCTCCTTGCCAGAGACCACCTGACGCTCATCTACGGCTTCCGTCCCGCCGCCGCGATCATTCTGGCGGCTTCCCTTTGTACGATGATCGGAGTCGGCGACCGGTTCCTGCAGCAAGTGATCGTGCCATTCGCCTGGACTCAGGCAGGTCTCTCGGGTGCTCTCTTCTTCACTCTGTCTATCTGGCTTATCCTTCGTCACTCCAAATCTCGCCGCCCGTTTCACCTTTGGACGGCGGGTCTCTTCTATGGATTCGCCCTGCTCTCGAAGCAAAACTACTTATTCGGATTCGTTCCCGTCATTCTATTCGTTGC
>CAZKQQ010000413.1:0-1672 GCA_964554945.1 uncultured Solibacteraceae bacterium | reverse complement strand
TCAGCGGCCCCGCCCCTCTTTCTTGCCAGCGCGGGGCTGATGGTGTAGGATTAGGGAGGGGATGGGGAGGCATGGCGGTCGCGAGGATCCGGGTGAAGCTGAAGCCGACGGTGCTGGACGCGCAGGGGGCGCAGGTGCGCCAGGCGCTGCACTCGCTCGGCTTCGAGGCGGTGCGCGACGTGCGGATGGGCCGCTACATCGAGGTGGAGCTGCCGGACGACTGGCCTCCGTGCCCGCAATGCGGGTCGACGGACCGCTTTGCTTCCGCCACGATGAAACACCGTAACGTCGGATTCTTCTGCGCCGGACGCGATGAGCATCGATTGAAGTGGGACAACGGCGACGGCACGACCGGACTCTGGATGCCGCACGAGCTGTTTTGGCCAGGGGGGCGCTTCGAGGGGCTCATTCCACCGCACTTTCTCGGCAATCCAAAAGCGAAGAGCGCGGACCGGAGGTTGGACATCAACGAGCGGCGCAAGGACTGGATCCACAATGAACAAATGGCGTGCGCATCGTGCCACATGCCGCCCATGCGCGACGCGCATGACCGAGGTAAGCTCCTGTACTGGCTCAAGGACTACCACGGAGACGTCTTCGCAGACGTCTTGGCGTTCGTCAACGTCGCGAAGCCACGGCCGAAGCTTTCCACCTGGTTCGATGCGCTTTTCGCGGCACACAACATGGAGCTGCTCGGCACGATAACCGAACGCGTGCGCAGTTCCTATCTGCAGGCCGAACACAGCATCCCGCGAGCGGTGCTCAAGGAGCTGTGGGGCGCATGGGACGGCGATATGCGGAAAATTGCGACCGGTACGCTCGCCTTCGGATTTTGCCGCGGCTGCAACAACGGCAAGCATGCGCGCCTCCCTAGCCGCGCCGAATTACTGCGGCGCCACATCCAGGTCAACCACGGCAACGAAGTGGCAGCGCGAACGGATCGGAAGACTTGGGCCGCGCTCGAACGCGTCCTCGATGCGCTTGACGCACACCGCGCGACGCAACTCAGCGAGACCGACGCGGAAACGGCCTGACATTCGCGCCAGACGGGATCGCATCGACTTCTACGGCGTCCTCATTTGGAATCAGTGCGATGACGTGCGACGTCGCGAGCCGCACCCCCCGGCGGGTGAAACCGTCGCAAAGGATGTCCAGGTCCACGCCGACGACCCGCTCCCCGGCATCCAGAGCAGCAAGGATGGTCTCGCCGGTACGCCGTTCCACTACATGCGTTCCGCGCGTCAGGACCAGTGTGTAGGACTCCATGTGCGAGTGCTTTGTGATCCCGTTGTGAGGCGCTTTGTGGAGCGATGTGGACAAGCCAAAGTTTCTGCGGACGGCCTGCGGAGAACCGCGAAGCTCATGGGGACAACGGCCAGCGACAGTACGCCCGCACCCTCATGGCAGCGGCCCCGCTGATTCATCGGGCGCGGTAACCCGATACCGGATATCTCCTCACGTCGTTCGCGCCGGAATCTAGGCCTGGCTACCCCCACCCCAAGGAAATGCTTGCTAAGGCAAGTCGCGGGGCCGCAGGCCGCCTGCGCTACGCCCGTTATGGATCAGGCAGATCTTGAGCTTGAGCGCGTTGAGGATCAGATCTCGTCAATCGCCGTAGCGGCCGGCGATGTGTGGGGGCCGACGAGGGTGTCCCCCCGTTTTTGATTTTGGA
>CAZKQQ010000412.1:0-1807 GCA_964554945.1 uncultured Solibacteraceae bacterium | reverse complement strand
CTTCTCAGCTTCGCTGGGACTTGAGCGCCGAGCCTTTGGGGCGCCAGGACCACACCATTTCGCCGTCCGCATCCGTGCCGCTCGTCAGTCGCGCACATCCGCGTCCACTGCATCCCCGCCCCACGTGTCGTGACGACCGCGATACGCCCCTCGATGAAGCGAGGCGGGATGCGCAGACCATACGACTGATTCTACCTTACGTAAAACAGAATTTTTCGCATGAAAAGGGATTGACAGGAATTCGCGACCCGCACCCGACGGGCAAATCACTTTGCAGCGACGGTTATTTGTTCGTCGTCCGCGACGGGCCGACATTTCCTCCCGTTCCCCCCAATTTTCCAAGCTTTGAAACTATTCGCATTTTCGCCCCGAGTGTTTCGTCGCAAGCCCCACGACGAAACAATTCTCCCAGCCATGAAACCATTTTGGGCTTGTGGTGCAGACATCCCGAAACCTTGGCTCATTAACACTTTTGGCCAAGGAAGCGCCGCGGCATGCGGCACATGGGGAGAGTGTCATGCAGAACGTCGTCGCCATCAACGCCGCAGCGCGCCAGAGCATCATGTCTGCTCAGGCGGTTTCGGACGAGATGCTGCTCGAGAGCATCGCCGACGGCAACCGCACCGCGATGCATATCCTTTACGCGCGGCACCATGTGCGGGTTTATCGTTTCATCCTGCGCATCGTGCGCGACGCCACCATGGCGGAGGACCTGGTGAGCCAGGTGTTCCTCGATGTGTGGCGCACTGCGGCCCAGTTCGAGGGCCGCTCGCAGGTGTCGACCTGGCTGCTATCGATCGCGCGCTTCAAGGCGCTGACCTCGCTGCGCCAGCGCCGTTTCGAGGACATCGACCAGGAGGACGTGCGCGAGATTCCCGACGGTGCCGATACGCCCGAGGCTTCGCTCGACCGTGCCACAACCAGCGAGATCTTGCGCGCCTGTGTCGCGAAACTGTCGCCGGCGCACCGCGAAATCATCAACCTCGTTTACTATCACGAGAAATCAGTCGAGGAAGTCGGCGCGATCATCGGCATTCCGCAGAGCACGGTGAAGACGCGCATGTTCTATGCCCGCAAGCAGCTCGCCGAGCTGTTGAAGGGCGCGGGCGTCGACAGCCTCGCGGCCTAACAAAGTCTAATCCGTGATGGAATAATTGAAACAATCGGCGACATCAGCCGGAAAAGTTTTGGCTCTATAGTCGTACTTGATGGATTTAGTGACCGTCAGCTGTACTCAGGCTTAACCTCCCAAGAACCTCCAACGACCCGGATGGGATGCCCCCCTCCCGGGTCGCTCTATTTCTGGCCTGCCGCTCGGGATTCGCTGCGACGATACTCTCGTGAATCTGACGCTTGATTCCGTCATTCCGGGGCGCCGCGCTAGCGGCGAGCCCGGAATCTAGAGATTGCGGCGCGAGATTCCGGGTTCACCGCTGCCGCGGTACCCCGGAATGACGGAGCAAGTGTCGGACTAGGACCCAACGTCCAATTTTCCCGTCATGACCGGCGTGCTAAGTATCTCGCGAAATAACCATGGATGGCGCGGATGTTTGGCTGGGATGCGGTTGAATTGGCCCGGGCGCAATTCGCTTTCACCATGGCCTTTCACATCGTCTTCCCGGCGCTCTCGATCGGGCTTGCGTCCTATCTTGCCGTGCTGGAGGCGCTCTGGCTCGCGACCGGCCGCGATGTCTTCATCAACCTGTTCAATTACTGGCTGAAGATCTTCGCCATCGGCTTCGGCATGGGCGTGGTGTCGGGCATCGTGATGTCCTACCAGTTCGGCACCAACTGGTCGGTCTTTGCC
>CAZKQQ010000411.1:0-1851 GCA_964554945.1 uncultured Solibacteraceae bacterium | reverse complement strand
CCAATGCATCCGGGATTACCTCCAGACGCCAGACACAAACCTCCATCCGAATCGGCTACGCGGGATCGCGCCGCCCAGATTCGACCTTTGTGATCTTCCAGAATCGAATTGATTCGGCCCCGAAGATGCTGTTGGATACTGTTGTTTTTCCAGCTTAAAAGGCCTGTCGCAGTCCCGATCCAGAGCGTTCCATCACGCGAACACAGCAAGGAATAGACGGCGGAACCGGGGAGGTTCTGGCCCGCGGGTGGTGTCCAAGGTGTGAAGCGGAACCCGTCATACCTCACCAAACCGGAGCGGGTGCCGATCCAAAGATAACCATCCACGGTTTGCATGATCGCGCTGGGCGCCGATTCGAATGCCCCCTCCTGCACCCTCCAGGCGCTGTGCCGATATTGAGTGATTCGCGTACTTGGATCGAGGGCCGTGGCGGCCGGAACCGCCAGCACGAGAGCTACTGATAATGCGGCAATCGAACTCCGGATGCTCATGATCTAGTCAGCCAAAGCACTGTCGAAATCGTCCGAGTCACCGCGCGTCTGCGTTTGAATTCCGGCGACTCGCCAACAGAACAGCAAGTTCGAGGCCTGGACTTCTGCTACATGCGCTTAATTATCTCGCACGAGGACCGCGATGCGTTGAGGCCCAACTCCGCGGTCGCTCCGACGACACTTGAAGGACTGAACGTCTCATCAAGACCAAGTTTCGACACTTCGACCATGGCGATCCGCTGCGCGAGTCGCGGAACCACTGTCGGTTCAACGGCATACGTCGAGCGACCAAGGTGGTCTACTGGTTGCCTTTCCACCTCGCGACAGGCACGTGTTTCAGAAAGGGAACCACATGAAACGGATCGCATTCTTGCTCGTTGGATTTGCGGTGCTGATCGCCGTGATTGCCTTCAACGCCGCCGCATCGGATGAAGGGGCGGCTTCGATATTCGTCACCAATATTCCTCCCGGATATCGCGACTGGACGTTGATCTCCGTGGCTCACGAAGAGGGCAATCTGAACAGTTTAGGAGCTATTCTAGGCAACAAAGTCGCGATCAAGGCCTACCGCGAAGGGACGATCCCGTTCCCGGACGGCGCAATCATTGCCGCTTTGCACTACCATCACGAGCCGTCGGAGGGGAACAACAAGGTCTTTGGACGGCCCCAATCTTTTGTGCCCGGCCCCCCCACTAACATTCAGTTCATGGTCAAGGATTCCAAAAAATACGCCGGGACGGGCGGCTGGGGGTTCGCTCACTTCCAAGACGGCAAGCCCGGCGAGGAGAGTTTCATGAAAACCTGCTTCCCTTGTCACGCCCAGGCCAAGAACACCGACCTCGTTTTCACGCACTACGCACCGTGAGAGCCATCCAAATTGCAAAGCATCTAATAAGGGGTTGTTTACGAAGACGACCGCAGTGGTAGGGAAGACGGCCTTTCGGCAGTCTCACGCAAACTTTCCGCAAACCAACATCAAAGGAGAAAGAAGATCATGACGCCAACGACCGCAACGCAACGGGGTACCCACCACACCTCCGATAAGACCGCCGTTCGTCCGTTTCATGTGAACGTTCCCGAAGCGGAACTCACGGAACTGCGTCGGCGTATCAGCGCCACCAATTGGCCCGATCGTGAAACCGTGCCGGATGCCACGCAGGGCGTGCAACTCGCCACTATGCAGGCGCTCGCGCGCTACTGGGCGACCGAATACGACTGGCGCAAAGTCGAGGCGAAGCTGAACGCATATCCGCAATTCATCACCGAGATCGACAAACTCGACATCCATTTCATTCATGTCCGTTCCAAGCATGAGAATGCGCTGCCGCTGATCGTCACGCACGGATGGCCCGGTTCGGTC
>CAZKQQ010000410.1:0-1851 GCA_964554945.1 uncultured Solibacteraceae bacterium | reverse complement strand
AAGCTCCTGATCATCGACGCCCGCAACATGCGCTTCGAGACGATGCGGTATTCGCGCGATCCACTCAACCCACTCAATGGCGACACGCTGACGATTACGGATTTGAGCGGGCACAAGTGAAGTTCTTCTTTCACCTCACGCCTTGTGGGAGAGGGCGGCGCGAATGAGCGAAGCGAGATTCGCGACGGGTGAGGGGTCTCTTTCCACGAGCTGACCCTGTGGAGGCAACCGCTCACCCGCTTCGCTGCGCTCGGCACCTCGCCCGCAAGGGGAGAGGGTAACAGTTCACGCATCAAGCTGGAAGCGACGTCGCTCATTTCAAGAGCCTTTGCAATCCCTTGCGAAAGCGGCGGGCACAAGCCCATCTTTTTGCCGCGAGCAGGCGCGCCCATCGTTTGCCTGCGTCGCGCAGCTGCGGTGGAACGAGTGCGGCGCTTTAGTGTTCATAGCTCTGGCGCGCATCGGGCCCGGACGGGGGCGCGGAGCGAAGCGGGGTTAGGCCGGCAGACATGCCAGCCGATTTTTTGGTGCTAGGAGGATGACATGAGGATCGCGCAGGTTGCTCCCCTGTACGAAAGCGTGCCACCGCGGCTCTATGGCGGAACGGAGCGCGTCGTGCACTACCTGACCGAGGAGCTGGTCAGGCAGGGGCACGAGGTCACGCTGTTTGCAAGCGAGGATTCGATCACGTCAGCCGAGCTGGTGCCCTGCACGCCGCGCGCCCTGCGGCTCGATCCGGGCGTTCGCGACCCTATTCCTCACCTCATGTTACAGCTCGACAAGATTCGCGAGCGGGCGGCTGATTTCGACGTGCTGCATTTCCATACCGACTATCTGCACTTTCCGCTGTTTCGGACCGAGGCCGGGCGGACGCTGACGACGATGCACGGCCGGCTGGACCTCACCGATCATATGCCGTTCTACGCGCATTTCCCTGAAATGCCTCTCGCATCGATTTCTGACGCGCAGCGGGCACCGTTGCCGCGTGCGAATTTCGTCGCGACGGTCCATCACGGACTGCCCCTTGATCTTCACACCCCGACAGACCAGCCGCGCGGGGGCTATCTGGCCTTCCTTGGCAGGATATGTCCGGAAAAGCGGCCGGACCGCGCCATCGCCATTGCGCGCTCGGCCGGCCTTCCGTTGAAGATCGCAGCCAAGGTCGACCGGGCGGACGAGGCCTATTTCCGCGAGATCATCGCGCCGTTGCTCGATCAGCCGGGCGTGGAGTTCATCGGTGAGATCAACGAGGCGGAAAAGACCGAATTTCTGGGGCAGGCCTTGGCCTTGCTGTTCCCGATCGATTGGCCGGAGCCGTTTGGGCTCGTCATGATCGAGGCGATGGCCTGCGGAACGCCCGTCCTGGCCTTCCGCTGCGGCTCGGTCCCGGAGATCATCGATGATGGCCGCACGGGGCGGATCGTCGCCAGCGTCGAGGAGGCGATCAACGTCATCCCCGATGTCCTGGCGCTGGACAGGCGAGTGGTGCGCGCGGGTTTCGAGGAACGCTTCGCCGCCACACGCATGGCTAGCGAGTATTTGAGGGTCTATCACAAAATGCTCCGTCGGCCAGTCGCCCCGGAGATCCAGCTTTCGGCGCTTGCAGCGCGCTCTGTCACGGCGACCGCGTACGGACCGCAGGCAGAAGCCCGCCCATCGCCCTCCGAGACCAATTGAGCGAACCCGGGTGCCTTTTCCGCCGAGCCGTAAAGCCGATGCAAAATCGACACGACGGGCAATTTGCACAGATCCGCCATGCGCAAATTGCCCGTCGTGCCATTTTGTCGCAGTTTTCTAACTTGCGGAAATCGGCAAATCAGAAATAGATTGCGCCCCAGCCCGCCTCGCCAC
>CAZKQQ010000409.1:0-1873 GCA_964554945.1 uncultured Solibacteraceae bacterium | reverse complement strand
GGTTTTTGGGGCCGGCTTGATTGAGGCGATCGAAGATGCCACTATTCTAGCGTTCAAAAAATTCTGCGAGCCCGGGTTCTGAAGCCAACGCGACCATTGATGTTTTCAATGGAAGCCGCCCCGCGTTCAGCGGGAAAATGGTAACTACCACGGACCGGCAAGATATACTAAACTTCTTAAGGTCCCTATAGTACTTCGTTGGACATTCGGCGATCGCTTGCGCAATATGCCGTAGCAGAAGGAACCTCGGCCCCGATATCCGACACGCCGCGTCCCCGTTCATCTATGAGAGCGCTGCCCCTGTCAACAGGGTTTTGAAGCTCTTTCGGCGCCGCTAGGCGCCGACGGGAAAAGCTTGCGATACACTACCAGCTACCCGGACGGAGGATAGGGCTACGCTGGAGAGCGACCCGAGCGTCGATCCGGGGGCCGGGATTCGAGGGGGAGCCCGACTCCTCCTCGCCCTCAATCTTCTGTTTTTCTTATCAATCCTGGCGCAACAGCGGTAAACTCCGGGGTCTGGGGCGGAGCCCCAGAAAGGCGGCGTTAGGCGGCTGCAGCGGTCATCACCTCCTGGGTCGAATCGTATTCGTCCTCGCGCTCTGGACTGCGGTCTGCGTCCGAAAAGTCATCTATTCGCTCATGACGAGACAAGAGCTTCTTCGTCCCGGGTTTCACAATCACACGCTCGGCCTTGAAAAGGCAAAGAACGACACCGCGCTTACCCGTTATTGGACGAAGCTACCTGCGCCGACGTCGGCTCACGGTAAAACTGTTTCTTGGTCAGAATCCACCAGGTGGACTCGGCCAGATGACGGGCCACCGCCACTTTGGCCTTGCCCGATAATTTCGTGGTGGCCTTGACGCGGCTATATAAGCCGACCACGTGCGGATGCTTGCGTTGCATTTTGTGGTGCTGCGCCGCAATCACATTGGCCGCTTCCACAAAAGCCCATTTCAGATAGTGGTTGCAACTCTTGGACGTGGAGCCGCGCCAGGTCTTGCCGCCACTCGAGTGCGTGCGCGGGACCAGGCCAGCATAACCGGCCAGATGCTGTGCATCGGGAAAGCGCCGCACATCGCCTACCTCCAGCCAGATGGTCGGGCCCAGAATATCGCCCACGCCCGGCAGACTCTTCAGCAACTTCAACCACCCTAGTTGCCCCACGCGCGCCCGAATCGCCAACTCCAAACTGCGCACATGCCGTTCCAGATCTTCGGCCACCAAATATTCCTGCCGCGTGGCTTCGCGCGTCGCACCGGGCAGAGCCTCGATCGCCTTCATGAGCTGTTCGCGGCTTTTTGCTGCGAACCAATCTCGCACGACCACATCTTCCTCATCTTCCACCCACTGCTTGACCCCGTAATGGCTCAACACCGCATGGATCCGGCATTTGAACGAGTTTTGGTGTCGCCGCAACGCCAGCCGGCTCCGCACCATTCCGCGCAGATCCCGCACGCCCGCCGGCGGAATCCAGACTTCGGGAAGAGTGCCATTGCGCAGCAGCAGCGCCAGCCCGCGCGCATCCACCGTGTCGGTCTTGTGCGTTCCTCCGATCCGCTTTTTCACCTCTAATGCATGCCCCAGATGCGGTTCCAGCCCGGCTTCTTCAATGGCACGCACCAGCCATCCGTAAGAGCCGGTCGATTCCAGCGCCACCGGGCTGCCGGCGGGTAATTGGGTCAGGAACCGTTCCAGTTCGCCGCCGCTATGCTCCACTCGCATCGCCGGTCCCATCACCCCGTCTTCGCTCAAAATACGAAACACCGAATACTTCAGGTGGGTGTCACATCCAATAAACTGTTTCATGCTGCCGTGAACTCCTTTCTTCGACGGGCGGGTATTTTACCCGCTTTTTCACGGCAGCGCTCT
>CAZKQQ010000408.1:0-1952 GCA_964554945.1 uncultured Solibacteraceae bacterium | reverse complement strand
TGACCCTCCGGTTCCCTTCCACCCTTATGCTGGTTGCGGCGATGAATCCCTGCCCGTTCATACGACAAATGCGACGAGTTACAAGACAGAGTGCCGGGCCAGACTTTCGAAGCCACCAACCTGCTCGGGCTGAACTACACCACTGTGGTGGTCGCGTTCAATCATTGCGAGGCGCGCGAGAAATCAGTCAACATGGCCAACTTCCGGATAGGCGACGATCCGGGATCTAGGAGTTCACATCATCGACAAACGCGTCTACCCTCAAGTTGAAGCGCCTCCCAAACCAATCCTGGATAAGCAGATCGCCGCTTACCTGCTTTATCGATACTTCGATAGCGCAATCGCGATAAAATCGTCTGAATTCTATGGCTTTAGCCGCCGGTGACAAGCTCGGGCCTTACGAAATCATCGCTCAGATCGGAACAGGCGGGATGGGGCAGGTATGGAAGGCGCGGGACACGCGCCTCAACCGGTTCGTCGCGATCAAAACCAGTCAGAAGAAGTTCAGCGAGCGTTTTGAGCGCGAAGCGCACGCCACGGCCGCTTTGAATCATCCGCATATCTGTTCGCTTTATGATATCGGTCCGGATTACCTGGTGATGGAATATGTCGACGGCGAACCACTGCCGCGGCCGGTTCCTCTGAATCGGGCGCTGCTGCTCGCTGATCAAATCCTGGACGCGCTCGAGGTGGCGCACCGGAGCGGCATTACACATCGCGATCTGAAACCAGCGAATATCCTGGTGGGCCCTAATGGCGTCAAGGTTCTGGATTTCGGCTTGGCCAAAATCGACCGTGCTGCTGCACCGGGCAGTAACGCGACGCAAGCCGCGACTGAAACCCTGCCGCTCACGATGGAAGGCTCGATCCTGGGCACATTGCAATACATGTCTCCGGAACAGCTCGAAGGGCAGGAGGCGGATGCACGAAGCGACCTGTTCGCTGTTGGAGTGGTGCTGTACGAGCTGATCACGGGTAAGAGGCCGTTCCAGGGCAAAAGCCAAACCAGCCTGATCGCTTCGATCCTGAAGGAAGAGCCGCGGCCGCTGAGTGAGTTGCAACCGATTACCCCGTTCCCTATCGACTCGGTGGTGCGGACGTGCCTCGAAAAAGATCCCGAGAAGCGTTGGCAGTCGGCACGGGAGGTGAGACACGCGCTGCGGTGGGCCGCGACAGAAAAACCGGAGAGGCGAACGGCCTCGAGCTCCGTGCGCCTGTGGCAGGGCGCAGCCGCGATACTCGGCCTCGCCGTCTTGGCGGTTGCTGCCTGGGCTTTTTGGCCCAAGGGGTCGGGACCCATCACGCGACTGGAGGTGGCGCTACCGGAAAATGTCGCTGTGACCGAGTATGTGTCGGTATCTCCGGATGGCCGCAAGCTGGTCATCTCCCCAGCCGCGCGGGATGCACTTTGGATTCGCGACTTAGACTCGGCGACCTGGCGGCGGCTGCCCGGAACGGAAGATGGATCGAGCCCCGTTTGGTCTCCGGACAGCCGCTACCTCGCATTTGCCGCGGGACAGCAGATCAAGAAAATTGACGTGGCGGGGGGACCGCCAGAGGTCCTCTGCACCATTCCAGCCGACGCCGGTGGTTCCGGTACATGGAACCGCGACGGCACCATTCTGTTTGGAAGCTGGAGCGGCGGAGCGGGTGGCCCTTTGTGGCAGGTGTCTCAGGCCGGCGGTACCGCGACGGCGATTACGGCGGTGGACACGTCTAAGGGCGAGCTTTATCATACGTGGCCGGTGTTTCTTCCGGATGGCAAACATTTCCTTTACTTTCGCTCGGGCACACCGGAGATCGAAGGGATCTACGCGGGTTCCCTGGATGCGAAGCCGAACGAGCAGTCCCGCCAGCGAATTCTGGCGACGGAGATTGCCGCTTCTTACGCCAGCGGGTACCTCTTTTTCCAGCGTTCCAATACGCTTTTGGCACAGGCGTTCGACGCAGGC
>CAZKQQ010000407.1:0-2096 GCA_964554945.1 uncultured Solibacteraceae bacterium | reverse complement strand
GACGATCCGCACCATCGGCTACAACGGCACGGTTCCCGGCCCATTGATTCGCTTGCGCGAGGGTCAGCCTGTCACAGTCGATCTGTTCAACGATACCGATATTCCCGAGTTGGTCCATTGGCACGGCCAGATGATTCCGGCGCGCATCGATGGGGCCGAAGAGGAAAAGAGCCTCGCAGTTCCCGCGCACGGGCATATCCGTTACCGCCTGACGCCCCAGCCTTCCGGCGCCCGCTTCGTGCACTCGCACGTGATGCCGATGGCCGACCTCAGCCGCGGCACCTATTCCGGCCAATTCGCCTTCGTCTACATTGAGCCGAAAAACAATCCGGGCCAATACGACCAGGAGCTGTTCCTGGCCACGCACGAGTGGGAGCCCGAGTTGGGCTCCGAAGAAGAAGAGGAAGAGGACGAGCCCGGTCTGCCCCCGCCCAATCCACCGGGCGGCAAAAAGGACGAAAAGCCCAACGGTTGGGAGATCGGTTACAAGAGTTTCACCATCAACGGCAGAGCCCTGGGATACGGCGAGCCCGTGCGCGTGATGCAGGGGCAGCGAGTGCTGTTCCATTTTCTGAACGCCAGCGCGACCGAAAACATCAAGCTCGCGCTGCCGGGCCATCAGTTCCAGGTTGTAGCCCTGGACGGCAATCCGGTCCCCACGCCGAAGTTGGTCGACGTGCTCGAACTCGGCACCGCCGAGCGGATCGATGCCGTAGTCGAAATGAAGAACCCCGGCGTGTGGATCCTCGGAACTCCGAAAGACGACGACCGCATGAACGGCATGGGCATAGTGGTGGAATACGCGAACAAGACCGGCCAGCCGCGCTGGATCGCGCCTCCAAAGAAAGCCTGGGACTACACCGTATTCGGCGACAACCGTTCCACTCCCCTGCCGGTAGAGACAATCCCGCTGGCATTCGGCAAGATCAATGGCGGCAAAGGCCAGTTCAACCACTGGACCATCAACGGCAAGGAATTTGACGCGAAAGCGGCCCCGCGCCAGCTCATGAAGGGCAAGCGCTACCGCCTGGTCTTCGACAATCAGACCGACGACCCGCACCCCGTCCACCTGCACCGCAACAGCTTCGAACTGACGAGCGTCTACGGCAAGCCGACCTCCGGCGTGCTCAAAGACGTGGTGCTGGTCAAAGGGTTCCGCAAAATCGAAGTAGACGTCACGCCGGACCAGGAAGGCCTGACGCTCTTCCATTGCCACCAGCAGCTGCACATGGATTACGGCTTCAAGCTGCTGTTCAACGTAGTCTAGCCCTGCTTGTTTTCGCCCTTCCGGGAAACGATCGTTTCGGAATTCGGAGCACATTGGTTGGAGGGGAAGCAGTTAACACGGCAGTTCCGCTTTGTACGAAGCGGATGCCTTCGCTCCCGATTCAGCGGCGCCGCCGGAATGATCGTGCACATTGACCTTCTCACATCCTCATTATCGCGCGCGCCGGCCAGGAAGCGCGGTTTCGGAACAGCACGATCGCTTGTAAGCCGCAGGTGTTACGGCAGATCGGAAAATTTTGCGCGACGGTGAATGACCGATAAGGCGGTCAGTATTGGTAAGGATCAACCGCCACTGATCCACTCCCCGGTGGCAACTTAGGGCGAGTGGGAGCGGTGACGATTGCTACTCGCCTGGGTTAACATTGCGGAGATGCCTCTCACCCTCAAAGCCATCAACGCAGAGCTTGCCAAGCAGGGTGTGCGTCTGGAAAAAGGCAGTGGTTACTTTTACTTTCTTGGGGGCGATGCCGCGACCTGGCTGGACAAGACCGTGCGGGTGCCCAAGGTCAGTAGTCTGACGCTACCGCAGTGGCTTGCCGAGTTTGAGCGCCTCCGCAAGTTGAACTCGGAGATTATGAAGGCCAAGGCATCACGTAACATTCGTAAAAAGGACGTGACCGGCACTTGGGTCGTTCCGCGTTTGCGGGGAGAAGAATGATTTTGGCTCGCCGCCGATAGCCTAATTGGTCTCGGTGAGAGCGGCTGGACCACTTACAATAGTCGAAAGATCCTCGGTAACCCCTAGACACCTCCCGTAGACTTGAAAAATGGTCCTAATCCGAACATGCATCGATTAGGAGTTTGCGTTC
>CAZKQQ010000406.1:0-2187 GCA_964554945.1 uncultured Solibacteraceae bacterium | reverse complement strand
AACTCCGGGGTGAACTTCTTGCGGGCCGCCGCCATTCCGACCGAAGACAGTTTTTGTGCGATCTGCGCTCCAGCGCTATCATCGCCGCTGGCGGAGGTGAACCCCCAACCCGGCCGCACCAAATTCTGCATTTCCGCCGCTCCAAGGTTGCTGGTCATGAAAATGACGCATTTCGAGAAATCGACCTTTCGGCCATCCCCGAGAGTTAAAGTCGCTTTATCCAAAATCCCGAGTAACAGGTTCCATAGTGCGTCGCTCGCCTTTTCAATTTCGTCGAAAAGCACCAAGGTGAGCTTCAGCGATTCCGTATGACAGCGGTTGAGCGCTTCCTGACTCAGAAATGGATGTGTCTCGCGGTGCCCCAGATATCCGGGAGGTGAGCCGATCAGCTTCGCAATTTCGTGGCTATGCTGGAACTCGGCACAGTCGATTTTGACAATGGCGGCAGCATCTCCGAAAAGACTTTCGGCCGTGGCCTCGACCAGCCGGGTTTTGCCGGATCCTGTCGGCCCCAGGAAGAGGAGATTTCCGATCGGGTGGCCGGGAGAGGTCATTCCTGTGACATACATCTGGTACAGATCCAAGATTTTCTGGATGGCTTCGTCCTGTCCAACAACGAGGCTTCGCAACTTGTTCCCGAGCGTTTCTGTCACACGCCCTGGTTTTCTCGGATCTAAACGCTTAGCTTTGTTCATCATACTGAATGACCTCCTACAAGCTCGCAACGAACTATCGCAATTGCTCAACCAAAAAAGTCGTTCCCTCGGTTTACCGCCTCGGTTCTCATTTGCCGCCGCTCAAGCTTTTATCCGCAACTGATGGAGGGCACGAGTTTAGTGCTGCCTCGGAGATGCGCTTCGAGCGAATCGAATCCTGAAATCTGTGCTGCCATCACTCGGCCCGCGGCGTGGCAAGTGCCGAAGCAACTGCCGATCATCTGCACCGTGCCGATGATCCGGTGGCGGTTGAGACGATTGCGTCAAATATTGAGGCTAATATTCGAAATGGGCGACTACGTGCATCGCAGCAGGAGTTAGGTTTGGAGGTCTGATACGATGTTACACACCCTTAGATTGCGGGCCGTGATGGAAAGCACTGCGCCATCGACGTTGACTACGCCCGAGATCGTTCAGCGCATGGTCCAGGCAGATAACAACAGGCTCGCGGCGCTTGGGGGGTATACAGGCGTTCGGCGTTACCGGTTCGAGAACAAGAAATACAACAAACGCGCCGAGCTGACTGCCCACGTCACCTGTGATAACGGCGGCGTGAAGACCTTCGAAGTGATGTCTGAAAGCGGCTCCGGGTTTGTGCGCAATCACATTATTCGAAAGATGATGGAGGCCGAGCAGGAAGCCAGCGAAAAGGGGGAGCGCCAGGAAACACGCATCATTCCCGCTAATTACGATTTCCACCTGGTCGGCACGGACATCTTAGACGGACGCACCAGCTACGTTCTGGAGGTCAATCCCAAAACGCGAAATAAGTTTCTCATTCGCGGCCGCATTTGGGTCGACGCCGAAGATTTTGCGATTGCACGCGTCGAGGGGCAGCCCGCCAAGAATCCTTCCTTCTGGATTCGCAGCGTTCAAATCGTTCAACGATACGAGCGGACAGGACGATTCTGGCTCCCGGCCAGCAATCAGTCTGTTGCGCAGGCGAGGATCTTCGGAACCACCGAAGTGGTAATCGATTATTCCGATTACATCACGACCGCCCGGGACGCACAGGCGCACCCGTCTGCGGGCCAGCCGTTGGGGCAGTAAAGGGTGGCCTGAGGTTTCGCGGTGAGCAACATACGTCAAGGACAATATGCCATCCGTTCCGTCGAACGGCGGAATCAGATCCGCGTCCTGAACTGGAATATCGAGCGAGGCTTAAGGCTGCCGGCCGTGATGGATTTTATCAGCCGCCAGCGACCCGACATTTGTATTCTCCAGGAAGTGGATCTCAACGCGAGGAGAACGTCGAAACTCGATGTCGCAGATTTCCTGTCGGCCCACCTGGACTTCAATTACGTGTTCGGAGTTGAGTTTGAAGAACTGAGCCAGGGCTCGAAGATGGACCCCGCCTTTCACGGTCAGGCGTTGTTGGCGCGCGGCCACATCCTGGAACCTCGCATCCTCCGTTTCCGCCGGCAATCGGATTTCTGGGATCCGCACTGGTTCGTACCCAAGTGGCCGGTTT
>CAZKQQ010000405.1:0-2197 GCA_964554945.1 uncultured Solibacteraceae bacterium | reverse complement strand
CGGGCGCGGTTTGGGTGATAGGGGTGAGTGCGCCCGCTGTCGTAACGGGGATTTGGTTGAAGAGACGACGATCCCCTGCCGGAAAGTTACCCGGTACGATGGCTAATTAGGGCTACGGGTTTGATTAACCAAAAGGAATCCGGCGCGCCGCGCGAGGCAGTCCGCTGCATCCGGTATGTCGTTGGAATCGCGTTGCTCGCAGCAGGGCTTTCCGGCCAGGAGCCAGCACCCGGCGACACCGCCCAGCCGCTGATCGAGAATAGCGGCAAGCCGATGCTGGTGCCGTTTCGCTGCACCGAGGACGACATCGCGTGGGCCGGGCTCAGTTGCTCGGAGGAATCACCCTGCCCCGTCTACCTGGAACTCACAGCTGTCCAGTCGGTGGGCAGCAAGCTTTTTACAATCGGTAATTTACACTCCGAAGCAGTGACGCTGTACTCGATTTTCCTTGGCAGTGACGATGCCGGCAAGAGTTGGCGCGAGGTACATGAGCGGATCCGGGGAGCCGGTCTCGACCACCTCCAATTCACCGGCTTGGCCAACGGCTGGGTGACGGGAGAGGCGCTCTCTCCCCTGCCCCAGGACCCGTTTCTGTTACTCACCTCCGACGGGGGCAAAACGTGGCGAATGCGGCCGATTTTTCAGGAGGGACGGGTCGGGTCGGTACAGCAGCTCTTCTTCGCCTCGAAAAACGAAGGCAGCCTGGTGCTGGACCGCGGCCAAGGGAGCGAGGGCGAGCGTTTTGAGTTGTATGAATCGCCCGATGGAGGCGAGACCTGGGCCGTGAAGCAGCTGAGCAACAAGCCGATCCGGTTGCGAAGCGCGGCGCCTGCCGGAGTCGAGTGGCGCCTCCGCGCCGACGGCCCGACGCGCTCGTTTCACCTGGAGCGGCGTGAGGGCGAGCGTTGGGTCTCAGCTGCGGCTTTCGCCGTGAATGCGGGCGCATGCAAACCGGCCCAGCCCGCTGTGACGGAGCCACCCGAGCCAGCGCCTGCCGCGAATCCGCAGCCCGATTCGTCCCAAACCGCACCTCCGGGACGACGGCCGCGGCATCGGTAGAAATCGCGGCATCCGAATTGCTAGCTAGGCTTTCAGCGTTCGGAGGAACCGATGGTTATCGCTTCAGGACTCGCGATCTTTGTGGTGATTTGCCTGCTACTTTCGATGGTGCAGACGCCGCCCGCGATCGGCCGGTAGACGAACCGGGAGGGGTCAATCTGACACACACGTGCCGAAATGTCGGCTAAAGCCGTCCCACCGGCTCGGGAGCTTTACGAACCGGAGCGGGCAGCGGACGCTTCGTCTTAGCCAGCGCGGCCTGAAAGCGCCAAGTCAGCAGTAGCGCCACCAACGCCCCATAAAACACCGGCTGCCGTACATCCGATTTCACCAGCCAGTAGTAGTGGATCACGCCGGCAATCGCGGTGAAATATACTGCCCGGTGCAATTGCTGCCAACGTTTCCCTCCCAGCCGCCGAATCCATCCAGCCGTAGACGTAATCGCCAGAGGAATTAGCAGCAGAAAACCCGCCATGCCCACGGTGATGTATTTCCGTTTAACCACATCCTTCCACATCTCGCTCAAATCGAAAAACTTGTCGAGCCAAATCCAGGTAGTAAAGTGAAGGCAGGCGTAGAAGAAGGCGAACAGCCCGATCATGCGCCGGTAGCGGATCAGGTTCGGCCAGTTTAGAATCTTGCGCAGCGGAGTGACGAACAGGCCGATGACGATCAGCCGGAGCGTCCAATCGCCGGTGAAGTGGGTGATGAACTCGATGGGATTGGCGGTGAGCCGTCCTTCGTAAGCCCGCCAGCCCAACCAACAAAGAGGCGCGAGCCCGAGCAGAAAGACGAGCACCTTGCCCGCGCGCAGTTTCGGCATACTCAGTAATACTTGTGAATAAGATCCATCCCGTTATACAGGCTGGCTACATCCGGATATCCGTTGAACATCAGCGTGTCGCGCTTGCCGAATTCGCCCAAGCGCCGCTCCTTCGCCTGGCTCCAGCGCGGATGATCGCGCTTCGGGTTGACGTTGGAGTAGAAGCCGTACTCTTCCGGTGCGGTGATGTTCCACGTGCAGGGCGGCTGTCCGCCGACCAGCTTGATTTTGACGATCGACTTGATGCTCTTGAAGCCGTACTTCCAGGGAATCACCATGCGCACGGGCGCGCCATCCTGCGGCGGAAGCGTCTCG
>CAZKQQ010000404.1:0-2208 GCA_964554945.1 uncultured Solibacteraceae bacterium | reverse complement strand
CAGGCCGCGAAGTGTCCGCCCTTGGGGAGTCTGTTGTAGTGGAGGAGCTTCGGGTATGCCCGCTCCGCCCAGCTCTTGGGGGCAGGATACAGCTCATCGGGGAAAACGCTCACGGCCGTCGGGACCTTGACGCCTTTGACGGCGAAGAAGGACCCGCCCCAGTTTTCCCAGTAGAGGCGGCCGCCGGAAACTCCGGTATTGGTCAGCCAGGCGAGCGTGACGTTGTCGAGCACGTCGTCGCGCGTGAGGCCTTCGGTCCCTCCCGCAAATACGCGTGCGATCATCTCGTAGCTGCGCGCGTCGTGATCCAGGAAATAGGCCGCTAGGCCGACCGGCGAGTCCGCGATGGCGTACAGCGACTGCGGCCGCAATCCCATCTGGAAGGCGTAGCCGATGCCTTTCGCATACACGGAGCTGACCCGCTCGAACGCGATCTTCTCTTCGTCCGTGAGATTTTCGGGAGCCGGTTTGCCGGAAAAAGCGAGCCCATCGATCTCGGGCGGGATCACGTTCGGCATGTTGGTGTGGACGCCGAGCAATTCCGGCGGCGCCTCCGCCCCCATCAACTCGGTGACGACCGCGCCCCAATCGCCGCCCTGAGCCACGAACTTCTCGTAGCCCAGGCGCTTCATGAGCACCACCCAGGCGCGGGCGATATGCGCCGGGGTCCATCCGGTAGCGGACGGTCTGCCGGAGAATCCGTAACCGGGCATCGACGGAATCACCACGTGGAACGCGTCGGACGCTTTTCCACCGTGCTCCGTGGGATTGGCCAGCGGGTCGATGATCTTCAGCTGTTCGGTGACGGAGCCGGGCCATCCGTGCGTCACGATCAGCGGCAACGCATTCTCATGCTTCGAGCGGACGTGAATGAAGTGGATGTCCAGTCCGTCGATCTCGGTGATGAACTGCGGGTACGAGTTCAGTTTGGCTTCGACTTTGCGCCAGTCGTATTCAGTTGCCCAATAGCGCGCCAGCGCCTCTACTGTGGCGAGCTGAACACCTTGGCTTGCATCCGGGACGGTTTCGCGTTCGGGGAACTTGGTCGCGTTGATGCGGCGGCGCAGTTCGGTGAGTTCCGCTTCCGGGATGTTCACGCGGAAGGGGCGGATGGCGGTTTTGTCGGAAGCCTGATTCGTGGCTTGGGGGGTAGCGGCTGCGGTGGTCATTGTCTTTCTCCTTGGTTTTGTTTTCCCGATTCGCTCGGGACGCGTTTCCTAAGGGCAATCGGCAAGCCAGCTGTAATCGATTGATACTAATGGGGATGGGCGGTAATGGCGGGTTGCGAATCTGGCGAATGCGGCGAATGTGGCGATTCTGGCGAGCTGTCAGCCGAACTTGAATCGGCTCTTCTGGATCTTCAAGGCTCGAATCCGGTGTTCGAGCGTCGAAGCCGGAATCTGAAGCTTGGCCGCAGCTCCGGATGGCCCGGATACGCGGCCACGGCACTCCGCAAGTGCGGCTTCAATGATCTCCTGTTCCGTCCGCTCGCCGTCTAGCACCCCCGACATCGCGCGCGAGGGCGCCGGAGACGATTCATTGGAGAGCCATACATCGTCCACGGCAAATTCGTCGCCGGCCGTCAGAATCACAGACCGTTCGATGACGTTCTGCAATTCGCGAATGTTGCCCGGCCAGTCATAGGCCTGCAATCGCTCCAGAGTTCTTTTTTCGATGGTACGGATACTCTTTCCGGCCGTCTTCGCATAGCGCTGGACGAAGTATTCGACCAACATCAATATGTCGTCCTTGCGCTCCCGAAGCGGAGGTGTTTCAACAGGGAATACATTGAGCCGATAGTAGAGGTCTTCGCGGAAGCTCCCATTGGCAATGGCAGATTTCAAGTCCCGATGCGTCGCGGCGATGACACGAACATCGACATGGATACGTTGCGTGCCGCCGACTCGCTCGATTTCCCGCTCCTGAAGGACCCTCAACAGCGCGACCTGAGTCTCGGCAGGAAGGTCGCCCACTTCATCCAGAAAGATGGTGCCTCCATCCGCCATTTCAAAGCGGCCGAGACGCCGCTGTATCGCGCCCGTGAAGGCCCCCTTTTCATGTCCGAACAATTCCGAGGAAATCAGTCCCGGCGCAAGCGCTGCGCAGTTCACGCTGACAAAGGCGCGGCCGGATCTCCGGGATCGCTTGTGGACAGCGCGGGCGATCAGCTCCTTGCCCGTACCGGTCTCGCCGACGATCAACACGCAG
>CAZKQQ010000403.1:0-2239 GCA_964554945.1 uncultured Solibacteraceae bacterium | reverse complement strand
ATCGAATTGCACCGCTTGGAATACTGAGAAATCCGATCTTGCCATCATCGCAACCCCGAAGCAAAACAGGACGAGTCCGATGGCACCCTGCGTAGTAGGTGCTCACATGACGGATCTTCAAAGCTGACGAGACCCATGCCGCTTTGGAAGCTACCGGACCACGCATCATCCAACGGCGATCACGGGACCAATTAATCGGATCTCACCTGCAATCTCAGGCACTGTCATCGTTTGTCCCGCTGAATCACCACGACGATAAGAAACATCTACCACACTATTAACAGCATGCGATATGCCGGCGAACTGATGACTTGTAGCCAGGTTTGGTTCAACGCTACTTTTGCACCGATTGCCGCCCTACGCAGCGCGATCGTCGCTATCAACAGAGATCCACCTACGAGCAACGATCGTTTCATGCTCACCCTCACGCAGTGAGCGCCTACGTGCCGAGAAGCACGTACTTCGCGGTTTCTGGTGAATCGACGGCGACCGCGAGCGAGGAAATGTCGATCCTCAGAACACATCCTGCAGGATTCCCAATCATTCCCGAGACCGCCGTCGCGAGCAGGTAGCCGGGCAGCCCATTCGCGCAAGAGATCAGAAGGTCGCCAACGAAGGTGGTAGCATTCAAATCCTGTAGACAGCAGCCGTCGCGCCGCTTGCAGAGTTGCATCGCTGAATGCGAAGCGGATCAAAGTCCACGCGATTTTTCGTGAAGGCCCGCGGCGCGCGACGAGCATCCCAAGCGTGATGCAGCGATATTACCCGGGCAATAGCCAACGGACCACTTTTCAGATCCGCCGGTCACCCTCCATCGGCCACCCCTCGGAGGACCGGTCCAATCCTACCTGCTGTACGACGGCGCCCGTAGAGCGCCCTCAGTTTTCGCCGCGAGACAGCCGCACGAAGCCCGCTTTGATGGCAAGGGTTACGTTGAATCGCCTCAACACATCCCGGCCAATGATCCCCGCGAGATGCGGAAAACGCCTCGAACTGGAGGCTGCCGAATTGATCAACGGCAGCTTGTCGGCGATCGCCACGCGCACATTTTCAACAGCGAACGTCCCGAGACGAATGCGGTGTGCACGTGCGAAGGTGACCGGTACATTTCCACCGAAATTGTGGAGGACGACCGTTCCTTCATCCGGTTCGCCTTGCAGGTCGGCTCCCAGCGACCGGCCCACCATGGAGATCTGGGCTCCCGTGTCGACGAGCACACGGCCGGGTTTTCCGTCGACCTCTGCCCGGACGACCAGGAATCCAGCCCTCGCGAGATACTCGCGTTCGATGGGGATATCGTCGCCCTGCGGTTCGAAGCGAGACGCGTCCGAGAAGGAGATGGTCTTTCCGCCGGCGCCAATTTCGACCAGCGCCTCCGCAAGCTTGTCGACGCCCAGGAATCCGTCCGCCCGCGCTCCCACCGGCCGCACGGACTCAGGCTCGAGGATGGCAACAGGCGCTTTGGTCCAGCGGGCGGTTCCACATGAGAGCGCCTGGACCATCGCATACCCCGAGTAGCCGGGCCGGGGAACCCCATCCGGGAAAGGAAGGACCATCAGGCCCGCGGTATGGGCAAACCGGGTGAACACCGAAGTGTACGAGCCGGTATCCACCACCAGGCGCGCGCGGGAACTATCCAGGGTGACGGGGACGGTCCAACCGAGCCCCGCCTCGGTCAGGTCCACGGGCTGGCCCGACCCCGGGTGAAAGGAGCCGCGCGGCGGCTCGTCCTTGGGAGGCGCTTTGTCCGGGGAAGGCGGCGTTACGGCGCCGAGGAGAAGCCATGGAAGAACGAAGATCAGTCGAGAGATCACAGTATCCTCCTATTATCCTGGGCATCCCGTGCTCACCATCATCAAAATGCAAAGAACGGCATCTGATCGTTTGGCGAAGCGCGATCACGGATTTCTTCCGGCCGATACCACTTGACGTGTCCATCGGCGAATGAATAGTTCGCACCGCCGCGGTGTCGGATTGCGCCGGGCGTTTGGCTGTAGATTAAGGGGAGGACTCTCCAGTGATAGATGCCGGAAACATTGTTCAGTGTGCTATCTGGTCGACGCAGGGCTGCAATCGCTGTCCTTGCATCGGCCAGTAAGACTACGCGCGAAGGATTGGGAAGCGCCGCTTGGTTGACCCCGGATGGCGTGTTGACGCCAGGCGTGTCGGCAAGGCGGTTCAGGTTATAGTGGTCCCGGAAAAGTGGACAGGGCGCTAAGCTAAGCTGCTGTGTCGCACG
>CAZKQQ010000402.1:0-2270 GCA_964554945.1 uncultured Solibacteraceae bacterium | reverse complement strand
CTGGATCGGTGATGAAATGGAGCAGATTACGCGTGAGAGGCTCAATCACGACCTTGCGGCATTTCAGGGCAACGATTCGTGGATGCTGCCGATCCCAGCCACGTTCGTGGTCGCCCGCGACGGCACGATCGCCGCCCGTTTCGTTGATCCCGATTATCGTAAGCGGATGGCCATCGATGATTTGCTGGCCGCATTGCGCGGCCTGATCTAGCTGTAGCACTTCAGGCGGTTGCCGCTTCGCGCCCGTAGGGCGCATGCGTCGACGTGGCCGCGAAGTCCGCTACCCGCCAAACGGCGGCGTCGATCGGGCGCTATTTATTACTCGAAATGGCTGTGCGTGGTGCTGCCACCGGTCATTTGCGCGCGGCTACAGAGGGAAGGAGTTCGCCATAGCCCTCTCGACGCAGCATGGCGCTGTCGTGGCCCAGGATCGCTGAATTGGGTTTGATTTTGATCAAGGGATGCCAACCAACAAACCGCGATTGATCTGGTCAGCGAAACAGACAACCGGATTGCGCAGTGCCGAGTCTCGAAACCTCCCTGCTGCTGTTCCTTGCCGGTCTTACCAGCTGGACGATCGGCATCTTCTCCGGCGGCGGTGGTAGTTTGGTTCTGCTTGGCGTGGTCACGCACCTCATTCGGGTGAAGACGGTTGCTCCGGTCATTACCATTGCGAGTTTGATGGCGAGCCCCACGCGCATTTTGGTCTCGTGGCGGCTCATCGAGTGGCGGGTGGTGCGGTGGTATCTGCCCGGCGCGATCGGCGGCGCCATGGTTGGCGGCTGGCTTTTCACTCTCGCTGCCGCGCTCTGGCTGCAGGTGATCGTCGGACTTTTCCTGATCTCCACGCCGTTTCAATATCGCTTTGGCAACCTAGCCAAGTCGTTTCCCATGCGGCTCGCCTGGTTCGTCCCGCTGTCGTTCGTGGTCGGTCTCATCTCCGGCATAATCGGCGCAAGCAGTCTGGTGTCGATGCCGTTTTACCTGAACTACGGCCTGACAAAGGAGCGCATGATCGCAACCGGAGCGGTCCATTCGCTCTTTATCCAGCTCACGAAGATCGGGACTTATGGGGCGTTCGGCATACTCGCTCCGGGGTCGATCCTCGAAGGCATGCTGGCCGGTGCGGGCGCCATTGTTGCCATCGCAGCAACGCGGCGATGGCTCGACCGGTTCGACGAGACGTGGTTTCGGCGCTTGGCGATACTCCTCATGCTGCTCGGCGGACTGTCGCTGTTGTGGCGAAGCCGCACGCTTTTGTTCTAATGCCTGCTTTTGACGCCCCTCAGGCAAACGGGTCCGGCGCATGTCGCTGCGACGGCGGCCCGCCTGCGCGCCGCGGGCCACGCAATCAGCCGATGCCGTCTACTCACCGAACGAACATAAGAAATCCGGGCTGATCGCCCACCACGGTGATGTGTCCTTTGCAGGGTGAGGTGTCCTCCAACCGAAACACGGCGCCCGGAGAGAGTCGTCTCGTTTCACCATCGGTTGAAGTGATGGAAAAGATGCCTTGTAGAACGATGCCGAACTGAACCGCGGGAGTAGGATGGTTGAGCCGGGTTTCCAGGTCGTGAGCTCCCCAACCAGCCTCAAATCCTCCGAGGAAGGCCCGTGACGTGGAAAAATCACTTCCAATATGGATGGGAGGTGCCGGCGGCGCGAAGTTCATCGCACGCAGCTCGGCGGTCACGTCCTGAAAGTGCGTTTCTCCGTCAGGTCCGCAATAAAGCCGTGCGTAGGTGAAGCGGGAGGGGTCACGCGAATCTTCAGCTCGCGACGCGACGCTATATCCCGACCCAACCATGAGGCAGAACACAAACGCGAAGGCTTTGGTTTCCCAGCGCATTGAGAGCGTCTCCGTTGTTGGTTGATGATCGTCATCCCTTCGATCAGTTCGCATAACGCGACCAATCGGCGGCGCGCAGCATCTTCGTCATCATGTTGGCGACGGGCGTACTCTGCCGGCCGGCAACCCTGTAAAGCGAAACGGTTCGACGAAGATCAAATTCCGCGATCGGGGTGCGTATGATTGATTCCGGTAGCGGCGCGCTTTGCGGCACGAAGGCCACCCCGAGAATGTGTTCGAGAAAGACCTGAAGGTCACGTTCCGACGGCACCTCGTGGGTGCGACCGACGTCCAGATCGCGGCTTCGCAGCGCGCCAGTCAGAGCATCGAAATGCTCGCAGTAAGAACGCATGAGTAGCGTCTCGCCGCGCAGATCCGGCAGTTGGATGGGCGAGCGCTCCGCAAGAGGATGTTCGCCGCC
>CAZKQQ010000401.1:0-2273 GCA_964554945.1 uncultured Solibacteraceae bacterium | reverse complement strand
TCAGGAAATTGCGCGCGTGAGCCACTCGATTCCCGGCGTCGGCCTGATCTCGCCGCCGCCGCATCACGACATTTATTCGATCGAAGACTTGGCCCAGCTGATCTATGATCTGAAGAACGCCAACCCGCGCGCGCGGATTTCGGTCAAGTTGGTGGCCGAGGTTGGCGTGGGTACGGTCGCCGCGGGAGTCGCCAAGGCCCATGCGGACGTCGTCCTGATTTCTGGCGATTCGGGCGGCACCGGCGCCTCGCCGCTCAGTTCCATCAAGCACGCCGGCGTTCCCTGGGAACTGGGTTTGGCAGAAACCCAGCAGGTGCTGGTAATGAATGACTTGCGCAGTCGCATCCGCGTGCAGACCGACGGCAAACTGCAGACCGGGCGCGATGTGACCATCGCCGCGCTGCTGGGCGCCGAAGAATTCGGCTTTTCCACCGCGCCGCTCATCTCCATGGGCTGCATCATGATGCGTAAGTGCCACCTGAATACCTGTCCCGTCGGTATCGCTACCCAGGACCCGGTCTTGCGTAAGAAGTTCCAAGGCAAGCCTGAACACGTTATCAACTTCTTCTTTTTCATCGCCGAGCAGGTGCGGGAATACATGGCCCAGCTGGGCTTCCGTACCTTCGATGAAATGGTGGGCCGGGTCGACATGCTCGACGCACGCCACGCCATCGAGCACTGGAAGGCCAAAGGCCTGGATCTTTCGATGATTCTCTACAACCCGCCGACGCCCAGCCGCGTCGCCCGCCGCTGCGTGCAGCCGCAGGATCATGGCTTAAGCCAGGCGCTGGATTACAAGCTGATCGATCACGCGCGCGACGCCATCGACAACAGGACACCCGTCGAGATCAAGCTGCCGATCCGCAACGTGCACCGCACCGTCGGCGCTATGCTTTCCGGCGAGATCGCGCGGAAATACGGTTCCGCTGGTCTGCCCGAGGACACCATCAAATTCCAGTTCACCGGTTCAGCCGGTCAGAGCTTCGGCGCATTCCTCGCGAAGGGAGTCACGCTCGAACTCGAAGGCGATGCCAACGATTACGTCGGCAAAGGCCTTTCGGGCGGCCGGCTGATTGTATATCCGCCGCGCAACTCGACCTTTCTGCCGGAGGAAAATATCCTGATCGGGAACGTCGTGCTTTATGGCGCCACCAGTGGCGAAGCCTATTTCAACGGAATGGCCGGCGAGCGTTTCGCCGTTCGCAATTCCGGCGCTACGGCGGTCGTGGAAGGATTGGGCGATCACGGCTGCGAATACATGACCAAAGGTTTGGTTGTGGTACTCGGCAAGACCGGCCGCAACTTTGCGGCCGGAATGAGCGGCGGCGTCGCGTACGTCCTCGATGAGAAGGGCGATTTCGCGGAGAAACGCTGCAACACTGCTGCCGTGGACCTCGAGCCCGTAGTGGTGGAAGAGGATACGCAGCGCCTGTACACGATCATCTCCAACCATGTAGCCGCTACCGGCAGTCCGCGCGGCAAGTGGATCCTGGAGAATTGGGCGGAGATGGTGCCGCGGTTCCTGAAGGTGTTCCCGCATGAATACAAGCGCGTGATGGGTATTCCGCGTCTGAGCGAAAAAGTGGTGGCAACAGCGTAAGTGGGGCCGCTCCCTGGCGGTCGCAGTTCCGGGTGAAACCTTCGCCACAGAACCGCGACCGGTAGGGAGCGGCGGAAAAGATCAAAGAATGGGCAAAGTTACCGGCTTTATGGAGCATACGCGGGAGATGCCGCAGCGGCGCCCGCCCGCTGAGCGCATCAACGATTGGTTCGAGATCTATCTTCCCTTCCCGGAGGATAAGATCCGCGCACAAGGCGCGCGCTGCATGGATTGCGGCGTCCCCTTCTGCCATACCGGCTGCCCGCTGACCAACATAATTCCCGACTGGAACGATCTGGTGTACCGCGGTCGCTGGAGAGAAGCCGTGCGCCAGCTTCACGCCACCAACAATTTTCCGGAATTCACCGGCCGCATTTGTCCTGCACCCTGCGAAGCTGCGTGCGTGTTAGGCATCAACGAACCGCCAGTCACCATCAAGCAGATCGAAAAGACCATAATCGACCGCGCCTTCGAAGAAGGTTTCATTCGCCCGGAACCCGCGCCCGTCCGCACCGGCAAGCGAGTAGCAGTGGTAGGTTCGGGCCCCGCCGGCCTGACCGCCGCGCAGCAACTGGCGCGCGCAGGCCATGATGTCACGCTATTCGAGAAGGCCGACCGCATCGGCGGCCTGCTGCGCTATGGCATCCCCAATTTCAAAATGGAGAAGCACCTC
>CAZKQQ010000400.1:0-2307 GCA_964554945.1 uncultured Solibacteraceae bacterium | reverse complement strand
CGGATCGACATTGGTAGCCCGGCGCGCCGGGAGATACGTAGCGGCGAGCGCAGTCAGGAGAATGCAGCCCGACGTTGTCATCAGCAGCAAAGGATCGGCAGCGCTGGTTCCATACAGCAGTGCCGAGAGGGATCGTCCGGCGATCCACGCTGCCGCCAGCCCGGCGGCCAGTCCGTACACGGTCAGCCGGAAGCCTTCTTTCAGAATCATGGCGCGCACTTCACTGCGCTGCGCTCCCAACGCCATACGGATTCCAATCTCTTGCGTGCGCAGCGTCACCTGTCGCGAGAGGATTCCATAGAGTCCGACGAGTGCCAGCAGGAGGGCCAGACCGGCGAACAGCGCCAGCACAGCCGCTCGAAAACGCGGATATGCCAGGGTGCGGGCCAAGCTGTGATTGACGGTTTCCAGTTCCCCCAGGGGCACCGATGGATCGATGGCCGCGATGCTTCTTTGCACATCGGAGCCCATCGCGCCGCCTTCGCGGGCTGTCCGGATATAGACAGCGATCGATGTCGGCGCGTTTTGCGCCACCGCCCGGTACACCAGCGAGCGGTCTTGCCACTGCATTTCGTTGTAGGGACTTGGCTGTTTCTTGTCGCCTGCCACTCCAACGATCCGAAGCCACGGATTTGCGCCATTGTCATTGGGCCGGAATTCCCGAATGTGCCGCCCGATGGGGTTCTCATCCGGAAAATATTTTTGAACGAACGCTTCATTGACAACCGCAACGGGCTCGGTTTCCGCTCGATCGGCCGGGCCGAACTCACGCCCGCGCAGTAAAGGAATCCCCATCACAGCAAAGTATCCGGCGGTCACGGTTTGCACCGATGTGTCGAAAGTGCGATTGGGTTCCGGTTCGGGCCGGCCTTCGATTGCGACTACAACTGACGAGAGAAGGCCAGTTGAAAGAGCTACTCCCTGGATTTGTGGGAGCGCGCCGAGATTGTTGACGACGCGATTGTAGAACTCGACCCGGTGGGCCGGTTCGGCGTATCCAGACCGCGGCAGCCGAAGATCGGCGGTCGCCAGCCGGTCGGGCTCAAACCCCAGCCGCGCCGACGCGAAACGCTCGACGCTGCGGATCAATAACCCGGCGCCCACCAGCAACACCACCGTCAGCACGATCTCCACTACCACCAGAATCTGTCCGAAACGTCTTTGGACAACATCCTGCGGCGATGCGCGGCCGCCCGTCTTTAGCGCCTGATTCAGCTCTGTACGCGAGGCCTTCCACGCGGGAAATAATCCGAACAGCATGGCGGTGAGTACCCCCAACCCGGCGGAAAACGCGAGGACCACACCATTCAAGCCGACCGCCGTACCCGGAGGGAGTTCGATTGGATTCGCTATCCGGAAATATCCCAGTGCAGCATCCGCTATCACCAGCCCGGCTCCTACCGCCACCGTGGAGAGCAGCAGGGCTTCGGTCAACAATTGACGGATCAGCCGCGCGCGCCCGGAACCCAGCGCCGCGCGGATGGCGATCTCGCGCTGCCGTCCCTGCGCCCGGGCGAGCAGAAGGTTCGCGACATTGACGCAGCAGATCAGCAGCACGAAGCCGACCGCCGCGAAGAGCACCACCAGGCTGAGTCTCAGATTGTTGCCGGCCAGAAACGTGAATTCTCCGTGGAGATCGTAGACGACCGGCTCTACCTGCGCTCCCCAGCGATCGTGCTCGTGAAGCTGATGATGCAGCAGCAGCACCTCGGCTTGTGCCCGACGGATCGAAACCCCCGGTTTCATTCGCCCAAACACCCCGACGGAAAACTGGTCGGGACGCTGGGGCTCGGGCATCAGCGACCACATCGAGGCGACTACCGGATAAAAGGCGAAACCGGCGGGCATGACGCCGACCACCGTGCACGCCTCTTCGTCCAACCGCAGGCTTTGCCCGACGGCGTCTCTTCGCGCTCCAAGGACGTCCTCCCAAAACGCGTGCCCCACCACTACGCTGCAGCCGCGGCTCTTGTCTTCTTCCAGAAACGTGCGCCCTAGCACTGCCGGCACTCCCAGCAGCGAAAAGAAATCGACGCTCACCGGTTGGACACTAACGGTTCGCGCTGGGCCATGGGCGGTAAGGGTCCGTTCCATCGACCCGGCCCAGGTAGTGGCTCCGACCTGTTCGAAGACGTTGCCGTGTGCCTTCCAGTTTTCGTAATCGCTGTAGAGATCGAACAGCTTGCTGGTGCCCTTCTGATGGATTTCGCGGCCCCAGATCGCGACCAGCCGGTCCGCATCATGATAGGGTAGAGCCCGCAGCAGCACGGCATAGAGAATGCTGAAGATCGCGGTGTTCGCGCCGAT
>CAZKQQ010000399.1:766-2323 GCA_964554945.1 uncultured Solibacteraceae bacterium | reverse complement strand
GGGCCACGTCCGATTCCAGCAGGTCGCTCAGGGCCGCGCTTGGATCGACGACGGCATCGCCATCGCCCTCCAACGGCGTCGTATCCAGCGCGGGCGCCACGATTGGAACGCCGCCGAGGCGTACGACGAAATCGGCGGTTTCCCGAGCCTTGCGGGTACCGGTAAGGGCGATACGGCGGCCGGCGAGGGGGGAATCAGGCATTAGTTTCTGCGCATTCTCAACGATATTGATAGATTTAATAAACTATCGCAGGAATGTGCCGGTCCGGTCAAGAGATCTGTGTCGACAACGGATTCCAGTCTTGACAGTTAGTTCGAATCCGTTGTTAACTTGACTTATTAACGTAGTTCGTTAATAATATTGGTCAAGGGCTGGGCGCGGTTTGAGGTGGAGATAGCCTTCGCGACGAAGAAGCTAGCTGACGCTTGCAATCAGGAGAAGAAGGGGAACCAATCGTGGGGTGTTCGGAACGCGAATAGGGTGAGACAGAGGTTGGCGGAGTTACGTGCCGCGAGTTGCCTTGAGGAGATCAGCCACTTACCCCCGCCGCGCCGCCATCCCCTACACGGGGACCGCGAAGGCCAGTTCGCGGTCGACCTCGTGCACCCATTTCGGCTAATCTTCGAGCCGGCTCATGACCCCGTTCCGCGAAAACCTGACGGCGGCATCGATCTGGCGCAAGTTACCAGCATCCTTGTTCTCGAGGTGGAGGACTACCATGGCGGTTAAGCAGCCCGTGTTTCGGTATGAACCTGATTACGCGGTGCCTCCCGGGCAGACGCTGCTTGAGACAATTGAAAGCCGAGGAATGACCCAGGCCGACCTGGCACGACGTACGGGCCGGACGCCAAAGCTGATCAATGAGATCGTTCAGGGCAAGGCGCCGATTACTCCGGATACGGCGCTCCAGTTTGAACGCGTTCTCGGCGTACCCGCTCAATTCTGGAATAATCTCGAGAGTAACTATCGATCCGACAAAACCAGAATCGAGGAACGACGTAGGCTCGAGAACGAAGGTGCATGGCTCGAGAAGTTTCCGGTCTCAGCGCTCATCAAGCTCGGTGCGATACAGAAAAAGACGAACCGGGGCGACCAGGTAAGTGAGCTCCTGAGGTTCTTCGGCGTTGCCAGCCCGAGCGCCTGGAATGGCGTCTGGAGAGAGTGCCAGGTCGCGTACCGGCACTCGCCAGCGTTTACGAGCTCACCAGAGGCGCTGGCGTCGTGGCTGCGGCTGGGTGAGCTTGCGGCTGAGCGCATTAGCTGTGCGCCTTACAGCAAAGAAACGTTCCTTTCAGCACTGTCTACCGTGAGGCACCTCACGACAACCCCGCCCGACATTTTCGAACCGGGTGTTCGCGATCTTTGCTCCGAGGCGGGCGTAGCGGTCGCGTTCGTTCCTGAGCTCCGCGGGACACACCTAAGCGGCGCGGCCCGGTGGCTGAGTCCAGATAAGGCTCTGATCCAGTTGAGTTTACGACACAACTCGGATGATCATCTATGGTTCGCCTTCTTTCACGAAGCCGGCCACGTTCTCCGACACGGCCGAAAGGACATTT
>CAZKQQ010000399.1:0-756 GCA_964554945.1 uncultured Solibacteraceae bacterium | reverse complement strand
CGCTCGCGATTTTCTTATTCCACCTGAGCTATTCGACACCTTCATCGGATCAGTGGCACATTATACGAAAGCTTCGATTCTGGAGTTCGCGAGGCAGGTCGGCGTGGCGCCGGGTATCGTCGTTGGTCGCCTGCAGCATGACAAATTGCTTCCGCACGCGCACTGCAACGAGTTGAAGAGCAGATTCACCTGGGCAACACCAGATTAGTCCCCGGCCGCGCTAACGTGGGCTAAGCGATACTTGATCGTGAGAGATGAAGCACCGCTGACGAGGATGAAATTGATCCGGACATCGATCTCGAGGGACCGTATTGCGCGAATTGCAAAGTCGACATTGGACTAGGTTCTAATGAAAAATTCCAGGGACTCTGTCCAAATCCAGGTTGCAAGCTCCCGCTTGTACCTCCTCGACCCAACATAGAAGCGAAGCGCCAGATCGAGACGATGTTTGGCGCTCAATGGCATCGACTGAAACGAGGCGGAAAGGATCCGTATCTCGCAATGGACAAGATCATCGTTAGCGAGGGACAAAAGCATAGTTCGAGCCCTCGTCAAGCACATAATACCGATTCACCATAGTCATGACGCAGCTTGTACTGGCAGTCGATGGAGTCCAAGTGCGTGAGTTTCGAGCCCGGCCCGAGCGATGCATAGACCTTTGATCCGAACGCCGAGCTAGTCGCTCCCGAACTCCTGGCACGTGCTTCGATATACCGCCATCCGATAGTTGTGATTCGCCTCCGGATCGTGGATCTG
>CAZKQQ010000398.1:0-2349 GCA_964554945.1 uncultured Solibacteraceae bacterium | reverse complement strand
TTCCTCATCGCGGAAGTACTCGGCCACAGTCAGTCCAGTCAGGCCGACGCGCAGACGGGCACCGGGCGGCTCGGTCATCTGACCGTAAATCAAAGCACATTTGGATTTCTTGTAATCCTTGGGATCGATGACGCCCGACTCCTGCATTTCCAGCCACAGATCGTTGCCTTCGCGCGTCCGCTCGCCTACGCCCGCAAACACCGAGACGCCGCCGTGCTTCATGGCGATGTTGTTGATCAATTCCATGATGATGACGGTTTTGCCGACGCCCGCGCCGCCGAACAGACCGATCTTGCCACCGCGCAGATAAGGCTCGAGCAGGTCAATAACTTTGATGCCGGTTTCGAACATTTCCAGCCGGGTGGACTGTTCGTCAAAGGCGGGCGCGTGACGGTGGATGGGCGAGTATTTCGTCGCGTTCACGGGGCCCATCTCATCGACCGGCTGGCCGATCACGTTCAGAACGCGGCCCAGCGTTTCGGGGCCGACCGGTACCTCGACGGGATGGCCCAGGCTGATCGCCTTCATGCCGCGCACCAGCCCCTCGGTCGGCTGCAGCGCGATGGTTCGCACGCGCCCTTCGCCAATGTGCTGCTGCGCTTCGCAGATGATGTCAATGGGCTGCGGCACATCGAAACCCTCGCTGGTCACGCGAATCGCCGTGTACACCAGCGGGATTCTTCCTTCGGGAAACTGGCAGTCTACGGCCGGACCGGCCACCTGAATGACGGTGCCGACGACTTGCCCGTCGGCCCCCGCCGCCTTGTCTTTGATTCCGCTGGTACTCGTGGTCGTTGCCATAATTTCCTTACTCCGCAGCGGCTGCGCCGCTGACTACTTCAATAATTTCTTTCGTGATGCTGGCCTGGCGCACGCGGTTCATATACAGCGTCAACTTCTCGATCATGTCGGAAGCATTGGAAGTGGCCGCGTCCATGGCTGTCATGCGCGCCGCGTGTTCGGCCGCCGTCGATTCCAGCAGCGCGCGGTAAAACTCCATCTCCACGTAGCGCGGGATCAATTGATTCAGCATCTGCGCCGGAGGCTGCTCGAAGATGAAGTCCCGCACTTCGGTTTGCTGTGGCACGTCTGCCGGAAGCACGCGAGCCAGAATAAGCTTCTGCGCCACCACGCTCTTGAATTCGTTGAAAATCAGGTAGACCGCGTCGATCTCGGCGTTCCGGTACATCTCCATGGCCTTCCGCGCGATGGCCGCCGTGTCCGCGTATGACGGTTTCGCCGCCAGGTTGGTATGGTCGCCCGAAATACGCGCGCGCCGCTTGCGGAAGAAATCGCGCCCCTTGCGGCCAATCAGTTCCAGCGTCACTTCCGATTCCTGGCGGTCAATCAAAAACTTCTGTGCGGCCTTGATCAGATTGCTGTTGAAGGCGCCCGCCAGTCCTTTGTCACTGGTCACCAGCAGCAGCAGTATGCGCCGCTCGGGCCGCTCGGCCAGCAGAGCATTCTGCCCCGCCTCCACGTCACGTGCCGCCGCGGCGGCCACATCCGCCAGCATCTGCCGCAACATCGTCCCGTACGGCCGCGCGGAGATCACGCGATCCTGCGCGCGGCGCAGCTTCGCTGCCGAGACCATCTTCATGGCCTTGGTAATTTGCTGCGTGTTCTTAACCGAGCGGATACGCCGCCGGATGTCGATCAGGCTGGCCATGTGCTTCTACTTCGGTTGCTCCGCCACGAAACGCGCCTTGAATTCCGCAATCGCGTCTTTCAAGCGCGCGCGGAGATTGTCATCCAACGCCTTCTTATTGCGAATCTCGTCGCGGATTTCCCGGTGCGCGTTGTCGATGAACCGGTACAGCTCTTCTTCGAACTTCCGGCATTGTTCTACCGGCAGATCGTCAAGAAAAGCTTGGGTTCCGGCAAAGATGATGATGATCTGCCTTTCCAGGGGCAGAGGCTGATACTGCCCCTGCTTCAGAATCTCCACGAGGTGTTTACCGCGGTTGAGCTGGTCGAGCGAAGCCTTGTCGAGGTCCGAACCGAATTGCGCGAACGCCGCCAGCGCGCGGTACTGCGCCATTTCCAGCCGCAGCCTGCCGGCAATTGCTTTCATCGCCTTGGTCTGCGCGTTGCCGCCCACTCGGCTCACCGAGATGCCAACGTTAATCGCCGGGCGCACGTTGGAATTGAACAGGTCGGCTTCCAGAAAAATCTGACCGTCGGTGATCGAGATGACATTGGTCGGAATGTACGCCGAGACGTCGCCCGCCTGTGTTTCGATGAACGGCAGCGCGGTCAGGGATCCGCCTCCATTGGCCTGGTTCAGCTTGGCGGCGCGCTCCAGCAGGCGGCTGTGGAGGTAGAAGACATCGCCGGGGTAAGCTTCGC
>CAZKQQ010000397.1:0-2408 GCA_964554945.1 uncultured Solibacteraceae bacterium | reverse complement strand
GACGATGCCGCCGAGCGTAGCCCCCACATTGAAAGTATCTGATTCGTCAAGCAGGTATTCGACGAAGTAGGGAGTCTCGAGATTGGAGACCATCAGCTTGCGCGAGCGCTCCATCTCGTCGTGCATCGCTTGCAGTATGGGATCCGGCGCGGGAGCTTGGGCGCTGGCCATCAGGCCCGCCCCAACAGCGGCGCCCGCCAGCAGCAGGACGGCTTTCATTGTGCGCTACTCCGGCTCGATTCGGGGGGAACGGGTGAAGGTAGCAGGGGCGGCCGGTCCTGCGATTTTGCCTTCTTCTCGATTTCAATCTCCGAAACCAAAATGGCCGGCGCCACCGCGGAAACCGGAACGCTGCCCGACTCCGCACCGCAGTAGCCGTTGAACACTTCCGGTTTGTCCGAGGTCGCCAGAATCTTGGAGAAGCTCGCCAGTGGAGTGCCGACGATATCGGCCCCGCGCACCAATTCGTCCGGACGGCCGTCGGCGTACACCCGATAGACAACTACCGGAATCACTTTGAACGCTTGCAGTCCCGCGCGACTGGTGGTGGTGAATCCACCGGTGATGTCGCGGAAGTACAGCCCGTACGGCTTATTCTGCCGTTTGACCTCTTCGATGAGCATCTGGCGCAGGCGGGTTTCCGGAACCGAGTTTGACGATTCCACGATCAGATTCGACTGCCGCGATACCACCTCGGCGCCCGGTTGCCGGCGGCCATGCCCATTGGACTGGTTGACGCCTTTTATGGGCGCGCGCGACATCAGAAAGGTCTTGAGCACGCCTTTGTCGACGGCGAGCACCGGCCGGGTCTTCACGCCTTCGTCGTCGTAATCGTACCAGCCATTCAGATCGATGCCGTCGATCTTGCGGCGCGTTGGATCGAACACCACAGAAAGGAAATCGGGTAGCACTTTAGTGCCGACGCTCTTGGTAAACGTCTGGCCTTCGGACTCATCTTTCTGCCGGTGGCCTTCCACGCGGTGACCGAAGATCTCGTGAAAGAAGACTCCAGCGGCACGGCCGGAGAAAATAGCCGGGCCGACGAACGGCTCGGCTTCGCGGGCGCGCAACAGGTTCGTCAGATCCTGCGAAACGCCGTCGATGCCGGCCAGGAGCACTTCGTCTTTCGGCAGACCGGATGCTTCCACGGCTTCAAACGTCTGGCTGGTGTTGAGGTCGGTGCCGTCCGCGGCTTTGGCCGAGGCCGAAATCACCACGCGCGCAAATCCGCGCCCGTGCTGAATCCGGCTCCCCTCGGAGTTCACAAAGTAGCGCACATCCGTCTGGGCGCTCACCGAAACATGGGACGTCAGGACGTCGGGATAATTCTGAAAATGCGAAGAAAGCTTGCGGATGCGCTCCGTCCAGGCGGCCTCGTCGAAGCGGAGAACGGGCAACTTCTCTTCAGCGGTTACGGGCGGCTCGCTGGAGAAATCGTCGGAGTCGTCTTCGGCAGCGACCTTGACCTGAGTGTTGGTCTTAATGCGGATCAACCGCTCGGCCGCCCCGCGGTAGGCGCGATCGGTCTCCTGCCAGAGACGCCGCTTGATGGCGTTGGCATTGTCTTCCACTGAGAGCAAGGCGCCGGAGGTGAACTGGCCGCGGTCGCCCCGGACATTGTGATAGTTGTCGAGCTTGGGCGCGCCCACGCGCACCGAAACATCCATCACACGGTCTTTGCCGCCGCCGGTGGAGGAGATGGTTCCCAATGTTCCTGAGATGCCGCGATAATCCTGTTCCGTTACCTCATAGCTGAGAAAGTATGGCGGCGGGTCCGCCTTTTGCTTGAGGACGGTGAAATTGCGGTTCAGTTCCTGCGACATGGCATCGAGCAGCGGCGAAGACTGCTGAGCCGAAGCGAAGGCCGCCGCGGAGAACAGAACCGCGAGACGAGGTAGAGCAAATGAGGTCAAACGTCCAGGATAGCATTACCGGGTCACCGGCCTGCTCCCGTTTCTGGCTCACTCTTTTCATCCCAGCGCGTCTAGTGGGCTATGAAAGGCCAGATCTTGCTTTTGTTAGAGGCGTTCGTGGGTTTCACCGCCTGCGCCCGCCGGCCGGCCATCGCGCTGCCCAGGTTCTGGGATGGACACCTGAATATCGAAGGAAACCGGGGCGCCGAGCGATGCTCGGATCTGCGCGCCCGCGCCGGCGGTGAGCTGGTTCAGGCCACCGAAAACTTCACACTTTCGAAGAGCCAGACGCCCACCCTGGAAGTGCGCGGGCGCACCCACACGTCCTTCCACGTTCGCGGCTGGGATCGCCCGGACTATACGGTAGAGGTCTGCAAGTTCGCGGCGGCCGCTAGCCGTTCCGATGCGGACCAGTTGTTGCGGTCGATCGCGGTCAGCCGCAGCGGCGCGCAAATCACGGCCACTGGGCCGGATCGCGATACGCAGTGGCAGGCG
>CAZKQQ010000396.1:0-2422 GCA_964554945.1 uncultured Solibacteraceae bacterium | reverse complement strand
TGTAGAGCTTGCCATCGGGACCAAAGGCGATTTTTCCCCCGTTGTGATTGGCGCGCAGGCCCTGTCCTTCATCGGCTTGATAAGAGTGTAGCGCGATGAGGTTGCGATCGAAGGTCAGCGTCGTTCCGTTCCAGATAAATCGATCAACGCGATTGCCAAGCAACGGTACTTTGCTAACGTCGGTTGCCGTACCCGCCGCCGCATCACAATGGTCACCAGCCTCTGGTCCCCGGCACGTCCAGTACAGATAGATGTAGGGTGTTGCCGGAAAGTTCGGATGCAGAGCAATGCCGAGCAATCCCCGTTCGACGGCAGAGTTTACCGGCATCTGCAAAATTGTGCTGGCCACGCCGTTTGTCACCCGCAGGATATTCGCGTCAGCCGAGCCACTTCTCGGGCTCTTCTCGATCACCAGGAAATCATTGGGCCCAAGGAAGGCAATTCCCGTAGGCTCGTTCAAACCAGTAATAATGGGTGCCACCGTCAACGTAGAATCCATCATCATCGGCGAGCCCGTGCCGGCGGACTGAACCAGGTTCGTTGCTGTCGCCGAGTTGTTGGAGGTGTCGGGATCGTCTTCGTCGCTGCTAACCTGCGCGGTGTTTTCGATCTGTCCAAGGCTAGTTGGCATTCCAGTAATGGTAATGGCTGCTCCTTCACCCACTCCCAGAATCCCTACATTGCAAGTCACCGTCGGGCCTTGAGAACAGGTTCCGCGCTTGCTGGTTACCCGGATCCCGCTAAAGGCTTGGGGCAGAGAATCGTTGACAGTTACTCCGGTTGCTGTGCCCGGACCATTATTGAACACATTCAGACTGTAGGTGAGAGTCGCGTTCACAGTCACCGGATTGGGCGAACCAGTAGTTGTAAGCGACAGATCGGATGATCCGGTAGGATTCGAAACATTCAAAACGGTTGAGGTCGAGCTCTGCACAGCGCTCTTACTAGCCACAATGGTTAGGTGGTAAGCCCCTTCTGCGGTCGCCGGATCGGTCGTGACGCTCATCGTCGCCGTTCTCGGCGTCGCATCCGTGATCGAGATCACCGCGGGATTGAAACTGACCATTGCATTGTTAGGAAGGCCAGAGGCAGTCAGGCCAACGCTGCCAGTGAAGCCCTGTGCGGGAAAGACTGTGATCGTATAGGTTGCGCCTCCCCCTGGAAGTACCGTCTGCGAGTCAAGATTGACTCCTACGGAGAAGCTTCCCGAAGAACTTTGACCGAACGCAATTTGCGTGACGAAAGCATCCGAGGAGCCGCCGCCGTATGCAGCTTGCACGGATGTAGCTGTGGGAAAGTCCGGCGAAGAAGTGCTCCCCGTCAGATAAGCGTTCCCGGAGGAATCGACGGCCACCCCGCCCGAGGGATTTCCTGCTGCGCCGGAAGAAGGGATGTTCTCATCACTGCTTCCCCCCAAATAACTTGAGTAAACCAGCGACGTCGCCCCCGATTGAGAAGTATCGATTTTCACTACAAAAGCATCATTCAGCCCGCCACCAAAACCGCGCTGAATCGCGTTTGCAGTCACGGGGAAATCGGCGGCAGAGGCGGTTCGGCCGGTAAGGTAAGCGATGCCGGAGCCATCCACGGCAAGACTCGAGCCGGAGTCGGATGCGCTTCCGCCGAAATAGCTGGAGTAGACAACCGAGCTTCCGCCGGGCGCAAATTTAGTCAAAAACACATCGTCTGCACCGGCATTTGTCTGCTGATAAGCATTCGCGGTTGGAAAATTTACAGAATCCGTTACACCGGTTACGTATATGCCATTCGATGAGTCGAGCGCGATCCCATAACCCTGGTCCGTGCCCGAGCCGCCAAGAAAGGTAGAAAACACCACACTGGAGCCGGTGCTGTTCAGTTCCGTTACAAACGCATCGTAGCTGCCGCCCCCGTATTCTGGCTGGGCGGCGCTGCTGAGGGGAAAGTCGTTTGAAGCAGTCCGCCCGGTGACATATACATTACCAGCGGAATCGACTGCAATGCTGTTTCCCCGATCGACACCGTTTCCGCCGAGAAAAGTCGAATAGACGAGTGTGCTTGAGCCTACCTGAGTAGGATCAAATTTAGTGACAAACGCATCATTATTTCCGCCGCCGAACAGCCGTTGGAACGCACCGCTCGTTGTAGGAAAATCATCACCCGACAGCGAAGAGGTTCCGCCGGTCACATAAATGTCTCCCGAGAAATCGACAGCGATGCCGGAGCCTTCGTCATTCCCGGAACCTCCGAGGTAAGTTGAGAAGAGCAGGGCGTTGCCCTGTGGATTGAGTTCGGTTACGAAGGCATCAAAGTCCCCCAGCAACTGTGACTGCCAGGCATTCATGAGAGGAAAGCTCACGGAATTGGTTCTCCCCGTTATGCAGGCATTGCCGTTGGCGTCGACTGCGATGCTACTGCCGCGCTCGGACAGTTCTCCTCCCAG
>CAZKQQ010000395.1:0-2432 GCA_964554945.1 uncultured Solibacteraceae bacterium | reverse complement strand
TTCCTCAATAAAAACGCAGACTTATTTATTCAACCCGCCGGAACTTCGGACTAGACATCCTGGTTAACAATGCCGGAATTGCGATCCCTGGAGGCGCGCTGCAGCTTGCTGCCGAGGAGTGGGACAGGGTGCTCGAAACTAACCTCAATTCATGCTTTTTCCTGTCCCAAATCGCGGCCCGCGCGATGCTGGCGCGTAAGGCGGGCAAGATCATCAATATCGCAAGCGAGTATTCGCGGTTTGGTAACCCAATTGCACCTTCTTACGCGGCCAGCAAAGGCGCCTTGATCCAGCTCACTAAGTCGATGGCGATTGAACTCGCCCCCCATAATATGCAGGTGAACGCGATCGTGCCCGGCTGGATCGAAAGCGATATGACAGCACCAATCAAATCGCGTCCTTTCTACAAGGAAATTCTGATGCGCACGCCGGCCGGCAGATTCGGCACCCCGGCGGAATGTGGCGGTGCTGCAGTCTTCCTTGCCTCGCACGCGTCTGATTTCATCACGGGCGCGACCATCTTTGTCGATGGTGGTTACGCGATTCGCTGAGAACGGACCACGATGGCAAGGTATGGTGCTGAAGTAATCGGATAACTCCTGCGCCCCGCTTATCTCAAACAGGCGCGGCTCGATGTCGGCAGAGAACGTAGGAGACCACCTCATCGCCAGCATCAGCGGACTCGGCAGCGTTGAGCAAATCGACGCCATCGAGCAGGATACGCTCGCTAGAAATACCTCTGGCCTCGTAAACCTGCTGGTTGCGGTATCGGCAGACCGTCAGCGCGCAACCCCTCGAGATGGAACTCGGTGGCTCCACGAATGTTGGCGAGGACCTCGTCCAGCGTCTTGCCTGTTGCGATGCACCCCGGAAGGTCGGGAACATGCCGAGAAATTTTCGGCACCGCTCTCGATCACGACTGCGTAACGCATGCTCTTCTTATTTCCGAACTTGATTGGCGGATAAAGGCTTTAATTCCTGCGTTCCTAATCGCACCGACCATTTATACTTGGACCTTTTTGAGACGAGGCTCTGCCTCTTTGCTGGCGTCGTTTTCGTTCTTGGCATCGCCTTTGAACGATCCGACATTGCGACCAGCTACCGCATCGGCCGATATCAAATGCGTGACGAAAGGATCGCCCTGGTGAAATGATCTCGCCCGGCTCATATAAACTACATCAGACTCGATCATGCGCTCATGCTGGCGAAGGTGCTCAACCCAGGTCTCGGTCACAAACTGTTCGACGAAGCGATCGGGTCGCGCGGTATCGACGAACAACCCCCAGAAGACTGCGCCGTCGCGCAATCGAATCCTTCGAATCTCGCGCATCGCGCTAACGAATTCCTCTGTCTTCAATGGATCAATTCGATATTCGAGAGTGACCATTGCGGGGCCGCTAGTCGGATCGATCTCGATCTCGGTTTGGGGATCTGGCCATGGACGGGCCGGCTCGGTTTCGAGTTCGTGTGCAGCGGAAAGCCGCCAGCGATATGTGGCGAATCCGGCCAGCATGGACGCCGCGCCGCACCACAACGCGATTTGTAAACCCCAACGCTCGGCGACGGCGCCCCATAGCGCACTCGCGCCCGCCATTCCGCCCTGCACTGCTATCTGATAGGCGGCCAGCGCGCGTCCCTGCACCCACTGCGGCACCGAGAGCTGGGCGGCGACATTCAGGAGCGAAAAGGCGGAGACCCACGCGACTCCGCCAATCGCGAGGAGCAAGCCGGCGATGATTGAATCACGGGTGAACGCCAGACCGACGGTCATCGCGAAGAAGAGGAGCGCAGCACCGTGGGCGATGTTGTCAGGCGAAGTGAGCCGCTGGATCTGGGTCAGCATCGCGCCGCCGATCACCGCACCGACTCCGAACCATGCCAGCAGCAATCCAAAGCCCGCGGCCCCCATATCGAGGCGCAGGCGGGCTACGAGCGGTAATACGGCCCACATGGCACTGGCGCCGACTACGAATGCCACCGTGCGAATCAAAACTGCACGCAAGGCAGGAGCGTAACGGACGTAACGCAAACCGATTCTAATCGCACTCATGACCCGCTCGGCGGGCAGCACACCAGGACGCGTCTCTCGGCGCCATTCGTAGACGACAATCATCACGCCGAGGACCGATACTGCGTTGAGGAGAAAATTCGCGCCCGCGCCTAACCACGCGACCACAAATCCGCCCAGCGCGGGACCGATAGCGCGCGCAAGGTTGAAGTTGACACCGTTTAGGGTAACGGCGTTGACAAGCTCGTCGCGCGGCACCAATTCCGGGATGATTGCTTGCCACGCAGGGGCATTGAGTGCGGCACCCACTCCGAGCATGAAGCTCAGGCCCAACACCGTCCAATCGGTGGTCGTCCCAAGCAAGGTCAGGATTCCGAGGGCGCCCGCCGCCGTCATCATCCACGCCTGTGAGATAATCAGCAAC
>CAZKQQ010000394.1:0-2463 GCA_964554945.1 uncultured Solibacteraceae bacterium | reverse complement strand
CATGAATACTCGCTCGCGGCTCCTTTCGCGTGACCGGTATTTTGCGGACAACAGGAGCGAGCGTCGAGTACCAATGTCCTTCGTCCGGGAGGCAATTCTCAAAAAGCCCGCTGAGAACGTTTGGGAGTTCATCCCAATACCATCATCCGTTACGACGATCACGCCTTGGTCAACATCGTCGAGCCGGGTGCCATAGACCACGACGTCAGTGGCATCGGCGTCGTAAGAATTCTTTATGAGCTCTATCAGAGCGGTCGAATCTCGCCCGACCAGTAGTTCTCCCAACTCGCGAAAAACGTGCGTGTCTACCGTAAAACTAGGCATGAATGTCGGCTGCGCAGTCTTCGAAATGGCATCCGTCCAAGACCGGTTTAGCAAGGGCGACGAGGATAGTCGCCGGGATGAACTGCCCCGCGAACGGACTCCCGGGCACCGCGGATGAGTAGTAGACCCCAGTAGACACCAACGGTCGTGGCAGCATTTTCACGCCGCCGGCAGCAAGTCGGTGAAAGCCCCGGAAGGGCGTAGGAGTGCCACTGCATGCCACGCTCTGCGATGAAATTCCCGGCGCCGGATTCGATCTTTGCAATTTAAGGCTAGGCACTGGCAGTTCCTTACGTTTTCGAGTTTACGCCTAGTCGTAAACCTTCCGGTTTTCAATACCTTATCATAGAATTATAAGCCGAAGCCACGGCGTTTTCTCGCGCAGAACTGCGTGTGGTAGGCCGCAAGTCTCAATTTTGGCGTTTCCCCCCTGGCGGCGAGTCCTGGCGGAAGATGGATGCGGCACTTCTCATTGATTGCACAACTGAGACAGCGACCCGCGGTTGGTGGGATACGGTCCGGCCAGTCTTGAGCAGGCGACGCGACGCTGATGACGTCCGGAACGATTGCGTACGGATCCGGGCGTAGGCGCTCAATCGGCTGAGTGAGATGCAGATCGTGAACCATCCCCCGCGCTGGCCCAAGCCTGGATTTGCAATCGCGAAGACACCGAATTCGTCTGCGAGCCGCCGCGTCCGGCCGGTACCACCGCCGACGCGATTGTCGTTGTGACCGCAAAGCTCGCCGGGATCCGACGACACACCAGGGGCGTCCCGCCGCCATCTGGTGCAGGTTCCACTTGGCAACGGGCCGGGGCACGATTTCAATGGCCCGCGCGTGTGGTAGTTGCGCTATCCCGCCGCCCGTGATTGCCGGGCCCAGCATGTCCATCAGAATCTGCCCATGAAACGGACCGCGACCACCCGAGGTACAACTCTGTCCGTGCCAGGCGCCCGACCAAGAGCAGTACCATTAAACGCGCGCCGCCACGACCCGCCCGAATCACCGTGTGCTTGAGGCCCTCGTACTGACGCACCTTGGAAGGGTTCACCAGCATCACGTGATAGCCGGCCTCCATGAGGCCATCAACGAGCCGGTACCAGTTGAATGTACTTTCCACGGCAATGCCGCTGATGTCTGCTCGATAGGGCTCGAGGGTTTTCAGTGTCACCGACAGCTCGTTGGGCAAGCGTTTCTCGAGGATGCGCTTGTCCTGCTCGTCAATGATCGTGAGGAAGTGGTTGTTTGAATGTAAGTCCGCAGCGCTGTACAGTCTCACGGTCGGCTCCTTCGAATAGTGGCGGATACGGGTTCTGATGTGATCTGCAGCGTTGCAACCGATGCAGATCAACCATTTGCGAGAGTACAATCCTGGCAGGTGGTGAGGAGCCGGCACTCCCCTCACGAGATCCGGAGTCGCGATCAGAACCCCGTGCGGGCGGGAGGAGTATCAGGGGCGGGCAATGAACCGCTAACGAAGCCCAGGAACCCGGTGAACCGCAAAATCTGACGTGCCGGTGCGCCCGCCCTTTCAATTCCATGGGGTGCAAGGGGTCCGAGTTCGAGCGGGGTCTCTTTGCCGAACTCAGTCAGACAGTTAAAAACATAACGTGTTTAATCCTTATCTGAGACACAAGGGGTCCAGATTCAATCCTTCCAGGTAGTCGTCTGGTTCTGGTCCCGAAGAGGTCCGTGACTGGTTGCGCACGGATTTCTAGCCTGGAATTTCGGAATGGGTCTGAACGGTCTTCATCCAACTCGCCGCGATGGGTACGGAGTGGCAGCCGCTTCTGCATGTCCACGGCTCGGGCCGGAGCGCGCCCAGCACTTCTTTGCGAACTGGTAGCAGCTCGTGCTGGTGCTCCGTCGTGGCGAACTGCGACCGGCGCATCTCAGGGCCGACAAGCCTTTCTAAGTGCCCAGTTTGTGCGCGGTGTCGATGAAACTCGGGCGAGCAATCGTCACTCGCAAAGTGGCCAATCCTCGGTGGACCGCGAAGCGCTGTAAAATGCTTCGCTTGGGCGGATCGCGCTCGTATGGCACGTTCCGTTTGGTCTCGCCGATGTCAATCAGGACGGAGGCGTACCCCTGATGCATTCCGCTGTAATCCCGTGCTCTCCGAGAACCAATAATTCGCGC
>CAZKQQ010000393.1:0-2486 GCA_964554945.1 uncultured Solibacteraceae bacterium | reverse complement strand
GAGACAGTACGGGCTAATTACTGGCAGCAGCAGAGGCGAACGACTGGAGACAACGATGCCAAGGCCGGACCGGCCCAGTCAGTTGCAGCACCGCCGCCGTAATCGCCGGATCGAATCGCATTCAGCTCGGGCTTAATCCAAACCCAAGGTAAAAACGGTTACGCTTGAACTCACGCGATCAACCCGAGCGATGGGTCCAGCGCCAGACCGCATTGGTGGCTGTTCAAACATGTGCTTCGCCGATTCACCAAAAGCGATGCCCCACCACGCCTTGATGTCAGCTGATAAATCGCCGATCGCCAGCGTGCCAACCTACCATACGGACCCTCAATCGCCGCTGATTTTGTTCGACGGAGTCTGCAACCTGTGCAACGCCTGGGTTAGGTTCGTGGTGCGACACGATCCGAACGGCGTTTTCCGGTTCGCAGCACAGCAGTCGCCGATCGGCCAGGCGATCATCAATGAACGCATGAAGGTCCCGTGGCAATTGTCCAGTGTTATCCTGATGGCGGGTGACTCGAGTTATACGGATTCTTGCGCAGTGCTGGAGATATGCGCGCGGCTCGCTGCACCCTGGTCGTGGATCAGGGTACTTCGTGTTATTCCGCGACGTGTTCTTGATAGTTGCTACCGCTTGATTGTCCGGCATCGCTATAAATTGTTCGGAAAAACCGACACGTGTCAGCTACCATCAGAGGACCTGAGATCGAGGTTCATCGGATGATTATCAGGGTCGTGAGTTAAACACTGACGCGCAGCCGAAGAAGAGGTTGGCCGGTAGCGCCGCCACCTCGTCCAGTATAGGTTCCCGATTGCGTGATCCCGTTCCCGTCACTTGCCCTAACCCGCACAACATACTCACCGGGACTTTTGGGCGCGAAGTGATAATGCCAAACAGTCCATACGTAGGGCGAGCCGTTTTCGAGCAGCCGGGCCGCGCGCCAGGTGGCCCCGCCATCAGTCGATACTTCCACCCGCCGGATTCCGGATGGTCCGGCGAGTGCCCAGCCAACCAGTTCGACGGGAGCAATTACTTTGGCCGTTGTGTCTAAGGACAGGAGATCGAGAATTCCGCTGGGGTGACGCGGATAGAAAAACCCCGAATTAACCTTGCGCCATGCTTCATCACTCCACCCGCGCCTTTCCCAGTAGCCAGTGAACGGCCGGTCGACCAATTCTATCTCGGTGAGCCACTTAGGCTGTTTCATTCCGTATTTGCCCGGAATGAAAATGCGGAGCGGAAACCCATGCTCTGGGGGCAATGGGGCCCCGTTCATTCGATAAGCTAGCCAGTTCTCGTTGCGCATCAACTCATCGATAGGAACGCCCGTGTAATAGCCGTCCGCCGCGCGCAATGCGGCATAGACGACGTTCGGCTTGATACCTGTCCGATCAAGCAGCGGTCTCAGTTCAACCCCCGTCCATTCACCGTTCCCGATAGCGTTACCATCTGGCGGATTACCGATGCATTCGAGCGTAAGGACCCGCCGAATGGAGGGCATTCGCGTGATATCCGCATAACTTAGCGTTAGTGGCCGTTGAACCAATCCGTGAATTTTGAGGCTCCAGCGGCTCGGATCGATGGTGGGAGTACGGCCGTAAGAAGTCACGTAGAAATCACGATTCGAAGTCAAGCCGCCGAATGCGGAGCGCTGGTTGTCCGCGAATAGAGTTGCCGAAATAGGTGTGCTCGCGAGCGCGAGCGCTCCTGTTGCGAGCCTGATAAATTTCCGTCGGGAAAACCCATTAGCTGCATCTGCCACAATTGTATATTCTTTCCAGCGAATCGTTGGTTACCAGTCTAATTACTACATCGATGGCAAAGATTCGCTGAATGGTTGCATGGAACAGGCTCAGTAGTTGGTCCCTGCTCCGATCACTGGCTTGGGCTGGAATGCTTGTTACGCTATCTGCGACGGCAACGCCTGCCGCGAATCCAACCGACGCGAGGAAAGGTCCGTTCTTCTTACCTTCAGGCTCGGCCACGAAAATCGTGACAGTCAGCAAGAACGGAGAAGCTCAGGCCGGAATCACGATCCTGACAGAAGCCGTCGCCGTAAAAGAGACTGGTCCCGAAGCAACCGTAAGTAAGTTTGGCGAGGTTTACGCCTTTAGCCCGTCCTTTATTGCGGTCCATCGCGAACAGCCAACCCAGATCGAGTTCTGGAACTTGCAGCCTGACGACGAACATGATTTCGCCCTGCTCGGCCCGGATCTGACCGTCCTCATGTACGTAAAGCTGCCACCTCTACAGAAAACGTCCTTTATTTTCACGTTTCATCGAGAGGGTGAAATCGACTTTAAGTGTCTGCGGCACCAACCGGAGATGAGTGGTCAGGTCCTGGTGTTACCTCCTGCCAAATGAGGCTTCATTGGGATTATTTATCATACATTGACTGGTGGCTGGCTCAGTGGTACAGTCTTACGTGCCTTGCCGGGGGAATTGAAAGGACTGCTACAACGGACGCCAACGCGGCGCATTTTTG
>CAZKQQ010000392.1:1094-2535 GCA_964554945.1 uncultured Solibacteraceae bacterium | reverse complement strand
ACCGCCGTTCCCCACCAGCAAGGAAGCAGTGCTGGTGCAGCCCAACATTCCCGTGCCTGACCGTGGCCAAGTGACCGCACAGTTCTTTAACCAGACCCTCGAGGAGTTGGCCCAACTGGCGGCAACAAAGGCAAGTGATAAGGCGGTTTCCGATCCGGGGCTAATTGTGTGGCCGGAGTCCCCGGCGCCGTTCTATGTAGGCGAGCAAAGATTTCAGCGGGAATTGGCGGCGGTGGCACAGCAGACACATTCCTTCGTGGTGGTCGGCAGCACGGCTGAAACTGCGGGGCCTGCCGGGCAAGTTTCCTTATTCAACTCGGCGCTGGTGGTGGATGCCACCGGCCGTACACTCGGCCGCTATGACAAGATCCATCTCGTCCCCTTCGGAGAATACGTTCCCATGCAGCGCTGGCTCTTTTTCGCCAGCAAACTGACGCGCGAGGTTGGAGACTTTGCCCGCGGCACCGAACGCCGCGCCTTCGACCTGAACGGGCTCAAAGTGGGAGTCTTCATCTGCTACGAATCCATCTTTCCCAACGAGGTGCGGCAGTTCACGGCCAACGGCGCGCAGGTGCTGATCAACATATCCGATGATGCCTGGTACGGAGAAACGGGCGCGCCTTTTCAGCATCTGGAAATGGCGCGGATGCGCGCCATTGAGAACCATCGCTGGATACTGTTGGCCACCAACAACGGCGTCACCTCTTCCATTGACCCGGTGGGACGCATCGTGAAGAAGGCGGAACGCAACGTGCGTACAGCCCTGATTGCGCCCTTTTCCCCGCAAACTGAAGTCACTTTTTACAGCCGTTACGGCGACATATTCGCCTGGACATGTGTGGTAATCTCATTATTAGTGGTGTTCGTGCGCATTCGTTTTCGCGCGCGCACCATGATCGAAGCCCCTTCGGCATCGTGACCTATGGTAGAAGAACTCGAACGCGAATACGGTTCCGTCCGCAACAAAGTTGCGGACCTGCGGAGCTATCTTTGACTCCGCCTCTCTGCGCAACCAATTAGCCGACATAGAAACCAAGATCGCCGATCCCAGCGTGTGGACGGACCAGACCCGCTCGCAGCAGCTCATGCGCCAGCGCCGCCGGCTGGAATCGGAACTTGCCAAAGACACGGAGCTGGCCCGCCGCGCGGCCGATATCGACGCTTACTTTGAATTGGCGCGCGAAGGCGAAGCAGTCACCGACGATCTCAAGAAAGAAATCGATGGCCTGCGCGATCTTGCCGAGAAGCTGGAAACCGAAACCATGCTCTCCGGCGAGAATGACGCCCGCAATGCCATTGTTACCATCCACCCCGGAGCCGGCGGGACCGAGTCGCAGGACTGGGCTGATATGCTGCTGCGCATGTACCTGCGCTGGGCCGAGCGCCAGGGATTTCCGGTAGAGATGAACGAATACCAGGCCGCTGAGGAAGCCGGCATCAA
>CAZKQQ010000392.1:0-1084 GCA_964554945.1 uncultured Solibacteraceae bacterium | reverse complement strand
GCTGGTGCGTATCTCGCCTTTCGATCAGCAGAGCCGCCGTCATACTTCGTTCGCCAGCGTTTTTGTCTCTCCCGAGATCGACGATTCCATAGCCATCGATGTCAAGCCGGAGGAGATCCGCGTAGACACGTATCGCTCGGGTGGCAAGGGCGGCCAGCACGTCAACACTACCGACTCGGCGGTGCGCATTACGCACTTTCCGAGCGGCATTGTAGTGGCATGCCAGAACGAGCGGTCGCAACATAAGAACCGCGACAAAGCCATGAAGATTCTTCGCTCCAAGCTCTACGAGTACGAGCTGGAGAAAAAGCGCGCGGCCACCAAGGTGGTCGAAGATTCCAAGCTGGATATTGATTTTGGCTCGCAGATACGTTCGTATGTGCTGCATCCCTACCGCCTGATCAAAGACCATCGCACCAAAGTGGAGGTGGGCGACGTGGACCGAGTTCTGGACGGTGACCTGAATCCGTTTATCCGGGCTTATCTGCTGGCGCGTAGAAACCAGAAGTAGTGCCGCAAAGCGATGTCGAAGATTCTCGAGCAGATCAAGAACAACGCCGTGCCGGCCGGGGTGGTGCGGTCCGCGGCCAAAGGCGCGTTGCCGCTTCCGCCCGCCGAGATGCTGGAGATCCTGGTTTATCTCACACATAACCCGATGTTCGCCCAGGATGCCCGGATGACGCTGGCGCGCTGGGACGCGGAAGCGGCGGTCGCGATCATTTCTGATCATTCGGCTCCGGCGGAGCTGCTGAGCTATTTTTGGATGGAAGAGAACCGGCGCCCGTCGCTGATGCCGGCACTGATAGAAAACCCCGCGATTCCGGAAAGCATGCTGATCGAGCTGGCCGGCGAGACCCGCCGCGAGACCGTAGGCTTCCTGATGGAAAGCAAGCGCGCGCGCAGTTCCCCGGCGATCGTGGAGGCTCTGTCTGCCAACCCGGCGCTTTTTCCGAAAGAGCTGCACGAGCTGAAAGGGGAATCGCAACCCGCGGAAGCGCCGGAGACGGACCATGAGACTCATGCCGCTTTTCAGGCATGGCGCCAGGAACACGCGGAGGAAATCGCCGCCGAAGAAGGCAAGCCG
>CAZKQQ010000391.1:0-2558 GCA_964554945.1 uncultured Solibacteraceae bacterium | reverse complement strand
CCGGCTCATCCGGGAAGTCGATGCCGCCGCTTCTCACCGCGTCCCCACCGGCGAATTGAATCGTTTTGTCGAACAACTGCGATTTGAGGAACGGAGGATCTTTTATATTACTCAGGCTTCGATACGGCCGCCGACGTTTGTGGTCTTCACCAGCCGCGGGGGCCCGTTACACTTCTCGCACGAGCGTCAGTTAATCAACCAGATCCGCAAACGCTTCGGATTCCGCGGCACCCCGATCGTCCTGAAAACGCGCGCCAAAGCCTCGGCCCATACCGGGAGAGCCTGAAGAACCCGTTCGGTGAAATTTGGCCGATTTCCCTGGCGACCCGGCCGTAAGCCTTTCATCAAGTTGACGTAAACCCTACGGAAACTTACAATGGTCTACAAGGAGGCCGTATGCGGTCTATTGGCTTTCCCGAACTTCTCGTCATCCTGGGCGTTGCGGTGCTGCTGTTTGGCGGCAAGAAGATCCCAGAAGTAGCGAAGGGTTTAGGTGAAGGAATTCGCAACTTCAAGAGTGCCTTGAAGGGCGATGAAGAATCCAAGAAGGAAGAAGAAAAGGTCGAAGCGAAGAAGTAAGCGGCTTCCGGAAACAGCCCGCGTGCTGGGCTGAGTTCATCGGCTTTTAAAAGAAAACAACCCCGCGAACCGGTTGCCGGGCCGCGGGGTTTTGATTTTTCGAATCCTACTTCTTCTTCGGGGGAACGATCGCATCCTTCGCGGCTTTCGCCACGCGGAACTTCACGACCTTCTTGGCCGGGATCTTGATGCTTTCGCCCGTTGCCGGATTGCGGCCAATCCGCGCCTTGCGATCCACGCGCACCAGCCGGCCGATTCCCGGCAGCACGAACATGCCGCTCTTCTTCACTTCGGCGATTGCCAAGTTGGAAAGGCCATCCAGAAAAGCCCGCGCCGTCTTGTTGTTGACTTCGCAGCTTTCCGCCAGCGATCGCACCAGTTGTGTCTGGGTCATTCTCTGATTCGCCATATCTCTCCTTCTGATTCTGCCGTCGGTTTATTGATTTCGAATTTATGGAGCAGGTCCGCACATCGCGCGGGGGTCGCGAGCATCACCATTAAACAATGTTGAATGAAGCGGCCTTCGCTGCCACGCCCGTCTCAATTCGTTTCCATCATAAGGGAAGGTCTGAATGATGTAAAGAGGAAAGCTCAAAAAGAGCCCGATTTTTCAGGGTTTTTTTGCTATGGGTTGCTTCCGGACCCCGATTTACGGTGCTTCCGTGAAGCCGCTGTCGCGCCGCCACTCCAGGTGCGCCTCGCCGTACGGTTCTGCCAGCTTGTTCTTCACAACGCGAACGCGCACGCGGCGGCCCGAAGCCGAAAGTGCAATCCGCATCGCCGCGTGCAGTTTGATCGAGGGTCCGCCCGAGCTCGTTGCGCCTTCACCGGGCGTGCCCAGCCGCAAACGTGTTTGATTCAACAAAAGGATCGCGGTACCGCTGCGCGCCGCGCACTGCGCGAGCCGGCGCAGCTCCGAGCTCAGCACCCGGCTCTGCATGCCGGCCCCGGATTTACCGAGACCAGTCTCCAGTTCCAAACGCGGCACCAGTGCCGCCGCGGAGTCGATTGCGACTATGTCCACCGCGCCGGAAGAGGCGAACCGCCGCGCCATCTCCAATGCTTCCTCCGCACTTTCGGGAGACGTAACCGGCATTCGGGTGACATCCACTCCAAGGTGGGATGCAAATGCCGCGTCGAACACGTGCTCCGCGTCGATCCATGCCGCTGCGGTGTCGTGGCGCTGTCCATGGGCGATCACCTGTAACACCAGCGCGGTTTTCCCGCAGGACGCAGGGCCGAAAACTTCGGTGATCACGCCGCGCGCGAAGCCGCCAGTTCTTAGAGCCGCGTCCAGCGACGCAAAGCCCGTAGGAAGGACTTGCCGGCCCTGCGCCGGTTCCATTTTTGAAAGCTGCAGGTTAATGTTGCGCCGCCGCTCGAGTTCTTTCATCGAGTAACGCCGCGCTCTTGGCCGCCGGTGCTTTTCGCCGGCCCGGCGACAAGATCCGGAACGGACGCAAACGTCGGCGGGGTTCCCTTACCGGCGCGCCGGGACCGGCCGCGGAGACGCGCCGCCGCCGGCAGCCGCCTCAGCAACCACCGGCGCCGGTTCGGGTTTCAGCAGCCCCAGCGCTTTGCGCAGTTCCGTGTCCAGCGTCTGCCGGATATCGGTGTTGTCTTTGAGGAATTGCCGCGCGTTTTCGCGCCCCTGTCCGATCCGGTCGCCCTTGTAGCTGAACCACGACCCGCTCTTCTCGATCACGTTCTGCGCCACGCCGAGATCGATCAGGTCGCCTTCCCGCGATATACCTTCACCATAGATCATGTCGAATTCCGCTTCGCGGAACGGCGCGGCTACCTTATTCTTAACAACCTTTACCTTAGTCCGGCCGCCAATCACGGTGTCGCCGTCTTTGATCGCCGCAATCCGCCGGATATCCAGCCGCACCGAGGCGTAGAACTTCAGGGCGCGTCCGCCCGTCGTCGTCTCCGGGTTGCCGAACATGACGCCGATCTTCTCGCGGATCTGGTTGATG
>CAZKQQ010000390.1:0-2560 GCA_964554945.1 uncultured Solibacteraceae bacterium | reverse complement strand
GTGCCGGCTAACGGCCGGGCGGGCCGCAAGGCTCGACGGAAAGTGCCACAGAAAATATACCGCCGGGCAGTAAGGTCCGGTAAGGGTGAAATGGTGCGGTAAGAGCGCACCGCGGGCGGAGTAATTCGTCCGGCAGGGCAAACCCCACGCGGAGCAAGACCAAATAGGGGAGGAGGGACGGCCCGTCCCGTTCAACTTCCGGGTAGGTCGCTAGAGCCGTTCAGCAATGGACGGCCCAGATGAATGATTGCCGCCCGCAAGGGTACAGAAACCGGCTTACAGTCCGGCAACCCACACAATCCGAAGCGCTCAAATTGCAGTGCGATTGTCGCTAGCCTGCCAGCCGGGCGTTATTCAGCTGCCGCACGGTTGTCGGCAAGCGTGCAGAAACGGCTTACACTCCGGCAACTCGACTCTTAAACGCCTACCGGTTCCGGCTGCGGAATCGGCTGTCGCGCCAGCAATTCCAAAAACGCTTGCGCGGCGCGATTAAATTTCTTGCGCTTGCGATGCACGATGCCCAGCGGCCGGACCAGCTTCGGTGCGTGGAGCGTCACCGCCACCAGCCGGCCTTGTGCGATCTCCGCCTGCATGGTGCGCGCCGGCAGAATGCTGATCCCCGAACCCAGCGCGACCGCCTCTTTGATGGTTTGAATGTTGTCGAAGTGCATCGCAAGATTGACTTCGATCCCTTCCGCCTTGAAGAAGCGATCCAATTCACGCCGGATCGAGAGATCCTCGTCGAAACCAATGAATGTCTGCCCGCTCAGGTCCGCAGGATATATCCCAGTGCGGCGGGCAAATGGGTGCGACGGCGGTACCGCCACCTGCATCTGTTCTTCGCGCCAGGGAATCACCGCCACATCGCGCCCGGCTTCCGGATAACTGACCAGCCCGAGGTCGGCCGCATCGTTCAGTACAGCTTCGTACACCTTTTCGGGCCGCATGTACTCCACATGCAGACTGGCCGTCGGATACCGCGCCGAGAACTCCTCTTGCAGCTGCGTCATTTCCGAAAGGCCGATCGAGTAAATCGACGCCACGCGGACCGCGCCCTCTACTTGCTCCTTCAGTGATTCCAGCGCCAGCCCGAGTTCTTCTTCGCGCCGTAACACGTCCCGGCAGAACTCGTTATAGATTTTCCCGGCGGCGGTGAGTTCCAGAGGACGCTTGGTCCGATCCAGTAATGTGACCCCCAGCCTGCGTTCCACCTCTTGCACGTGCTGGCTTGCGGCGGACTGGCTCACTCCGCAGTGAGCCGCGCCCTTACTCATACTGTGAGTAGCCGCTATTTCCCTGAAAAGCTTGAGTTCCCAGAATGGCACGTGATCAGCATACCATAAGCTGGACTAATTTTATAGGCCGATATTTTTCTATTGCCTAATACTATTTAAATTGGTAGACTAGGCTAATTCTGCGGAGTTAACTATGCGTAACAACCTCAGTGTCCAACGCGGCTTGCCCGATGCGCAGGGACTCTACGACCCGCGTTTTGAACATGATGCGTGTGGAATCGGCTTCGTGGCCAGCGTTAAAGGACACAAGTCGCACGACATCATTGTCAAAGGCATTCAGGTTCTCATCAACCTGACGCACCGGGGAGCGTGCGGTTGCGATCCCGAGACCGGCGACGGCGCCGGTGTGCTGATCCAGATTCCTCACGCGTTTTTTGTGCGCGAGTGCGCCAAGCTCGGATTCACGTTACCGCCTGCCGGCGAGTATGGGGTCGGCATGACGTTCCTTCCAGTGGAGCGCCATCCGCGGCTGTTATGCGAAGGCATCATCGAGCGCATCGTCAAGGAAGAAGGTCTGACTGTCCTCGGCTGGCGCGATACACCTATTGATGGCGCCGCGATCGGACGTGTGGCGCGTGCCTCGCAGCCCTACATCCAGCAGATCTTCGTCGGCCGGGCCAAAGGCATGACCGAGGATCAGCTCGAACGCAAGCTGTACGTTGCGCGGAAGCGGGCCGAAGCCGAGATTGCCGCCTCCGGCGTTCCGGATAAAGAGTTCTTCTACATTCCGTCGCTGTCGGCGCGCACGATCGTTTATAAAGGGTTGCTCCTCGCTCCGCAAATTGCGAACTTCTACCCGGAATTGAGCGATCCGGAGGTCATCAGCGCGCTTTGCCTCGTACACCAGCGGTTTTCCACCAATACATTCCCTACTTGGCAACTGGCGCACCCATTTCACTACGTCGCCCACAATGGCGAAATCAATACGCTGCGCGGCAACGTGAACTGGATGCACGCGCGGCAATCGGTGCTGGCCTCTCCGCTGTATGGCGCCGATATAAAGAAGCTGTTTCCGATTATTCAACCCGGCGGCAGCGATTCGGCGGCATTTGATAATGCTCTCGAACTTTTGGTGATGAGCGGCCGCTCGATTCAGCACGCCATGGCCATGCTGATTCCCGAAGCCTGGGCGAGCAATCCCCACATGAGCGTGGCGAAGAGGTCGTTTTATGAGTATCACGCCTCTCTGATGGAGCCCTGGGACGGTCCGGCGGCGATTGCGTTCACGGATGGGCGCGTGATCGGCGCCACGCTCGACCGCAACG
>CAZKQQ010000389.1:0-2588 GCA_964554945.1 uncultured Solibacteraceae bacterium | reverse complement strand
TCGTGAAGCTGATGACCCAACCAGCATACGGTTGATCGAATTCGCCAGCAGTATCTCTTTTGGTGAACCTGAGTGGCCTGATATAACCCGTCGGCTACGGAGTACCGAGGACAGCCCAAGTACGTGTAAAAGTGCCCCAGCCTGTTTATTGTTGCAGGGACAGGGGTTCTAATGCACTGCCAGCAGCGCGAATCAGCTGATCGCGGCGCGCCTGCTGAAGGTAGCGACAGGGTCGTTATTGATGGGGATGCACTGGGAGAATACCCTATTGGCACATTTGGCGGATCAGCTATGAAAGACACCATCACACTATGTTATGCCCGCCATGTCTTTGGGAGTAATCTTCCACCGGAGCACAAATTCGGAGGAGGAGGGCTGAACTCAATGCCGTCTATTCTCTCAATATATATCGACCCCGACGTTTGTACCTGTTCCCAGGCTTGTGTCTTCGAGTGTCCTGAAGTTTTAGACGGTGATACCGAGGACGGACAACGGGCCGCAGACGTCCAATTTTTGATATTTTCATTGAATCCACAGACGCACTAAACGGGAGGGATTGTGAATAGAGGCAGTTGGGTGGGTCCGTGTGTTCGACTAAGGCCTCGATTCAGGTGGGCGTTGCTGTGCCTTGTTCTTCCGGCGATTGCGGGAGCGCAAAGCTCTTCTACGGTTCCAGGTGCAGATACGTGCACCGCGCTGATGCGACTGAGTCTGACGGATGCACCAGGCGGACCTGCGCGCATCACTTCGGCGCGCATAGTAGACGTGCCAGGCGGGATACGCCGCACGGAATCGTATCCAAGCGGGTTCTCGGATGGGACCAGCCACCGATCGAGCGAGATTCACCAGTATTGCGATGTGACGGGTTATGTCGCACCCCAGAACAAGTTCGAGCTGAAACTGCCGCTGGCGCGCGATTGGAACGGCAACTTTTTTTTCAACGCGTGCGGCGCGTTCTGTGGCGCGGTTATATCCGGTCACTGCGATCTGGGGCTAATGCGCGGTTATGCATCCGCAACGGGAGACGGCGGACACGAGAGCGCGCCGGGGTTCGACGGCATTTGGGCCGCTAACGCGCCGGAGTTGCAGGAAGACTTCGGGTGGCGCAGCAATCACGTCGTGACGCTAATCACGAAGGCCATTACCAACCACTACTATGGCAAGCCAATCCGGCATGCGTACATGGCCGGCAATTCTAAAGGGGGCCAGGCTGTGCTTATGGAAGCGCAGCGCTTCCCTGAGGATTTCGACGGCTATATGCCGAGCGCTCCGGTGTACGATTACACGGGCCGAAACATTATGGCGGCGGCGTGGTTTTGGCAAGCCATCAATGACGGCCACGGGGGAACCGTACTGGACGCCGCGGCTGCGAAGGTGGTCCACCAGTCTGTATTGCGAGTTTGCGGCGCGCAGGCCGGGGTGTACGAGGGGGTGGTCGCAGACCCGCCCTCCTGCAAGTGGAAGCCCGAAATGGTGGCTTGTCGGCCGGGTGACGGCCCAGATTGTCTGAATGCGCGCCAGGTCGCCGCCGTCAAGAAGTTGATGACTCCCGCAACGGACTCCAAGGGCGAGGTCGTGTACGCGTATCCCTACATTCCCGGAACGGAAACGCAGTGGGAGGGCTGGAACTACTACGGCGCAGCAAGGCCAGGGACACCGCCACGCCTGGCGAATGCCGATCTGCCGGGCGTATTCGAGCGTTATTTTGTCGACGAAAAGGTGCGGACGATTGTTGACCCGCTCCAGTTCGATTTCGACCATGAACCTGCGACTTTCGCACGGTCGCGGCGGATCTACGATGCGCTCTCGGTTGACCTTCGAGCTGTAAAGAACCGAGGCGGCAAGATTCTGCTATGGCACGGCTGGGCGGATGGTGCGATTATGGCGACTTCCTCGATCGGCTACTACCAAGAGGTCATGAAGTTCATGGGAGGCCGAAAGGCCACTGAGGATTTTTTCCGGCTGTTCCTAATTCCGGGTGTTCATCATGGCGGGGGTGGTCCGGGCTTTACGGAGTTCGACAGTTTTACAGCGCTTGAAAATTGGGTGGAGAGAGGCATCGCGCCGGATAAGCTCATCGCATCGCGAATGAGCGCTGGAGCGGTGGAACGCTCCCGGCCGGTGTATCCCTACCCAGTACAGGCGCGGTATTCGGGAACGGGAGATCCCCAGAGGCCCGAGAGCTTTGAAGCATTCGAGCCGGCGGCACGATAACGACGCTGTGGACCGCATCGGCGGGCTAGCATGGCCGAAGCCAGGTAACCACATTCACGCGAATCGATCCGGCTGCAATCCACGTGAGCGACTTGCCGCCATGTCGTACATCTGGTGCCGCTGCGGTTTCGAGCATGTCACGCGCCAAACGCAAACTGAAACAAGGCGCACTCCACTGGTAATCGCGCGAAGAACGAGTGAACCAACCTGATGCTCCGGCACGCCTGCTTGAGGACGTTATGAGCAGCAGGCTGGTCCTGCCAGGCTCGAGTCTAGGGTGAAGCAGCTCCTCAAGTCGCACAGAAGTCTGGTGGTAATCAATCCACGCATATCAGCATGATCAATCGTCGGGAGAACGGGTCGAGCCTCTGGCT
>CAZKQQ010000388.1:0-2708 GCA_964554945.1 uncultured Solibacteraceae bacterium | reverse complement strand
CGCCGTTCTTCAAGGGCTACCGGCCGCAGTTCTACTTCCGCACGACGGACGTGACCGGCGTGGCCGAACTGCCGGAAGGCACGGAAATGGTGATGCCGGGCGATAACGTGGGCCTGAAGGTGGAGCTGATCACGCCGATCGCGATGGACAAGGGCCTGCGGTTTGCGATCCGTGAAGGCGGCCGCACGGTGGGCGCCGGCACGGTAACCGAGGTCATTAAATAAATGGCACTGCGCGAACGCATTCGCATCCGGTTGAAGGCATACGATCACCGGGTGCTTGATCAATCGACGACGGAGATCGTCGATACAGCGAAGAGGACCGGAGCGACGGTGGCCGGTCCGATTCCGCTGCCGACCTCGCGAAGCGTGACCACGGTTTTGCGCTCTCCGCACGTGGATAAAAAATCGCGAGAGCAGTTTGAAATCCGGACGCACAAGCGGCTGCTGGATATTCTGGAACCGACGCAGCAGACCGTGGATGCATTGATGAAGCTCGATTTACCCGCGGGAGTGGACGTCGAGATCAAGGCGTTCGGAAGATGACGGTGGCTGGAAAGCGGCGGGGTGCGCAGGTCAGTGGCGGGAGAAGGATTGAGTAAATGACTCCAGGAATCCTAGGCAAGAAGATTGGGATGACGCAGGTGTTCCGGCCCGATGGGCAGGCTGTGCCGGTTACGCTGCTGAAGGCCGGCCCGTGCATGGTGGTGCAGCGGAAAACGCCGACCACCGATGGTTATGACGCAGTCCAGTTGGGGCTGGTGGAATTCGTCAAGCCGCAGCGGCTGAACAAGCCGCAGACGGGGCATCTGAAGAAAGCCGGCGTGGACGGCGCGAAGTTTCTGCGCGAGTTCCGCATGCAGCCGGGCGATGACGATTTGAAGGCCGGGGATAAAGTGCTGGTGGACCAGTTCAAGCCTCGCGACAAAGTGGACGTAATTGGCGTCAGCAAAGGCCGCGGGTTTGCGGGCCTGGTGAAGCGCCACCACTTTCGCGGCGGCGCGGCGACGCACGGATCGATGTTTCACCGGGCGCCGGGTTCGATTGGCGCCTCGAGTTTCCCGTCGCGGGTGCTGCCGGGAATGCGGATGGCGGGGCACATGGGCCACGAGCGGGTGACGGTACGGAACCTGGAAGTGATCGAGGTGGACGCCGAAGACAACGTGCTGGTAGTGAAGGGCGCGGTTCCCGGGCCCAACGGCGGGTATGTGGTGGTCCGGAGGTCGAAGAGGTAGCCGTATGCCGACGGTAGACGTAGTCGATTTCAATAACAAGAAAGTCGGCGAGGTGGAACTCGCGGACGAAGTGTTCGGGGCCGAAGTGAACGAGGCGCTGCTGTACGAATCGGTGCGCCAGTTCCAGGCCAGCCAGCGAGCGGGAACACACAAGACCAAGGTCCGTTCCGAAGTCGCGGGGTCGGGCAAGAAGCTGTGGAAACAAAAAGGGACCGGCCGGGCGCGCATGGGATCGGTCCGGTCGCCCCTGTGGCGGCATGGCGGCACGGTGCACGGGCCGGTACCGCGCGATTACAGCTACAAGCTACCGCGCAAGATGGTGGCTGGGGCGCTGCGGTCGGCGTTATCGGCAAAGGTGCGCGACGGCGAGTTGAAAGTGGTGCAGGGCTTTAATTTCGCCGATCACAAGACCAAGAACGCGATGAACGCGCTAGCCAATGTGGTGACGGGGCGGACGGTGCTGGTGGTGGAGAACGGGGAGAACCGCAATCTGAGCCTGGGCATTCGCAACCTGAAAGGCGTGACCCTGATGCCGACGCGCGCTGTGACGCCGTACCACGTGCTGGGGCATCAGAGCCTGCTGCTGTCGGAAGCGGCGGCGCGGAAGTTTTCGGAGGCGCTCGCAAAATGAGAATGGAAGAGATTATCCGGAAGCCGCTGGTCACCGAAAAAGGCGTGGGCAAGAAAGAAACCGAGCGGACCCTTTGTTTCGAAGTGGCGCTCGACGCCAATAAGACGCAGGTCAAGACGGCGGTCGAGAAATTGTTCAAGGTGAAAGTGGAGGAAGTCCGCACGGCGACGTTCGATGGGAAGCTGCGGCGGCGCGGCCGGTTTGCGGGGTACCGTCCCGACTGGAAGAAAGCGTATGTGCGGCTGAAGGCAGGCGAGAAGGTGCCGGACTTTGCGGAGGTTTAAGAGGCGGGTCCGGGGGACCGGCGCGGACCAGAGGGTCCGCCCCACTTAGGAAAATAAGATGCCGATTAAGACTTACAGACCAACGACACCCACCCGCCGCTTTCAGACGGTGGTCTCGCGGGAAGATATCACGAAGCAGCGTCCCGAGAAATCACTGGTCCAAGCCAAGCAGCGGACCGGGGGGCGCAATAGTACAGGGCGGGTAACGTCTCGGTTTATTGGGGGCGGCGCGAAAAAGGCGTACCGGGTGATCGATTTCAAACGCGATAAGGCCGGCATCCCGGCGGTGGTCGCGGCGGTGGAATACGATCCGAACCGTTCGGCGCGGATCGCGTTGCTGAATTATGCCGACGGCGAGAAGCGCTATATCTTGCATCCGGACGGGTTGAAGGTGGGGCAGAAGGTGACGTCCGGGCCGGAGGCCGACATTCTGCTGGGCAACGCGCTGCCGATGAAGAACATTCCGGCCGGCACGATTGTGCACAATATCGAGCTGAAGCCGGGCAAGGGCGGGCAGATGGCGCGCTCGGCGGGATCGCAGGCCCAGTTGGTTTCGAAA
>CAZKQQ010000387.1:0-2765 GCA_964554945.1 uncultured Solibacteraceae bacterium | reverse complement strand
AGGCGCCGCGCAAAATCCGCCTGCGCTGGACCGCGGTACGCTCCGGGAAGGCAATCGCAAGGTTGCGCATGCCGACGCGACGCAGTTTGGGAACGATCACGTAGGCAAATAGTCCAATTCCGCTCCCGATAGTGTGACTCAGGACGCGTGGCAAAGCCCCGAGCAGGCGGACCAGAAGCCACACCACCCTGTATTCCAGACGTTCGCCCATTCGAAGGGTGACGGTACACTACCCAAAATTCCGTGTCAAACGTGTCCGAGCGGAGGATCTAGCCCATCCCGGGCGGCTGAAGGCTGAATTAAAATAGGATAAACTCAGAATTTGTCACGGGGCGAAGATTCAATGTCGTCTATTCAAAGAAATAATGTGAGGGTGTTCGGCAAAGGCTCCCGGCCCATGATCTTCGCCCACGGTTATGGGTGCGACCAGAATATGTGGCGGTATGTGGCTCCTGCATTCGAAGCTGAATGCAAGGTCGTTCTTTTCGATCATGTCGGCGCCGGTAAATCCGATCTCAGCGCCTTTGATAGGAGAAAATACCATTCCTTAGATGGCTATGCGCAAGACGTGCTTGAGATTTGCCACGAACTCAATCTCGAGAACATAACTTTCGTCGGACACTCAGTGAGTTCGATGATCGGCGTCCTCGCGGCAATCCAGCAACCGGATCGCTTTGAGAACCTGGTGCTGGTGGGTCCCTCGCCACGTTATGTGAATGACGGAGCTTACATGGGCGGGTTTGAACGTCAGGACATCGAGGGACTCCTCGACATGCTGGACAGCAATTATCTGGGATGGGCCTCCACTATGGCGCCGGTGATCATGGGAAACGGCAATCGCCCGGAGCTGGCCGCGGAACTTGAAAACAGCTTTTGCCGCACCGATCCGCATATTGCCAGGTTCTTCGCGCGCGTTACTTTCCTTTCCGACAACCGGGCCGACTTGGCAAAAGTACGCACCCGGACGCTCATCCTGCAATGTTCGAGCGATGCGATTGCTCCTCTCAGCGTTGGGGATTTCGTGCATCGCCACATTCCCGGCAGCGAACTGGTGATTATGAAGGCTACGGGCCATTGCCCCAATTTGAGCGCGCCGGAAGAGACGATCTCCGCGATAAAAACCTTCCTTAAGCGTTCGCATGAGGTCCGGGAAATTTCACTGTGCCATGGATAACGGTGCAAGTGGCAGCGAGGTCGGGGTACAGGCCGCTTTAGAGCTGTTTGAATCCGCTCCCTGTGGGTATCTTTTCACCCAGCCTGACGGCATTATCACCAGAGTCAATCAGACTTTTCTTCGCTGGACTGGCTACAGCAATAGCGATCTGGTCGGCCACAAACGTTTCCAGGAGCTTCTGACGGCCCCCGCATCCATCTTCTATGAAACCCACTTCTCGCCCCTGCTGCGCATGCAGGGCTTCGTCAAGGAGATCACGGTTGAGATTGTGTGCGCTGGCGGCGGCGCCCTTCCAGCGCTGGTTAATTCAGCCGTTCAGGCTGACGCCTCCGGCGTTCCCGTATTGGTGCGTACCACTGTGTTCGATATCCGGGAGCGGCGCCGATACGAACGCGAGTTGCTGCTTGAGCGACGCAGGGCGGAGCACCTGGCTTCCGTGGTGGAAGATGCGAGCGATGCCATTATCACCGCCACCCGTGAATCGATTGTGACCACATGGAACCGCGGGGCGGAGTCGCTGTTTCAGTACACGGCCGCCGAGGCGGTGGGCCGCAATCTACGCGACCTGATCGTGCCGGCGCAGAATTTCGAGGAGTTCGACAAACAGTTCGCCAGGCTGTTATCCGGGCACTCAGTCCAGTACGAGACGATACGACGGGACAAGCTGGGGAGGCTGGTCGCGGTTTCCGTTATAGTCACCCCACGAATCGAGCCTCCCGCGGAAGTGGTGGGTGTATCGGCGATCATGCGCGATGTACGCGCCAGGAAGCGGACCGAGGAAGCGTTGATCCGCACCGAGCGCCTTGCCTCGGTGGGCAGAATGGCGGCAGCGCTTGCGCATGAAATCAACAATCCGCTGGCAGGCGCAATTAATTCGCTCTACCTTGCGCTCACCGATCCGGAGATAACACCTGCGGCAAGAGAATTTCTGCAAAAAGCGGATAGCGAGCTGCAACGTATTTCGCATATTACGCGCCAGGTGCTCGGCTTTTATCGGGAATCCAATAAGCCCACAACGGCTCGCCTGGGCGAGGTGCTGGACTCGGCGCTCCAGGTGGTTCAGGGCCGGGTGCAGGCAAAACGCATCACCATCGAAAAGCAATATGGTCATGACCTCGAAGTGATGGCGGTGGTAGGGGAGCTGCGCCAGCTTTTTTCCAACCTCTTATTAAATAGCATCGACGCGGTAGAAGATGGTGGAAGGATCGTGGTGCGCGCTTCCGGCGTCTTCACCGCAGGCAGAGAATCGGTCAGGGTAACCATTGCGGATACGGGAAAAGGTATCCCGCGCTCTTTAATGCCGCGCGTTTTTGAGCCGCTGTTTACAACCAAGGGCAATTTGGCCACCGGACTGGGTCTCTGGGTGAGTAAAGAAATTGTCCAGCGGCACGGCGGGACAATCCGGGTGCGCTCGAAAGCTGACCTCCCCGCCACCTGGACGGCGGTTTCCGTGCGACTACCGGTTGCCGGCCAATAATCTGCCGGCTTGGATGCTGGAGAAGCCAGCTAAAATCATTAGATTTTCAGGAAGGGCAGTCTATCCAGTCAGTTTGGTGAGCCCGGATGGATTCGAACCATCGACCCACGCCTT
>CAZKQQ010000386.1:0-2788 GCA_964554945.1 uncultured Solibacteraceae bacterium | reverse complement strand
CGATCTGCACAAGTTGTTCCGCGAGGTTGTGGCGGAAATCCCGGGGCATGCCTGACACGTTTCCGCGACAGGCGAACTCAGCTCCGATGCTGACCTGTGGCTTTGGGATTTTCACCCAAATTTGGCCTTACCCGATGAGGTGACGTTCCATCCGCTCAAGCACCTGTTCCTCGTCAACCGGGCGGACCTGGCGGAATTTCGGCAGCGCGGAAACACAATTGAGGCCAACATTCTCCTGAAGCCCGTTACTCGTTCCACGCTGGGCGCATTCTTGGAACTGGCGGCATGCACGAACGGCGATTCGGCGGGGGAAAAGAATCTGTCTGCCGCCCACGCCCTTCGAGCCGACCGAGACGAAATTTTCCAGTGGCTCATTCAGACGAATCTCCGGTTACAGGAATATGACCAGGATAGGACGACGTTTCTTGCGCGGGCTGTCCATGACTTCCGCGCCCCTCTCACAGCTCTGAGCGGCTATTGTGGATTGCTCCTTGCCGAGCCCCTGGGCCCGCTCACGGCGAATCAGAAAGAGGTGCTCCTGCGCATGCAGCACAGCGCGAAGCGGATCTCGCGAATGGCTAGCGCTATGTTCCAGTTGAGTGTCGGCCGTCATGTCAAGCGGCGTCCCGACGTGCAGAAGGGTCAACTCCGCGACTGCCTTGACCAAGCCCTCTATGAAATCACTCCATTTGCCGACGAGAAACGAATCGCCATCACGGCCGATCTGCGTCCCTGCGACTACGATTTGTACTTCGAAGCCGGGCAAATTGAACAGGTTCTGATCAATATCCTGGACAACGCTTGCAAGTTCACCCCAAAAGCAGGGGCCATCGAGATTCGAGGATATCCGTACTTCTGGGAGCGTCGAGTGGCCAGGACCGGGTTGGCGGCAACATCCGAGCGCCGGCGCCGGGACGTGTGCGAACCGAACACATACCGCCTGGATATTCGGGACTCCGGGCCACCTATCCCGAAGGAGCATCTGAACACCATTTTCGAGGAGTACACCTCTTACGGGGGGGGGCGGGACCGCTCCGGCGGCGGACTCGGGCTAGCCATCACGAAGATGATCGCTGTTCAACACAACGGGCATGTGTGGGCGGAAAATACGCAAGCGGGCCCGATGTTTTCCCTAGTTCTTCCATTCCATCGGTTCGAACCGTCGCAGATCGCCGAGACGGTCCGGGTAAGCGCTTAGAGATATCAGGAGAAACGTTAAATGGAAATCTCAAAAAACGGGTGCACGATTCTAGTCGGAGAGGATGAGATGGAAGTCCGGGGCTACTTTGAGATGGCGCTCAAATGTCTCGGATATTCTGTCCAACTGGCGCAGGACGGTGATGAAGTGCTATCGTGCCTGCACTCCTCCGGCTCGGACATCTCGGCGGTGCTGTTGGACATTATGATGCCGAACCGGGATGGGATCGAGACCCTGTTGGAAATCCGGCGGATGTATCCTGCCATGCCTGTCATTATGATTTCCGGCGCATCTTCCACCGTTAACGTCGTCACCACGATGAAGTCTGGCGCGACCGATTTCCTGTGCAAGCCTGTGGCGCACGAGGACCTGCGCAAAGCCGTTACCCATGCCCTAGAGATGAAGGGGGTGGAGTATAAGTCGCCAGTAAAGAACACTAAGGCGGGGACAAAGACGTTTGTGGGCCGGAACCCCTGGATGAAAGAGATTCACGCGCTAGTACGGCAGATCGGCTGGTCCGAGGCCCCGGTGCTGATTCAGGGGGAAACGGGAACCGGAAAGGAAGTGATCGCGCGGGAATTGCACGCACAATCGCCGCGCGGAAATAAACCCTTCCTGAAGCTCAATTGTGCGGCTCTGCCCTCCGAACTGGTGGAAAGTGAGCTGTTTGGCTACGAACGCGGTGCGTTCACCGGCGCCTTTCAGAAGAAGGCAGGCATGTTCGAGATGGCCGATGGTGGCACGATCCTATTGGACGAGATCGGTGATATGGACGTACGGCTGCAGGCCAAGCTGCTTCAAGTTTTGCAAGATCATGAGTTTCAGCGCATCGGAGGTAAGGAAACCGTTAAGGTGGATGTCCGCGTCATGGCCGCAACGCACCGGGACTTGCAGCAGGCAATCCACGATCGGACCTTCCGCGAAGACTTGTATTACCGCCTCAACGTGATCAACCTCCAACTGCCTCCCCTCCGCGAGCGGACCGAGGACATCATTCCACTGGCTGAGTTCCTCATTGAGAAGCACGCGATGCCCAATGTTCCGGCGCCTACGCTCACCCCCGAACTGAAGCAGGCGATGACTGGTTACCGCTGGCCGGGAAACGTGCGGGAGCTCGAAAACTTCGTAAGGAAACTGTTGATTTTGCGCGATGCCGAACTGCTCGCCCGGGAGCTGCTGGGCAGCGCGAATCGCACTCCGGCGAGTCCGAAAATTCCGGCCGAGGTTCAGCCCATCTCCGATCCACAAAGCCACGAGCCGGCCACCCTGGAGCAGGTCACCAAAGCTAAACAGCAGGCCGAGGTCAACGCTATTTTATCGGCCTTGCACGCGACGCACTGGAACCGGAAGCATGCGGCACGGTTGCTGAAGATCGATTACAAGGCGCTGTTGTACAAAATGAAGAAACTTGGGGTTGAGGACAGTTCGCCCGCGCTTTCGACGGCTCCTGGCTACGCAAATGTCATGAGCGCAAATGAGCGGTGAGGTTCTTGGGGCGACAAAGGCCTCTCGGCGCGCTGCGGTTTTCTTGCGGCGTCAGTAACAATAATTGTGATAAGTTCGGTTTTTTTTTCCGAGTTTATTGGTCCG
>CAZKQQ010000385.1:0-2788 GCA_964554945.1 uncultured Solibacteraceae bacterium | reverse complement strand
GAGCGGGACGATCTGCCGGTGGACCGGAACACGGTGCTGGTGATGCGGAACTCGGGCCCCAAGGGCGCGCCCGGATTTCCCGAGTGGGGGCACATCCCGATGCCGCGCAAGCTGCTGAATGAAGGCGTCAATGACGTGGTGCGGATTTCCGATGCGCGAATGAGCGGCACATCGTACGGGACCGTGGTGCTGCACGTCGCGCCCGAATCGGCGATCGGCGGGCCGTTGGCGATTGTGCAGACCGGCGACGAGATTGTCCTCGACGTCGCGGCGCGGAAGATCGAGCTCGCGGTGCCGCAGGCCGAGATTGAGCACCGCTTGCGCGCCTTCACGCCGCCTAAGCGGCACTACGACCGGGGCTACGGCCGGCTGTTTCTCGATCACGTGACGCAGGCGAATCTGGGCTGCGATTTTGACTTCCTGATGCCGGGGTATCTGTGAGGCCGGGGCGGATGAGGATGGCGCAGAGTCCGGAGAAGACCAGGCCGGCGATCATGAACCAGGTGCCGCCGATGAAGGAGCCGGTTTGTTTGCTGAACCAGCCGATGGCGTAAGGGCCGGCAAAGCCGCCGAGGTTTCCGAAAGAGTTGATGATGCCGATGCTCGCGGCGGCGGCGGCGGGGCCGAGGAAACTGGTGGGCATGGCCCAGATCGCGCCGTACGCAGCCATGATGCCGCAGGTGGCGATCGTGAAAAATAGGAGCGCGAGCGGCACGCTGGCAGGCAGGAGCGCGAGCGCGGCTAAAGATACAGCCGCGATCCAGCGCGGAACCGCGGCGTGCCAGCGGCGCTCACCGGTCTGATCGGAGTGCCAGCCGCCCGCGAGCATCGCAGGGATGGAGATCACGGCCGGAATCGCGGAGAGCAACGCGGTGCGCACGGTGGTGAGGTGGCCCAGCCGCTGGAGCATGATCGGCAGCCACAGGCCAAGGCCGTAATCGCCGATGGTGCCGCCAAAGTATGTGCCGCAAAGCAGCAGGACGTTGAGAGCGCTGGTGAGCGACAGCGGCTTGGCGGGAGTGGCGGCGATACCGGCATTGTCGAGCTCCGCGGCGAGCCATTCGCGTTCTTCGGGTGCGAGCCATTGGGCCTGGCGCGGACGGTCGGTCAAGTAGCGCCATGTAATGACGGCAAAGATTACCGCCGGGACGCCTTCGAGGATCAGCAGCCAGCGCCATCCGGCAAGGCCGAGCCAATGCAATTGCAGAAGCGCGGCGGAGAGGGGGGCGGCTATGGTTTTGGCGACGGGAATCGCAGCCATGAACATGGCGACGGCTTTGGCCCGGTCACGCGGACAATACCAGTGGCCCAGATAGGTGATCAAGCCGGGGAAGAAGCCAGCTTCGGTGACGCCTAGCGCGAAACGCATTGCGTAAAACTGTGGGGCGGTCTGGATGAGGCCAGTGGCGGAGGCGACAAAGCCCCAGACCAGCATGGTGGCGGTGATGACTTTGCGCGCGCTCCATTTCTCGACCAGGATGGCGCCGGGAACGCCGAGCAACAGGTAACCGACAAAAAAGACGCCGGAGCCGAAGCCGAAGACGGCGTCGGAGAAGTGGAGGTCCCCGGTCATCTGCAGGCCGGCGAAGCTAACGTTGATGCGGTCGATGTAGGCAATGATGTAGAGGACGAACAGGAACGGCATCAAGCGGCGGGTGACCCGCTTGCGAGTACGATGGGCGAGCTCGGGAGGGAGGGTGGCCGGTTGGGCCATGGCAGGCAGCATATCAGAAGAAGGACGCGCCTTGGGTTAACCGGACCAGTCACCGGGGCATATGTTGCGTGTCTTTCTCGTTATCCAGGCAGAAGTAATCGAGCAGGTCGGTGTCGACGGCGAGGAGTTGGGTGAGCTTGACGGTCCACGGCTTCGTGTAGGCTTTGGGATCGTCGACGGTGAGGTCGACTTCGAGACGGCCGTAGTTCACACGATGGAGCACAAAGGGACGAAAAGTCAAAAGTCAAAAGGCAAAGGTCAAAAGTCAAAAGTGAGTCGGTGGGCGGCTGCGCCGCCGTTTTTTATAGGTAATGATACCGTTGGTTCGGGGGACGCCGGGAGTCGGGTAGTTCAGTTATTGCGCGGCGATGGCAAGGCGAGTCATGACGGAGCAAGTATACACAAAGGGGCGAAAAGTCAAAAGTCAAAAGTCAAAAGTGAAAAGTCAAAAGTGAGTCGGTGGGCTGCGCCGCCCTTCTCCAACTGCGGTATTGTTGGTCTGAATGTGGAGGGGAAGCGAAATGACGGCTCGCTTAGCGGCGGTGCTGGTCGCGATCACGGTGTTCGCGGCGGATGGGAAGCGGGGGATCACGGAAACTGACCTGTATGCGTTTCAGTGGGCAGCGAGCCCGCAGATCTCACCGGATGGGGCGAAGGTGGCGTACACGCTGGTTACGGTCACGGCCAAGCATGACGACTACGAGACGGCACTGTGGATGGCGCCGGCCAGCGGCGGGGCAGCGCGGCAGTTGACGTCGGGACCGCGGGACTCGGGGGCGCAATGGTCGCCGGACGCCAAGACGCTGGCGTTTGTCAGGGCCCCCATGAAGGACGGAAAACCGGAGCCGCCGCAAATCTATTTGCTGCCGATGGAGGGCGGGGAAGCGCGGGCGCTTACCGAGATGCCGAAGGGAGCGGGCGGGCCGGTGTGGTCGCCGGACGGCAAGTCGATCGCGTTCAATTCCACCACGCTGGCGAAGGATTTCGACAAGAAGAAGGACGACGCGCCGGATAGCGATGTGCGGGTGATCACGCGCGCGGAGTATCGGGAAAACGGGGAAGGGTATCAGGACC
>CAZKQQ010000384.1:0-2789 GCA_964554945.1 uncultured Solibacteraceae bacterium | reverse complement strand
CGTACCGGCCGTCGAGCAGGTGCCGGAGATACTTGCGCATATCTGCGTTGTCGTCCGCGACCACGATCAGTTCGCGATCGGCGGCCGGTTCCGCCGCATGCCGCGTTGCCGTCACCGGAACGGAAAGCGCCGGCAACCACCCCTGCGCTTCCTGTACGTACACATCAGCAGCGGCTCCCGCCGCCACGGCAGCGCGCGCCGCCTGAATGCGGTCTGCAGGCAAGTGTGCTTTGCCGAGAGGAATCGTCACAGTGAAGGTACTACCCTGATTTGTGACGCTCTCCACCCCTGCCTCGCCGCCGTGGAGTCTCACCAGTTCCTGCACGAAGGCTAAGCCGATCCCCGTGCCCTCATAAGTGCGGGCGCGAGACCCCTCGATGCGATGAAAGCGTTCGAAGACACGCTCGCGGTGTTCCTCGGGAATGCCGACTCCGGTGTCGCGGACTTGCAGTTGAGCCGCGCCTTCTATCGGCTTCAACGTCACGGTCACGGAGCCTTCGAGCGTGAACTTGAATGCGTTGGACAGAAGATTGGAGACAATCTTCTCCCACATATCGCGGTCGATGTAGACCGGCTCGCCGACGGGCGGGCACTCGACGATGAACCGCAAGCCGGCGTTCTCCATCGCCGAACGGAACACGCTCGCGATTTCCGCGGTGAGCGCGCTGAGATCGGCCGGTTCATAGGTCGCCTGTATGCGTCCGGCTTCGATGCGGGAGAATTCCAAAAGCGTGTTGACCAGTTTCAGCAACCTGACGGCGTTCCTGTGGACCGTGACCAGCTGTTCGTGGCGTTGCGCGCTCAGACGTTCGCCGGCTTCCGGGAGCACCTCCTCCAGGGGACCGAGCATCAGCGCGAGTGGAGTGCGGAACTCATGGCTGACGTTGCTGAAAAACGCCGTCTTGGCGCGATCGATCTCGGCCAACGCTTCCGCTCGCCGGCGTTCCTCAGCATGCGCGCGAGCGCTGGCCAACCCGATGGCGATTTGTTCGGCGATGCGGCAGGCAAAATCGCGATAAGCCTCGTCGAACGCGCGACCGGGATGGATTCCCAGTACCAGGAACGCCGCAGGCTCGGTGTGCTCGCGCAGGCGGATGGGCAGAACTGCGGCTTGTTGCACGGGCGATGGCCAGTGGGGAATGGACGGCCCCGATGCGCGATCCATCAGTTCTACGACGAGACAATCCTCTTTGGGCGCGGCATGAAATCTCCAGAGGTTTTCGCGGGTGCAATCGACCGCTTCCGGATGCAAGGCACCGGCCTCGACGCTGGCGCTCGCCAGGCGCGCTTGCCGCTTGGGCGGGTGGTACTCGTAGAGAAAGGCGAATGGGATCGTGGCGCGATGGTGGCCCAAAGTCTCTGCGCTGGCCCGCGAGACTTCTTCCTCATGCCGTGCCGCATTTACTCGCGACGCAAGATCGCGAAGCACCTGCCTGCGCCTGTCCTCAATTACGCGATCCGTCATATCCAGAACGGTAGTGAGCACGCCGCCGATGTTGCCGTCATCGTCCCGGATCGGGCTGTAGGAAAACGAGAAATAGCACTCTTCGAGATAGTTGTTGCGGTAGACGGTGAACATCTGGCCGGTGAGGTGACTCGCCTCCTGGCCGTCTGCCATCACCTTGTCAAACCGCGGGCCCAGGAAATCCCAGGTCTCGGGAATCACCTCGCGTATGGGGCGGCCCAGTGCCGCCGGATGCTTGTTCCCGATGAGCGGTCCGTAGGCCGCGTTATACAGCATCGGGTAGTCCTTGCCCCAGCACACGAGCATCGGATAGCCGGAGCCCAACATGACGCGAACGCAGGCTCGCAGCGATTGGGGCCACTTCTCAAGGGGGCCGAGAACGGTCGCGGACCAGTCGATCGCGCGCATCCTGGCGCCCATCTCGCCCCCTCCGGCGAATACCGACTCGACCAATTGCGTTTTGAGATCCATGCCGGAATCCCCTCGACCATGCGTTGGCACGTCAGAGCCGTTTAACGGATTACTGATCTATTGTCGCGCGTCACGGACGCGCCGTTGTTGCAGGCGGCGAGCCGCTGGAAGGACCACGCCGCCGCCCAGTATGAGGACGACATCATGCAGCGGCCGATTAACCCTGCACGCAATCCGGCTCCGACAAGGACCGGGGCACCGAAGGGGAACGTCAGGCAACACAAGTGGTTTTTGAAAATGTGTGATCAGGAATGATCAAAAACGCTAACGCCGCTCTTCCCTCTCAGATACCGGCCTGCCGAATCGGATCGGAGAAGAAATCAGCACATCCGCGGATCGGGAGTTTATCGGCGAAGCGATGTTGATTGTGATATGAATGGTGCGGGAGGCGGAATGATCAAGACGTGCATGCTCCTGCTCTTCGCGCTGATTCTCCCGGTAACGGCAGCCGGCCAGCCCGCGGCCGGAGCCCAGACGTTAGTCGTGCAGAGCGGGTCGATGACCCTGCACGCTTTGCTCTGGCGCCCGCAGGGCCGAGGCCCGTTTCCCGCTATCCTGTTCAACCACGGCAGCGGCCGCACCCGTGAAGACTTGGATCGGCTCGGACCATACGAAGGACAGGCCGAAACACTCGGACCGGTGTTCGCACGTCATGGCTACCTGTTTCTGTTTCTCTTCCGGCCTGGCGTTGGCTTATCCGCCGACCAAGGCGCCAATGCGGTTGACCTGATGACCCGTGAGTTCGCAGAACACGGGCAGGATGCCCGAAACGCTCTGCAACTCCAGTTACTGGAGAACAGAGAACTAAACGCCGCCGCTGCCGGGCTCGCCTTTTTGCGCGGACTGCCAAGTG
>CAZKQQ010000383.1:0-2793 GCA_964554945.1 uncultured Solibacteraceae bacterium | reverse complement strand
GCCTCCAAGATCTCGTTAGAAAAACCCAGGGAGCGCGAATCCATGACCTGGGTGATGCCTAGCGAGCGCAGATATTCGCGCTTTTCCGGGCTGCCCGCCGTAGCGAAGATCTCCGCACCAGCGCGCTTCGCCAGTTGGACGGCCGCCAATCCGACGCCGCCTGCTGCCGCATGTATTAAGATCTTCTGCCCCGGACCCATCCCGCACAGCGTATGCAGAGCGTATTGGGCGGTCAGAAAAGCAATTGGAATGGTGCAAGCCTCGCGCCATGTAAGATCCCGCGGCTTGCGAACCGTGAGTTCCTGAGCGGTCACAGCGAATGTGCCAAAGCAACCGGGCGCAAGCGCAACCACCTCGTCTCCCAAAGCCAGCGACTGCACGCCGTCACCCAGAGCAACGATCTCTCCGGCACATTCACACCCAAGCGGAACCGCTTCGCCGGGGTACAGATCGAGCGCATTGAGCACGTCCCGGAAATTCAAACCAGCAGTACGAATTCGAATCTCCACTTCGCCGGGACCAGGGGTCTGCCGGGGATGAGCCCGCAACGCCAGCGCATCGATCAACCCACCGGACTTCTCCAGGAGACACGGTCCGAGGTCAGATACGTGGCGACGAGATCGAACCAACCGCGGAACATAGCGCAGCCCGCCGCGGAACACAACCTGGTCCTCGGAGCAAGGAGTGGCGAGTTCGTCAACGAGGAGACGGGCGGCCGCGGCGCCAGAAACATCGAGATCAATTCTCACAGTATGCAGTTCGGGATTCTCCAGCGCAATTACGCGAGCCATTCCAACAATCGGCGCGTGTTCCAGCCGGGGAGAATCCTGAACAGGGTCGGCGCCTCTGGTCACAATACAGAGGCGCAGCGGACTGTCCTTCGGGCGCGCAGCGAGCCCCTGGATGACGTCGAGCAACGACCCGCACGGCTGCGATTCATCGAGGGGCGCGAAGTAAATGACGCCACGGAGCCTCCCCGCATTGAGGCTTCGGTCGAATTCGGCCGCGGACGGGCATAGCAGGCAGGTTTCGCCTCGAAGATTGAACTCGCGCGCCACTTCCCGTGCCCGCGGATCCGCCTCTGGGAAAATCAGCCACGCGCCTTCTGGCGAAACCGGAGCAACCGGATCACGGTCGAGCGGATACCATTCGAGATCGTAGCAATGGTCCCGCGGCCCTGCCTGTTGAGACCGCGCGACCGCCGAGATGTCGGTCCGCTTCAGACGCAGACCTTCCATTTCGACCAGAAGGCTGCCGTCATCGCCCAAGAGCCGCAGATCCGCGGAGATGATATCGGAACCAGCAGAAACCGCAGGACGCAATTCGACGTGGCACCAGACCTGATCCCCGGCCCTTTGGTGGAAGCGGAGTTGGTCCAGCGCCATCGGGATGCACACGGAGGAATCGTCTTCTCCCCAGGGGAGCAATGCTCCGACGGCCTGGAAGCAGGCATCGATCATAGCCGGGTGCAATTGATAGATTCCGGGCGCCGCGTCAATCGTAGCCAGGACTTCACGTTCTCCCCGCCACAATCTTTTCAGGCGCTGGAACTCGGGCCCGTACTGCAGCCCACGCGCCGCCAGCGCGCGGTACAAATTGGGAACATCGACTTCCCAATTGCAGTTAAGCAGCAATTCTTCCAGGCATACGCGTGCGGGCTCCTTTACGGGCAGCGTCGCCAGAAACCCTGAGGCGTTTAACGTCCAGGTATCAGCCTGCTCGGGCAGGCTGAGGAACCGGAACGGGATAGCCGCAGTGTCGCCGGCGCGAGGCTCCAAAATGAGCTGTAGCGGCACCGACGCCGCTTCCGCGACGACCAGCATCTCGTGGAACGTCATGTTCTCGATAGCGATCGCGCACACTCCAAATTCTTCAACAGCTGCGGATAGTGCCGCCTCGAGATAGCCCGCGCCGGGAAACACGATTCTGCCGTGCACCTTATGGGCCTGGAGCAGGGCTGGACGATCGCAGCGCAACACCGCTTGGTATTGCACCTCGCGCAAGGGGGAGTGTAGTCGCCTTCCAAGCAGCGGATGAACTGGTCCGGCTTCTACTTGTGTTGCTGCGGGCCGATTTTTCGCGATCCAATGACGCGTGCGCTGGAACGGATAAGTCGGAAGACTGACCTTGCGGCGCGCGCAGCCGCGATCGAAAGCGTCCCAATCGAATGGCACGCCGCGAACGTACAACGCCGCAGCAGTTTCTATCATCTGTTCCCAGTCATCCCGTGTCTTACGGAGGGAGGGCAACCAAACCTGGTTCCCCTCCGGGAGACATCGGCGGCCCATACCGAGCAGCGTGGGGCTTGGCCCGATTTCGAGAAACAGAGAGTGCCCACTACGATGGAGCGTCTGCATGCCGGCGAAGAACTGCACCGTTTCCCGGACGTGCCGGCGCCAGTAAGCCGGCTGTTCCACTTCGCCCGGTTGAACAAAGCCGCCCGTAACGCTTGAAACCATGGGGGTCGATGGCGTGGCAAAGCGAAGAGCGCCGGCCGCTCTCTCGAATTCATTAAGAATCGGGTCCATCAATGGTGAGTGAAGGGCGTGAGACACCGACAGCCGCTGCGTGTGGATATTCTCGCGGGCGGCCTGGTTGAGGATCTGGCCGATCGCCTCGTTCTCCCCCGAAACCACTACGTGATCCATGCCATTAACCGCCGCGAGGTCTACGCGACCGGCATACGGCCTCACGAGCCCGGCCAAACGCGCCTCGGTGGCTATCAGCACCGCCATCGATCCGCGCACAATCAACCCGTCCATTAAGCGGGCGCGTGCCGCAATCAGCGTGACC
>CAZKQQ010000382.1:0-2801 GCA_964554945.1 uncultured Solibacteraceae bacterium | reverse complement strand
TCGCTGCTTCGGAGCATGCCCATATACCAGGCCCAGTTGAAAAGGACTGCTTTCAGGTCCTTCGCACCGGGTGCAGGGGTGTACAGCGGCGCGCCGCGTCGACCTCCGCGGCGGGCAGCTTGTCCCCCACCGTCGCCCGCACCCTGGCCATTCTGAGCCGGCGCCGCAGAGGCAGCGCCTCCTGGTTGTGCAAAGGCCGATGGCGACTCGCTGAGGGTCAAGGCGAGTGCGACCGCGATACTTGTCCCAAAGATCTTTCGTAGAACAGCCATGATGATCCCCCTAGTGTGTTTAGTCGTTCGGGTTACCGGCGGAGATCTGGATCACGCGCCCGTCCGGAGGTATCCCAACCGTAGCTGAAGGCTGACAACAGCAACCAGTTTATTCTACGCCAGCTTGTCCTGCGATTGGCTGAACCAAGGTTGACGGCCCAAGATCGTGGCCAACGCGCACAGATCCGGATGGCCATCTCCCGATGGCGCCACCGCGTGACGTTCGCGGGGCGGCGCGCTATTTGTCTTTCTTTGCGCCGGGTGCTTCGGGTTCAAACGAACGGAAGTAATTGTTGTCGGCGGGAACGCAGCGGTCTTCCACAATTCCCGACCAGCCGGCGACCGACGCGGCTTCTTTCGGGATCAGACCCCACACCTTGGTGCTGGAGTGCCAGGGCCGGGTGTAGGTCAATGGATCGGTGAGCGTCATGTCCAGCCGCAGCCGATTTCGAGTGGGGCGCGAGTAGCGCTCCTCGAGCACCGCCTTCTCGCTGATCGGAAAGCCGTACGCGTCCACCCAGGCGCGGGGGTCAAAACCCACGGTGGTCACGACCAGCGTATCGCCTTCCCACTTGCCCGCCGAGTACCCGTTAAAGCGCGGCAGGTAGTCCTCCACTTTAGGAAGGGCTCTTCCGTCTGTCCAGATTTCGCGGTTGTCCCAAAACCATTCGAACCTTTGTATGATGATCTCGTTCGTCTGGACGATTTGCATGGGCGGGTTCCCCCCGGAAAACGTCACCAGCCGCGTCAATCCCAGCGGCTCGCAACGCTCCTCGGGATCGTTGGACAATGACGACTGAACAGCCCGGCGATAAGCGACGTGGAGATCCATATGTTCTGCAGCTTCTTTGCTGCCCAGAACATAGCCCTTGGTGGGCCGGTTGGCCTCGAACCTCTTTTGTCCTTCCGATGTCATTGGCGGAACATCGCCGAAATAGCCGTAGGACGGTCGAGAATTGTCACGGCATTCGGGGCAGGGGGGTTGGTGGAATTGAGCCGCAGGATTGCGAGCCCATAACCCGTTGAAGTCGTGCTTGTCGTACGGGCGAGTGTCTTTATCCGATATTTCGTAAGTCTTATTTACGTCATCACCGAACACCTTGCTCGCCGCTCTCGCCCTATTCTGCGCCACCGGGCTTTGCGCCAGCAAAAACGCGGGGATTGTTATGAGAGCGACCGCTCGGACGGCGGGCCAAAAGAAATGTGCGAAAACGTTGTTTGTCATGTCTTCATTCCGTTTTTTCCTGGCGGGGCTTGGGTTGATAGCCGCCGGGAACGCCATCCATATCGACGGCAGAAATGGGTTCCTCTCTCTCGCTGCAGATGAGTTCGCCCTTTTCGCTCTCAATCAGCCCCACGTAGGCCAAGAAGCCGCCAGCCAGCGCGGTGGCGAGATAGAGCTTCACCCGGGTTCCGGGTTTCAATGCTTCCATGCTCCGTGACTTGGTCCAGCCCAGGCGTGCGAGCCGGGACGGATTATTCGACACCTCGGCGGCCCAATGCTCGACCTTGCCGTCCTTGTCCGTCCGCGTGAACTTTAACGCAGGATGCGGATTGATATAACTGAAATCTTCAACCGTGGCCCAGGTTGACCACATATGGGCAGTGTCAAAGGAATTACTCTGACCGTGATGCCCCCACAGCGAACCAGAGACGAAAAGCAAGCTGGCAGCTAACCAGAAGGGGTGTGTGAGGTGCTTTCGCATGATGAGAAGTGTATCGCAGTTGTCGATGTCAATGGCTATATGGTCGGTGTGAAGTCCCGTTCCCAGCAGGATCGGGACCGATAGGAGGGCCGTTCCGGCCGGCCGAGGCTGCGTTGAAAGAGGGAGCCTCGCTGTGCAACAATCGGCGGTTCTGAGCGCCTTGGAATTCACACTCGACGGCAACCTGCACGAACTCGGACGTCTGGCCGAGGAAGTGGCATGGTTTTGCGAGGAAAATGCGCTCGGCAGCGAAGTGGAGTTCGACCTGAATCTCGCGATGGAAGAGCTATTCACAAACGCCGTGCGGCATGGAGGATGCGAAGGGATGAAAGATGCCGTGCGGGTCCGGCTGGCGCGGCTGGATGATTCCGTGGACGCCGAGTTTGCCGACTGCGGCCGGGAGTTCGATCCGGCCAGCGCTCCGGCACCCGATTTGACAGCACCTCTGGAGGAGCGGCGGGCCGGCGGAATGGGGCTTCACCTGGTGCGGCGGACGATGCGTGATCTGCAATACCGGCGGATGGGCGAATGGAACCAGATCACGATGCGGAGGCCTCTATGATCGAACTGACGCATCAGAGCCAAGCCGGCTGGTGCGTTGTGAAGATCCGGGGGCGAGCCGACGCCGAAGCTGCCGACCAAATGGAGCGCGGGCTGCAAGACGCGGTGAGCCACCACCCCAAAGTCGCCGCCGATTTTGGCGGCGTGGAATACATCTCGAGCGCGGGTTTGCGGGCTGTGTTGCAGACCGCTCGCGCGGCGCAACAACGAAACGTGGAATTCACGGTGTGCCAGCTTCGCGGGCCCGTCAAAAAGATCTTCG
>CAZKQQ010000381.1:0-2843 GCA_964554945.1 uncultured Solibacteraceae bacterium | reverse complement strand
TGAAGAACGGCGTGTGCCGTCCGCCCTCTTCCTTGCTTAAGACGTAGACTTCGCCCTTAAACACCGTGTGCGGCGTAATCGAGCCCGGCTTCGCGATTACCTGCCCGCGCTCCACTTCGTCCTTTTCCACGCCGCGCAGCAGCAGTCCCACGTTGTCTCCGGCGCGCCCTTCATCTAGCAGCTTCTTGAACATTTCGACGCCGGTGACCACCGTCTTACGCGTATCGCGGAACCCGACGATCTCCATTTCCTCGCCGACCTTGCAGATGCCGCGCTCAATCCTGCCCGTCACCACCGTGCCGCGCCCCTGGATCGAGAAAATATCTTCGATTGGCATCAGGAATGGTTTATCGGTCACGCGCTGCGGAATCGGGATATACCGATCCACCTCTTCCATCAGCTTGTCAACGGTCTTCTCCCACTTCTCTTCGCCGTTTAGCGCGCCCAAAGCCGAGACCCGCACCACCGGCAGGTCGTCGCCGGGGAACTGGTAGCTCTTCAGCAGTTCGCGCACTTCAAGCTCAACCAGGTCGAGCAGTTCCGGATCGTCCACCATGTCCACTTTGTTCATGCAGACCACGATGTACGGTACACCCACCTGCCGCGCCAACAGCACGTGCTCGCGCGTTTGCGGCATGGGCCCGTCCGTCGCCGCCACCACCAGGATCGCGCCATCCATCTGTGCCGCGCCGGTAATCATGTTCTTGATGTAATCGGCGTGGCCGGGACAATCCACGTGCGCGTAATGCCGGTTGGCTGTTTCGTATTCGATGTGCGCCACCGCGATTGTGATACCGCGGGCTTATTCTTCGGGAGCGTTGTCGATGGAGTCGAAGCTCCGGAACTTCACCTTCGGATTGTGCTTCGCCAGAACCTTGGTGATCGCCGCCGTCAGGGTCGTCTTGCCGTGATCGATGTGCCCGATCGTCCCGATGTTCACGTGCGGCTTGCTGCGGTCAAATTTTTCCTTTGCCATAAGAAAAACCTGTCTCCTTATCTCGTTATCTTGCCCTGGACTTTGCTGACGATCTCCTCGGAAATCGCGTTGGGGACTTCCTCGTACCTGCCAAAATGCATCGTGAAGCTGCCGCGGCCTTGTGTCCGCGATCGTAATTCCGTGGCGTACCCGAACATCTCCGCCAGCGGCACCGAAGATTTTATGATCTGCGTCGTCCCGCGCAGTTCCATTCCTTCGATGCGACCGCGCCGCGAGTTCAGGTCGCCAATCACATCGCCCATGTACTCTTCGGGCACCACTACTTCCACCGCCATAATCGGCTCGAGCAACACCGGCTTGGCCCGCTTGACTGCCTCTTTGATGGCTAGCGACCCCGCGACTTTGAACGCCATTTCCGAGGAATCCACGTCGTGGTAGCTCCCATCGTACAGAGTAACCTTCACATCCGACATCGGGAAGCCCGCCAGGATGCCGCCCTCGAGCGCTTCCTTGATCCCCATCTCGGTCGGCTTGATATACTCCTTCGGCACCCTGCCGCCGGTAATATCATCGACAAATTCAAACCCTCCGCCCGACGGCAGCGGTTCTACGTGGATCTTGACGTGGCCGTATTGACCGTGGCCGCCGGTCTGCTTCACGTGCCGGCCTTCGCCATCGGCGTTCTTGCGAATCGTCTCGCGGTACGCCACCTGCGGCTTGCCTACATTAGCGCCCACGCCAAACTCGCGCATCATCCGGTCGACAATGATCTCCAGATGTAATTCGCCCATCCCCGAGAGAATCGTCTGCCCGGTCTCCGGATCCGTATTCACGCGGAAGGTGGGGTCTTCCTGTGCCAGCTTCTGAATCGCAAGCCCCATCTTCTCCTGATCGGCCTTCGTCTTTGGCTCCACCGCCAGCTGAATCACCGGAGTCGGGAATTCGATCGACTCCAGCACAATCGGATGATCGGCGTCGCAGATCGTGTCGCCGGTCGAAACCGTCTTCAGACCCACCGCTGCGCAGATATCGCCCGCCAGAATCTCCTGGATTTCCTCGCGCTTGTTGGCGTGCATGCGCAGCAGCCGTCCGATGCGCTCCTTGCGGCTCTTCGCTACATTGAACACCGAATCGCCGGACTTCAGCGTCCCCGAGTACACCCGGAAGAACGCCAGTTGCCCGACGTACGGGTCCGTCATGATCTTGAAAACCAGCGCCGAGAACGGCTCGCTATCCGATGCCTTGCGCGTCAGCACCTTATCCGGATGATTTACGTCCGCGCCTTCCACCGGCGGCACATCGAGCGGCGACGGCAGGTAATCCACCACCGCGTCCAGCATGGTCTGCACGCCTTTGTTCTTGAATGCCGTCCCGCAGATCACCGGAAATATTTTTAATGCGATCGTGGCCTTGCGAATTCCCGCCCGGATTTCCTCGTTTGAAATCGGCTGCCCCTCGATGAATTTCTCGAATAAATGATCGTCGTGCTCGGCCACCGCTTCAATCATCTTTTCGCGGTATTCTTTGGCCTTCTCCGCCAGATCTGCTGGAATGTCGACCACGTCGTATTGCGAGCCCAGCGTCTCATCCCGCCAGATCATGGCCTTCATCTCAACCAGATCGACCACGCCCTTGAACTGGTCTTCCGCGCCCACCGGAAGCTGGATCGCCACTGGTTTGCACTTCAGCCGCGAGATAATCGTTTCCACCGAGTTGTAAAAATCCGCGCCCACCCGGTCCATCTTGTTGATGAAACAAATTCGCGGAACCGAGTATTTGTCCGCTTGCCGCCACACCGTTTCCGATTGCGGCTGCACCCCGGCCACGGCGTCGAATACCGCCACCGCTCCGTCCAGCACGCGCAGGCTGCGCTCCACTTCCGCCGTGAAGTCGACGTGCCCCGGCG
>CAZKQQ010000380.1:0-2888 GCA_964554945.1 uncultured Solibacteraceae bacterium | reverse complement strand
TTTTGGTGTCGTCGGTGGCCGTCGCGGCGGAGATCCATGGGCGCGTACTGAACGCGCAAGGAGGGCCGGTGCCGGGCGCCACTATCACCGTCAGCGGCAAGGATCAAGGGCTGCGCGCCAAAACAGTGACCGGAAATGACGGCACGTATTCTCTGGATTTGGAGCCGGGTCTCTATACCGTGGCCGTTTCTCTGGCCGAAGCCCAGCAAGTGCTGCGGCAGGACGTGACTGTGGACAACGATGGCGGGTTTACCCCAGCCGATTTCCGATTCACGAGCGCTGCAACGACGGAAGTGACTGGGCTGGAGGAGCGGAATCCCAATATTTTCATCTACCGGATCGATTTGAACGACCTGCGGAATTTGCTCACACTGTTTCGTGGCCCCAGCCCCACTTACATCCCGGCATTCCGGGCAGAGGACAATTACTTCGGCGCGCAATATGGAGCAGCCTTATTGAGCTTCCAGCCGCTGCGGGCGCGCACCTTATTGCGGCAGTGGCACGGCTCGGCATCCGCGACGCATCAGAACAGCGCCCTGAATGCGCGAAATTTTTTTAACGTTGGGCCGCTGCTGCCGTCGAGGATCACCAGTTACGATCTTGCTGCGGGAGGGCCGGTTACGTCGAAGGCATCGTTGGTTCTCGACTTCGGCCAGGTTTTTAATTCCGGAATGGTCAACGGAAACCTGCAGGCGCCGCTGGCTTCGGAGCGGACGCCGCTGGCGACCGATCCGCAGACCCGGGCGATCATCTCCGACCTGCTGACGGCATATCCCGCCCAGCTCCCGAACCTGCCAACGGTCAGTCTCCGGCAGCTCAACACCAATGCCCCGCGCAGCATTCTTACCACGGTCGGGTTGGCGCGGCTGGACGTCCGGCCGGACGCCAAGACGTCGGTGGCCGGGCTTTATTCGGCGAATCAATACAGCGAGGACCCGTTCCAGTTGGTGATCGGCCAGAATCCCGAAACCGATTTGAGAAGCCAGTCCGCTTATGTCGATGTCACGCGCAGCTTCTCCGCCGAAACCATCGGCCAGTTTGGATTCTATTTCGACCGGGTGCGGGCGTCCCTACTGCCCACCCGGCAGGTCAGCGATCTACTGTCGAATCTCGGCTATAAGGTCGTTCCCGAGATTACTTTTGCCGGCGGCGGCGGCTCCCTGGCGGACTTGGGGGAAATCGGTCCCGGCATCCAATTCCCGCGGTACCGGGTGGAGAACCGGTTCGGCATGTTTGCGAGCCTCACCCGCACGATGGGACGCCACACGCTGAAATTCGGCTGGAGCACCACACGGCCCCAGGTGAATGATCTGCAGAGCACGAATGGCCGGGGGACATTGAGCTTTCTGCCGGATTTCGGCCACACCGACGTACAGAATTTCTTGCTTGGGACGCCGGACCTGTTTACGATTGCGATCGGGAATCTGTATCGCGGCTTCCGGAATTGGGAGCATGCCGGGTACGTGGGAGATGAATTCCGGATCTCTCCTGTGTTTAGCATCAATATGGGGTTGCGCTACGAGATGGAAACGCCGCCCACAGAGGTCAACAGCCTCACCGATCCCAAGATGCCGCTCCAGCAAGGGTGGGCGCCGCGCTTCGGGTTTGCATGGAACCCCGGCCGGGGAAGGCTGACGGTTCGCTCCGGCTACGGCGTCTCCTATAGCTCCATTTTTCCGGTGACGTATCAAACCACGCGCTTCAACCCGCCTTCGGTGCAGGTGTTGGAGATCAATACGCCACTTTTGACGGACGCGCTTGCGCTCGCCCAGACGGCGCCATTCATGAAGCCGATTCCGGGCGCGCAACAGAATCTGTTTCTCATTAGCCCGGACCTGGTTCTTCCGTATACGCACATGTACGATTTCTCGCTCGAATGGGCGCTGCCGGCGCAAACCGCGGTGCGGATTGCCTATATGGGGAGCCGGTCCTTTCATCTACTGACGCAGGGAGTCTACAACCGGCCAGTGGTCGTGCCGGGCATCCCCACTACCGAGGCCACGCTCAATCTGCGGCGTCCCGATCAGCGCTACGGCGCTATCAATGTCGTGGAGAGCAACAGCAACGACTACTACGACGCCGCTCAAGTCAGTGTCGAGAAGAGGTTGAGCCGTGGTTTGACGTTTCGCGCGGCCTATACCTTCAGCAAGGACATCAACTTAGGCGGAGATTTCACCAACACGGCTTCCGGTGTCGAGCTTCCGCCCGAGACCGGCACGTCAACATGCGAGACCTGCGATCGGGTTTCCGATCAGAAAGGGCTGGCGCTGTTCGATACGCCGCAAGTCTTCAGCATCAGCTACATCTACCGGCTGCCATTCTTCAGTGGGTCGAGCGGATGGACGGGGGCCGCGCTCAAGGACTGGCAGATCTCGGGAACCACGGTGCTGCAATCCGGAGTGGCGTACCACTTCCATACCGGCTCGGACGCCCCCGGCTACGGGAACGTGGACGGCAACGGCACGGATCGTCCGAATATCCTCGATCCATTCCTGCTGGGAAAGAGCTTCGATAATCCGGACGCGACTCCGGCGATGCTGGGTGCCGATACGTGCAGACCGCCGGGCACGGACGGACTGCCATACCTGCACTGCAAGTATTTCGATACCAATATTCCACCAGCGGGCCGCGGCAATCTGGGCTGGAACACATTCCGCAAAGACGCTACAGCCAACTGGAACATCGCGATTGGCCGGAACTTCCCCTTTTCAGGCGGGGAACGCTCGGTCGACTTTCGGTGTGAATTCATCAATTTCTTCAATACCCCCCAATTTGATAAACCGGGAACACAGCTGGCGGTGGCCACCTTCGGAAAGATCACCAACACCGTGAACAAAGGTCGGCAGGTGCAATTCACATTGAAACTGAATTTTTGACGGCCCGTCAGC
>CAZKQQ010000379.1:0-2944 GCA_964554945.1 uncultured Solibacteraceae bacterium | reverse complement strand
AATCATCTTCATCTGTTCGGGCGTACTGTTTTGCGCTTCGTCCAGAATAATGAAGCTGTCGTTCAGCGTTCGGCCGCGCATGAACGCGATGGGGGCCACCTCGATGACGTTGCGCTCCAGCAATTTCTCCACCCGGTCGGTGTCGAGCATGTCATAGAGCGCGTCGTATAGCGGGCGCAGGTAGGGGTCTACCTTTTCCTGCAGCGTGCCCGGCAGAAACCCGAGACGCTCGCCGGCTTCGACGGCCGGCCGCGTAAGGATGATGCGCGAGACCTGCTTGTTCACAAGCGCGGAAACGCCCATCGCCACCGCCAGATAGGTCTTGCCCGTCCCGGCCGGACCGACTCCGAAGACCATATCGTTGCGTTCAATGGCCTCCAGGTACCGGCGCTGGTTCACCGACTTCGGCGCCAGCACCTTCTTGCCGAAGTTCCGCTGCCGGCCGCTTTGTACCAAAGCCCGCAGCGACACTTCGGGGTCGAACGTCACCACCCGCAGGTAGCCGTTCAGATCTCCGTTGTTGAAGACGTGGCCTTCGCGGATCAACGTGTTGTAGTCTTCCAGGATGTTCTCTACCCGGGAAACGTTTTCCGCTTCGCCTTCGATCTCCAAATTATTATCGACAAGTTGGGTGTGGACGCTCAAACCGCTTTCCAGCAACCGGATGTTTTCATCGCGCGTGCCAAAGAGGTTTTCGACGCCTCGACTGATACGAACGCTAGTCTTCATTGAGGGGGTATTCAATGCCTCCGAAACATAAAAAACGGGACAGAATCTGAACTTGGGGATTTGAGGAAATCGAGTTAATGCCAACCTGCGTTTGCAGGCGGATCAAAACCATCTACCTTTTATTATACTATTGAACCAGCCGGAGCCCGCTAGGTCCTGGAATGGTGCGCACCCAGGAATTCATATCTTCTTCATTTTGTAGTAGATCCCGCAGGGTTGCCTTGCTGAGCACCTGGTCCACCGCCACCTGCACGGCCCGCCACAACGAGCGCACCGAGCAATCCACCGAACGCGTGCAGATTGCTGCCTGCCCCGCGTGGCTGTCGCAAAATTTGCTTTCAAACAGACGCCCGCCGAGCACATCGATCACTTCGCCGATGACGATCGCCTCGGCGGGGCGCGCCAGCGTGTAGCCGCCCTCCTTGCCGCGGGCCGCCGTCACAAAGCCGGCCTTCCGCAAGACTCGCAGGATCTTCGCGGCATACGCCGGCGAGACGCCTTCGGCCTGGCTGATCTCGGGAATCGTCAGACTGCCGCCGTCTCCGGTATAACCGAGCCGTACCAGGCAGCGCAGTCCGTATTCTTCGTTGGCGGACAATTTCATCGGCGCAACCTCGCGATCGGAATGATATCTTCAAGACCCAGAGCCAACTTGGCCGCCTCTGACATTCGGTCCTTCGTCCACGGTGGATCGAAAGTCAGCTCCAGGTTCACGTCTGTAACGCCCGGTACGGCGCGCACCGCGCGCTCTACATCGCCCGGCAGCGTGCCGGCGACCGGGCAGTTGGGAGCAGTCAGGGTCATGCGGATTTCCGCCCGGCCCTCGGCATCCACCGAAACGCCGTAAATCAGCCCCAGCTCGTAAATATTGACGGGCATTTCCGGGTCGTACACGGTCCTCAATGCCGCCACGATTTGGTCTCTCAAGTTCATTCCGTGCTCGCCGGTTCGCCCGTATTGTCCAACGCCGATTTCAGCGTGTGCCACGCCAGAGTGGCACATTTCACGCGCGCGGGATAATCACGCACGCCGCAGAACACCACGAGCTTCCCCAGGTCCTTGGCCGCGGCGGCATCGGTAGTAAGCAGATCGTGGAATTTCTCCAACAATTTGAGCGCTTCTTCGCGCGTTTTGCCCTTGAGGCTCTCGGTCATTAATGACGCCGAGGCCGTCGAGATCGCGCAGCCGGAGCCTTCGAAACTGGCATCCTGCACAATGTCGTTCTCGACCTTCAAAAACAAACGGAGCTTATCGCCGCAGAGCGGGTTGAAGCCTTCCGCGTGCCGGTTGGCGTCCGCCATCACGTGAAAATTCCGCGGGCGCTTGCTGTGATCGAGAATAGTTTCCTGATAAAGATCGTCAATCATCAGCTGAAAACCTCCTTGACTTTATGGAGGCCCTCCACTAGCGACTCGATTTCCGAGCGCGTGTTGTAGAACGCCAGCGAAGCCCGCGTCGTCGCGGGAATGTGGAACCAGTCCATCACCGGCTGCGCGCAGTGATGTCCTGTGCGGACGGCAATTCCCATGCGGTCGAGCACCGTCCCGATGTCATGCGGGTGAATGCCCTCGATGACGAATGAAAGCACCGAAGCCTTCTGGCGCGCCGTACCGATCATCCGCAGCCCCGGAATCCCCGACAGCGCTTCGGTACCATAAGCCAGCAGATCATGCTCGTAGGCGGCGATTTTATCCAGGCCGATATGCGTCATGTAATCGAGCGCCGCGCCCAACCCGATGCCGCCGGCGATATTCGGCGTGCCGGCTTCGAACTTGTACGGCACCTCGTTGTAAGTGGTTTTCTCGAAGGTCACCGTGCGGATCATGTCGCCGCCGCCCTGGTACGGCGGCATGGCGTTCAGCAGCTTCATTTTGCCATGCAGGATTCCGATGCCGGTTGGCCCGAACACTTTGTGGCCGGAGAACGTGTAAAAATCCGAGTCCAGCGCCTGTACGTCCACAGGCATGTGCGGCGCGGCCTGCGCGCCATCGATCAGCGTCAATGAGCCAACCCGGTGCGCCATTTCGATAATCTGGCGCACCGGATTGATTGTGCCCAGCGCATTGGAGACGTGGGCAACCGCCACCATGCGCGTGCGGGGGCCGAGAAGCTTTTCGTACTCTTCCAAAATCAACTCGCCGCGGTCGTTCATCGGGATGACGCGCAGCTTTGCGCCCTTTTCCTCGCACAGCATCTGCCAGGGCACGATGTTGGA
>CAZKQQ010000378.1:0-2955 GCA_964554945.1 uncultured Solibacteraceae bacterium | reverse complement strand
CTTCACCAACGGGCAATCGGGAACACAACATGTTGCTCAAATGCAAAGCGGTGGCAGAGCGCGCAGGGCTGAACTCGGAGAAGTTCGATCTGAAGACATTCCGCTCGACCTATGCCACGCGCATGCTCCGTTCCGGTTTCGATGTGCGAACGGTTCAGCACTGGATGGGACACAAATCCTTGGAAACGACGATGCGTTATCTGGTGCCGGCGAGTGATGTTCACGACCGCCTCGATCAGGTTGGCGTTCCGCGCCTCACCGGAGACGTTGATCCACCGAGGAAGTCCGTTCAACAGGAAGTCGCTGCCAACAGAAGACCCGTTCGTAAGCGCAATTAACTCAACAAGAGGCTAGTTCCTGTGGATGGGCGGCTCAACCTGAAAAATGTTCTTGGAGCTATCTGTTTTGCGTGCATCCGCCAGTGTCGCCTGTCTTCGGTGGGCCGCGTAAGCGGGAAAGCTTCGATTTCTGTCCTGCTCGCAAGTGCCAGTGGCGAAAACCGCTGCCCGGCGCGGACGGAACGCGGGGAATTCCCTAGGGGGTGAAGTTTAGGCCAGGAGGCACGCCGTCACGGGCGCCGTCCAAATATCGCCCCGTAGTACATCTGCTCACAAAAAACCTCCAGGTACGGAGGTGAGTCACCGGTCGGACAAGCGACGATAAAAGAAAAATGGGTGGGCAGTTGGGTGGGTGGCTACGGAGTCGGTCTCGCGAATCTCGCGCAGACAAGCGCGACCCCAAGGAATCCTCGATAGACCTCGTGGTCGACACACAGGCGGTCAAGGCCGCTCAGGCATCGATTCGAACCCGGATTTTTTCCCTTCTAGTGCTTTCTATAAGTTACTGAAACCGCAAACGCAGGGATCGCTTTGTTCGCAGGAATCTCAGGCCGTTTGTACAAAACATGTACACGGATTTGGCTCGCACGCTTGCACGTGGGACGGAGATCGCCGATCCAGCATGATGAGACGGTCTCGCGCTCACCGCCCGAACCGCCAATTTCCTGCCCCATCACCAGCGACCTGAGACCTTGCCCTTTCCGGAGGCCCGGAAGACACTCCGATTGCCACGGTGTTTGGCAACGCCCGTAGGGCGCGATTTACCATGTAGACGGCGATGCTACTCGCTTTTTTTTGGGGAGGACCTCCGGATTGCGCGGGCGTTGGCGTAGGCGGCTCGAAGCAGCAGCGCCCGCCCGTGCAGTTCGTTGAACGCCGCCCTTGCCGTCCCGTAAACGTCGAGGCGGCACCATCGATGAATCGTCTCGCGCGAATCCGAGTCTCTCCGGCGCGATCCGACCCTTGGCCTTTTTTCTCAATAGCCATGACGACGCGATCCTAGACTTCTCGCATAATCGGCTACGCCGCCAGGACACTGGGTTCAGCGACCTGTCTCCATGCGCGACCGTCACGCTCGATCAACGCGTCGGCCGCACTGGGCCCCCACGTTCCCGCCGGGTAATTGGGAAAACCTGGAGGAAGCGCCTGCCACACATCGAGGATCGGCTGGATAACGTTCCAAGCCCCTTCGACCATATCGGCGCGCTGGAAAAGAGTCTGATCGCCCAGCATGCAGTCGTGCAGCAGGCGTTCGTATCCAGTGGCCGGCGCTCCATGAAAGTATCGCGTGTAGTCGAAATCCATATTCACCTGGCCGATACTCATTACCGGCCCGGGCACCTTAGCGCCCATTTGGAGCGAAATTCCCTCCTGCGGCTGGATGTGGATGAGTAGTTTGTTAGGCTCCAGGTCCTTGACCGGCGTGTTACGGAACAGCACGAATGGCGTGCGGCGAAAGTGAATGGCGATCTCCGTTACGTGGTCCGGCATGCGCTTGCCGGTCCGCAGATAGAATGGCACATCTGCCCAACGCCAATTATCGATCCGAAACTTCAGTGCGACGAACGTTTCGACATTCGAGCCGGCTGCCACATCAGGTTCCTGGCGGTATCCCGGGAGTTGAGCTCCGTTCTGGGAAGGGCCGTATTGGCCGCGAACCATCCGGGTCAGAACCTCCTCGGGGGTGGGAGTCTGGATTGCGCGCAAGACCTCGACCTGCTTATCACGAACAGCATCAGCCTCGAATGAAATCGGCGGCTCCATCGCGACGAGGGACAACAACTGGAACAGATGATTGGGGACCATGTCGCGAAGCGCCCCCGCTGTTTCGTAGTACGCGCCACGATGTTCCACGCCGACCGTTTCTGCCGCCGTGATCTGCACGTGATCGATCAGATTGCGGTTCCAGAGCGGCTCGGCGATGCTGTTGCTGAAACGGAACACGAGCAGATTTTGTACGGTCTCTTTGCCGAGGTAATGGTCGATTCGATAAATCTGCTTTTCTTCCAGAATGTCCTTTAGCTCGCGATTGAGATTTCGTGCCGACTCAAGATCACGGCCAAATGGTTTTTCGACGACAACTCGAACATAATTTCCCTCCGTTTCGTTCGTTAACCCGGCGTTGCCCAGACGCTTCACTACTTCGGAGAAAAATCGAGGGGCTACCGCAAGGTAAAAGACGCGGTTACCTTGAGTCGCGTGATCTTTCTCAACTTCCCCGAGCTTCGCGGAAAGGCGCTCGAATCCAGCGGGATCTGTGAACTCCCCTTGGACGTAATGAATCCGTGTCGAGAACCAATCCCAAATGTGAGGATCAGGTCGCGCGGAAGCGAATTCATTCATGTCTTTTGTGAGTTGATCGCGGAACGTGTCGTCGGTGTGAGCGGCGTTCGCATACCCGACGATGGCAAACTCCTTCGGCAGAAGACCGAGTGCCGCCAGGTTGTACAGCGCCGGCATGAGCTTTCGCTTCGTGAGGTCACCGCTTGCGCCGAAGATCACCATCACACACGGATCGGCATCCCGCCCGCTTTGCGAATAGTTGTGGTTCATGTCCGATCTCCTACCTTCGCGGCCGGCATCTCCTGGTGGCCGCCGAATTGGTATCGCATCGCGG
>CAZKQQ010000377.1:0-3027 GCA_964554945.1 uncultured Solibacteraceae bacterium | reverse complement strand
CTTATACTCGCGTGCCAGGCACGTCGCCTGCTGGATCAGCGAGCGGCCGCGCGCGCTGCAGACAGGTCTCCACCAGTTGTTTGATGAGGATGTCTTCGCGCTTCAGCTCCATTTGGCCGGCGGAGAGACGTTCTACATTGAGAAACACTTCGATCATGCGCGCCAAGCGCTTGGATTCCGAGTTGATCAGGCCGGCGATTTGTTTTCTCTTTTCGTCGTTCAGCGCATATCGGGAGATGAGCTCGCTGGAGCCTTGGATAGCCGACAGCGGCGTGCGCATTTCGTGCGTGACAAAATGCATCGCCTGCTGGTAGCGCATCCGGTCGGTTTCGGACCGGACCAGTTTGCGCCGCACGACCAGGTGCTGCCATGCGGCCGCCGCAATGGCGCATGCGGTTACCGGGCCGGCGCTGGTCGCCCACGAGAAGACGATCCGGTGCGTGAAGAAGACATAAGGTGTGAACCAGGCGATCAGGAGAACGGCCACGCCTGCCGCGTAGGCCTTCCATCCGGGCAGCCAGGCAAACGCAAAGCCGGCTGCCGCGGCCAACGCCACACCGAGGAGCAATTCCCAGCTTTCCGGCGCGTCGGTGAGAAACAAGCCTTGTTCCATGGTTTCAAAGGCATTGGCGTGAATCTCGATTCCGCTGCTGATATATGAGTTGGCGTACGGGGTGAACAGCCGATCGCGGATCTCGCTCTGGGCGGTGACGCCAACGAATACTACTTTGCCGGCGAAATCAGAGGGTTTGCTGCCCTTTTCCAGTACCGTTTTCACAGTGACCGTGGGAATCCCGGAAGGAGCGTATCGAATCCGCATGAGCCTGCCATTATCCGGCGTGCGTTTGAAAGGAATGACTGTGGATCCCACCCGTAAATCTTCGGGCGATTCGACAATCAAACCGCCGTGGGTCAAGCGGAACGCCTCGAGCGCGATCGCCCAACGCTGTTCGTGCCCGATGTGCTTGTCGAGCGGAAGCACCCGCGTCACCGAATCGTTTTCATCCGGCTGCGCCGCAACGTGGCCGATGGCGGCGGCCGAGTGCGCGAACTCCGGGCTGACCCGTTCCCAGCGGTCTTTCAGCATCATGGAAGAAAGCACCAGGTTGGGAGTCATCCGAAACACACTCGCCAACTCCCGGTCCTCGGCCGCTTCGCGCTGGTCCGTAAGGATCAAGTCCACCACCACGGCTTTAGGCCGCGCCGCATCCACCACTGCCAGAGCTTTCGCCAGCGAGCCCCGGATATGCGTCATCCCGCCCGGGGTGGCCTCCAGCGTCTCTTCATCGATCGCGAGCACGACCGATCCCGGGGTCCACGGCCGCGGCTGATATCGCCGGAACATCTCGTCGTAGGAGTAGTTGTCGACTTGGGCGCCGAAATCCACGCTGGCCCACCACGCGACGGCGAACACACCCGCTAATAATGCGATATAACGCAGTCTCATCGGGCGAGGGCCTTCTCAATCTCCGCGGCTTCGCGCGGCAGCATCGAAGTCAGCACGCGCGCGCCATCCCTGGTGACCAGCACCATGTCTTCGATGCGGATCCCAATGTGTTCTTCCGGAATATAGATACCGGGCTCCACGCTGATTACCATTCCCTCAGCTAGCGGCAGGGCCGTATCGCTTGCATCGTGAACTTCGAGCCCAATGTGGTGGCTGATGCCATGCGTGAAATATTTCCCGAGGGAATCGCCGTGGAGATCCTTGCCGTGGGAGTTGATGTAATCGTAAGCGACCTGGTAGAGGCTGTTGGGCTCGCGTTTGCCGATCGCCTGTCCGGGCTTCACTGCAGCGATCACGGCATTTTGCGCGCCGAGCACGATTTCATAGATCTCGCGCTGCCGTTTCGTGAACTTTCCGCCGACTGGAACCGTGCGGGTGACGTCCGCCGCATAGCCGGCGCACTCGGCCCCGGCGTCAATGAGGAGCAGATCGCCGCCATCCATACGGCGCTGATTTCTCTGGTAGTGCAGATAAACGGAATTTGGACCTGATCCCACAATCGGGGGATACGCGGCACGCTCGCAGCCGCGATCGAGATAAAGAGAAGCGAAGGCCGCGGCCACCTGGTATTCGTAGATGCCCGGCGCGGCTCTCTTCCATGCCGCCTCATGCGCCGCGGCAGTCACATCCGCGGCGCGCTGCAGCAGTTCCACTTCTTCGGGCGACTTGATCATACGCATGCGCGCCAACGCGGGTTGCGCGTCCACTACATCCCGCATGGGCGCCAGGGCATGCAGCCGCCCGGTGGCGGCTTCGCCAACAGCGTAGATCTTCGAATGCCGTTCCATCGAAGCGCGCAGCTCCGTTTCGAATCGCTCGGTGGGAAGCACGGCCTCGAATCCGGTCAGGGATGCAATGTCAGAATCGTCGAAAGCGGCTCGCGGCCCGGTCCACTTTTCGCGGTCAGGATTGTGCTTTGGCAGAAAGAGAATCTCGCGGCTTGGTTCGAGCAGCAGAATCGCGCCCGGTTGTTTCCAACCCGTCAGGTAATAGAAGTTCGGGTCCTGGTAGAAGCCATTGCGGACCTCATCAGTTTCGCGGTCGGGCTCTCCGAGCAGGACGACCAGGCCATCCGGCGCCGCTTCCACGAGCTGGGCCCGGCGGGCGCGGTAATTGGTGGTCTCCGCCGAGGCCGGGGCGCAGAGCAGCAGGACGGCGGCTCCCATGATTAAGCCTGCGAAGCACGGCCTTTTCACACCTCCGGCTCCCCGTATGTGCACTAAATCAGTATACCGAGAGGCTCTACCGGGCCGCCTGCAGCCATTCCTCTACTTGCTGTTGGAGTAAGTCGAGAGGTAACACTCCGTCCCGCAGCACCACATCATGAAATTCGCGGATATCGAACCGCGATCCCAGCTTCTGCTCCGCTTGCGTGCGCAATTGCCGGAATTTGAGCTGGCCCATCTTGTAGGAGAGCGCCTGGCCGGGCCAGGCAATATACCGGTCGACTTCGGCGAGGGACTCGCTGGGGGCGTGTGTTTTGAAATAGTCGATGGCCTGCTCGCGGGTCCAACCCATGG
>CAZKQQ010000376.1:0-3075 GCA_964554945.1 uncultured Solibacteraceae bacterium | reverse complement strand
GTCCGCAGAATTTGCCGGAACGCTTAGACCAAGTGCGTAAGCGCATCGATTCGGCAGCCCGGGCGGCCGGTCGGAGTGTCGACTCCATCACACTCCTCGGGGTAACCAAGGGCCAACCCGCGTCCGCCATCCAGGCCGCCGCTGCCGCGGGCGTAGAGCACTTTGGCGAGAGTTACCTGCAGGAAGCCTTGGAAAAGATCGCTGCTCTGAAGCCAGCGAAGATCGGCGGGGCGGAAACGACCCGGGCGCTGACGTGGCATTTCATCGGCCGTCTGCAGTCCAACAAGACACGGCCGGTGGCGGAGACTTTCGCATGGGCCCACGCCGTCGATCGTTTGAAAATCGCAGAACGGCTCGCGGAGCAACGCCCGTACTACGCACCCCCGTTGAGCATCTGTTTGCAGGTGAATGTCGCGGGCGAACAAACCAAGGGAGGCGTCGGGCTCGCGGAGCTGCCCGCGCTCGCGATGGCGGTCGCACGGCTGCCACGGCTGAAGTTGCGCGGGTTGATGTGTCTACCCCCGGAGGAGGACGATCCGGAGCGCCAACGCCATTGGTTTCGCATGCTGCGACTCGCAATGGAGGAGCTCAACGTCGCAGGACTCGGGCTGGATACCCTGTCGATGGGAATGAGCGGGGACCTCGAGGCAGCCATCCAGGAGGGGGCGACCATCGTGCGCGTTGGCACGGCATTGTTTGGACCCCGGATGCAGACGTTTGGCTGAGGAACCTTCGCGCCGGAAGGTGAAAACTGTTTAGCCGGCGCGGCTCTAACGGTTCGAATAAGCTCAAATTTGGGGGGGCTGGATAGTTGCGGCCGATAGCTTGCGGAAGCTCGGCCGAACACCTGAACAAAGAGTAAAGACGATGCAGCTTGCATTCCTCGGTGGCGGCAACATGGGGCGGGCATTGATCGGCGGCCTTTTGCGCCGTGGCACCCGCCCGGAACAGATTTTTGTCGGTGAAAGCGTCGAGGCCGCGCGCGCGGCCCTGGCCCGCGACTTTGGAATCGCTGCCACGGCCGACAACGTCGCAGCCGTTGAGAACGCCGAGCTCATCGTGCTGGCGGTGAAGCCGCAGGATGCCGCCGCCGTGCTGGGCTCCCTGCAGCCCTTGTTGACGCGCAATCATCCAATCGTGTTGTCGGTCGCGGCCGGCATCCGAGCCTCCACGCTCGAGGCCTGGTGTGGGCCGGGGATCCCGGTCGTACGCGCCATGCCCAATAGGCCGGCGCTCGTCGGTGCCGGTGTCACCGGCCTCTTTGCGCCCCCGCACGTGAGCGCAACACACCGTGCCGCCGCCGAACGGGTCATGCTGGCCGTTGGTGAAGTTGTTTGGGTGCCTACAGAAGATGCAATTGACGTCGTCACCGCACTGTCGGGCAGCGGTCCGGCCTACTTCTTCCTGCTGGCCGAGCTGATGGCGCAAGCTGCCACGGAGCTCGGCCTCGAGCCGCAAGCGGCCCGCCGGCTCGCTGTGGCAACGCTCCATGGCGCTGGATCGCTCGCGAATTCGAGCGATGGAGACCTCGCGCGTATGCGGGCGGAAGTGACATCGAAAGGTGGGACCACGGAAGCCGCGCTGCGCACAATGGACGCCGCTGATTTGCGCGGCATCGTTCTGCGGGCCCTCGATGCGGCGACTCGTCGTAGTCGCGAGCTTGCCGCTCAGTTCGGTTCCTGAAAGCTCGCGCACTTTTTTGCGCGTTTCGCTCCCAAGATAGCCTCGCGTCCGCATTATCATAGCGGGGCGGATTGCCGCTTACGACGCGTCTCGAGCGAAACTTCATGAATGCAGTCATCTACATTGTCGACACACTGCTGTCCCTGGCTCTGTTTGTCGTGCTGGCCCGGCTGCTGCTGCAGTGGACGCGCGCGGACTTCCGCAATCCGCTCTGTCAGGCGATCGTACGGCTGACGAATCCATTGATCCTGCCGCTCCGTCGCATCCTGCCGCCCATCGGCAAGGTTGACACGGCCTCCGTCGTGGCGGTGCTGATCGTGGCCATCATCGACGTGTGGGTAGTCTCTGCGCTGCGCGGAATCACCTTCGCCCCGCCTTTCTACTGGATCCAGAGGATCGCGCTGGAGATCGCGACCACGTTGTTGTGGACCTATTTCTACGCGATCGTTCTTTATGCGCTGCTGGGCCTCATCGCTCCGGGTGGATACTCCCCGATGCAATCAGTGCTCGCGACCGTTTGCGAGCCGGTGTTGCGACCGATCCGGCGCTTGATCCCCTCGGTCGCGGGGCTCGATTTATCGCCGCTCTGGGCCTGCATCGCCATTCAGGCGATTCTGATCCTCCTTCATTGACCTCCAATCCACCTGTTTGGTATGCCGTCCGCGGTGCGGACCTGTTGCTGCGACTGCGCATACAGCCTCGCGCGACAAAGGAAGGCATCGAGGGGGTTCGCGACGGACGGCTGCGTGTAAGAGTTTCAACTCCCCCCGTCGATGGGGCCGCAAACGACCGTCTCCTACGCATTCTGGCGGACGCAATGGGCGTGCCACGCAGCTCGATTGCCCTGACAAGGGGCATGAAGAGTCGAGACAAAGACGTTATGGTGCTGGGTGTTGCCCTGCGTGCGTCCGAGCTCATCACGCGCCTCGCTGGCGAAACCGACTGAGCCCGCATGCTGGAACGCTCGCCAACCCGGTCCTAACGCTTGGCTCCCCAGTTAGCGAGCTCGTGTTCTCTGCACGCGCCCGCCAATCGCCGGATGACGGTTTTTGGCTGGATTTTCAGCCTTTTGCGCACCACTTGGCGCTCACGTCGCTATGTCGATGGGACATCAGGCGCGAACCGACAGTGCGAAAAATGACGTTTTGCACGCGTGAAACATGCATGCTAACGGCCGCGCTGAGGCGCGCACTCGCACCCGACAGGCGGGAAGTGCTTAAAAAAAAGGCATTTCAGCACTACTGCGCGCGAAAAAAGCCTTGCGATCGCCTACGCATATGCTATTTTCCGCGCCGATTCTCTCTTCGCGGCAACATAGAAACCGCGTTTTACGCTCACAAAATTTCGAGGAGTAGCGCAATATGGCGAAAAAGGGTGGCGCACCGACAAAGT
>CAZKQQ010000375.1:0-3132 GCA_964554945.1 uncultured Solibacteraceae bacterium | reverse complement strand
CGGCTGCGGCCAGATGGTTTTCGGTTTGGCAGTGAGCTTGTCTCACACCTCATTATTGCGCGCATGGTGTGGCGCACTCGGTTGTATGGAGCGCCGGTTTGGCTGTAAACCGCTGGTTCTGGGAGGGATGGGAAAGTTTTTTCGGCTCGTGATCGGCGCGAAGCTCCTCGCGCGATAGCCGGCGCTCTCCGCGATTCGATCCCAAACACCGCCATAAACCGGCGACTTCACAGCGCATTCACAACGCGGTTGTGGGCCGGGCGGCGACCTCTACCGGGCCAAGAGAGGAGAGCATGTCGACGATTTCATCGGTGCTCACAATGGCAGAGGCGTAATTGGGGATATTGACCTCCAGTGCCGCGTGCATCTCTTTATCTGAATAACTAGCGGTCGCGTCTTTCACAACGGTGACCTCATAGCCGAGCTCGGCGGCATAGCGAACCGTGGCCTCCACACAGGTATGCGCGATCAGTCCGATAACGATGAGTTTGTGTATGCCGTGTTTCTTGAGCTGCAAATCCAGATCCGTGTTGGCGAAACCGCTCGAACACCAATGCTCCGCGGCCACGACATCGCCCGAGTGGGGCTCGAAGCCGGCGCGGATTTCACCGCCCCATGAACCGTACTCGAACGTCTTTCGCGACCACGCTGCCTTCTGAATGGGTGCGATGTACTTCCAGGATTCGTAGTCTCCAGGGCGATATCGCCGGTGCAGCGCATAGAAAATGCGCACGCTCGCTTTGCGCGCAGTTTCAAGCACTTCCAGCATATGAGGAACGCACTGGTTTGCCTCGGCAACACTCTTCAGACGGTCCCATACTTTACCGCCCTCGGAAATGAAGTCGTTATACGGGTCGATCACAAGAAGCCCGGTGATCTCTCGCTCATAGGTAAGATGCGTCATATACGTCCTCCGCGTATGCAATGCCGGTGAGGTTTCCTTGATCAACCAGCAAAGTCCTTCGGTTCGATCCATTGAGATTAGCTCTGTAAACCGAGCCGCCGAGGTCGGTGATGAACATGCGACCGCCTTTCAGATCCAAAGCCAGGCCGATGCCTTCCTTCAAGTGGGTGAAAACGACCTCCGGCTCCTGATTCCCGGCCGGCGGCTCCATGGACGCACGGTTTACCGTGTTGCCACGCGGCGGGTCCCCGCGGTCGGTCCAATACAGCGTCCGATTCAAGGGATCGAAATCCAGATCGATCGGCTCGGGAAGATTGTCGTAAAGAAGTTCGATGTCGCTGCGGTTCGCGGCAGACTGACCTTGCGGAACTTGAATGTTGGCTCGAAGAATTCGTCCCAGACCCGCATTGGCACCGCCCTTCTGAGTCCAATAGAACTTGCCCCTGTCGGCGTCCACTGTAATGCCGACACACCATTTCCTCTGATCCGAGCCCGGGCGCGAAATGCCCGAACTCGTATTCACGAGAGTTTCGATTTCCGATCCGTCCAGGTTTGCCCGCATCACCCGGATGCCTTCCCGGTCCGACCAGTAAAGCTTGCCGCTCCTCTTCTCCAACTGGAGCTGCTTCGGAGTGAACGTACCGCCAGGCGGAACGATGGTGATCACGTTCGCGTCATCGAGGTCAGACCGCATGATCGAGCCATCATTCTTCTCGGGATCACCCATGTTGGTCCAGTAGATGTGCCCGGCAGCGACATCGAGCGCCAGGCCATCGGGCCACTTCCGGCCCTCGTTGAGGATGGTCTTCAAATCGGAACCGTCCGTGTTTGCGGACAGGATACGGCCGACGCCGAGATCCAGAAAGAAGATTCTACCGGACATGGACGCTTTTTCCTCCTCGGTTGGATTTCGTATCTGCCTCATCGTCGTTCGCCCGCCCGAACCCGGGGAGGTACCGGCCGAAGTTCAATTCGAAATCACTCCGAACGCCGTAACCGATGTCCCGGACCTTGGCCCGGCGCGCCTGCGCACCTGGCAGAGCCAGCAGTGGGAAGAACAGGTCGTTGCTCGACTGAAGCTCGTTAGCCGTCGGCCTCCCGAAGCGGCTGACCTGGCCCTTCGCCGCGGACAGCGTTTCACGGTCGAACGAAACCAGTCGCCGCGCGAGCGTCTCGACGAACGAGTCGAGGTCTTTGTCGTCCAGTGCGCGATTCACCCAGCCGTAGCGCTCGGCGATATCCGCTTCGAAATCGTTGCCGCTGAGCACGATTTCAAGTGCCCGCGAGCGGCCGACCAACCGCGGGAGCCATTCGAGTGCCCCGCCGCCCGGGACCAGTCCGACGCCGATCTCGGGTTGGCCGAACAGCGCGTTTTGCCGGCTGGCGAAGCGCATATCGCAGGCCAGCGCGAACTCGTTTCCGATGCCGCGGTTGCGGCCGCGAATTTTCGCGATGCTCACGGCGGGCGAGGACGACAGGCGCAGCACAAACTCGCGCCAAAGGCCCAGCGCCTCCGGCCGTTGCGCAGCCTTGGCGACGTCGAGATGGGCGACGAAGAATTCAGGATTTGCCGACTGAAACACGACGACCTTCACGGACGGGTCCGCCTCGAGGTCGGTCATGATCGCTCCCAATTCGACGATCGTCTCGGGTACAAAAATGTTGATCGGCGGGTTGCTAAAGGTGATGGTCCACAGGCCCGGATAGGTGCGGTCAATGTTGAATTGCGACTGGTTAGTCATGGCGTGTTTTCTCCCCTCTCAAATGAAGTGCGGCGTGCCCCTCTGGATGCGCGCCGCACCATTACTTTCAATGAACCCTACCGAAGCGACTGAAACCCGGCGCGAATCTCCTGGGTAAGGAATTCGGGCTGTTCCCAGGCCGCGAAGTGCCCGCCCTTGGGGAGCCGGTTGTAATGGAGGAGCTTGGGATACGCCCGCTCCGCCCAGCTCTTGGGGGCAGGATACAACTCGTCGGGGAAAACGCTCACGGCCGTCGGGACCTTGACGCCCTTGACGGCGAAGAACGACGCGCCCCAGTTCTCCCAGTACAGACGGCCGCCGGAGACTCCGGTATTCGTCAGCCAGGCGAGCGTGACGTTGTCGAGCACGTCATCACGCGTAAGGCCTTCCGTCCCTCCCGCAAACACGCGTGCGATCATCTCGTAACTGCGCGCGTCGTGATCCAGGAAATAGGCCGCCAGGCCGACCGGCGAGTCGGCGATGGCG
>CAZKQQ010000374.1:2963-3170 GCA_964554945.1 uncultured Solibacteraceae bacterium | reverse complement strand
GATGAATAGATATCCTCAATTGATACTCATCTGTAAAAAAGGCAGGTCGATCATGACCTTACTGCGACCGATTCTCGTCAGTATCGACGCCGCGCTGGAGACGATCCGCAGCCATTCGATTGACTATGTTAATGTGCTGGGCAGCTTCACGGAAGCCGAATTTCGGGGAGAGGTTGAGATATTTGGCAGGAGAGCCACCCGGGGCGC
>CAZKQQ010000374.1:0-2953 GCA_964554945.1 uncultured Solibacteraceae bacterium | reverse complement strand
GGTTTATGCGGGGTGCACGGCCTACCGAACGCAGCTCTTCCTCTGTCTGAGAGCGGTCGGGCGCGACGAACTCGGCACCATGGACTTGTGGGCCGGCATGGACAGCCCCAGTCAGGCAACAGTCTAGCATTAGTCCGTTAAGTATTTAGGGAGCGCGGGCCGGCTCTCCGCAGTATTAGCACGAGCCGGTCAAAATACAGAGCAGCCGCCCAATTTTACGCGTCCTCGGCAGGGTCCACCCAGAAGTTTATCTGTTTCGCAGCGTTTCCAATGTTAGAAAACTGTGGGCTAGCATGAACAACTGCGCCCAGGCCTGAGAGCCGTATTTGGCCGGACAGGGTCTTTATATACCCGTCAAAACGCCTCGCCGGTCTCGGGCAGGGCATGCGCCCTGCCCCAAACGGCAGACTTAGAACAAGCCGGGCAGAACCGCCGTACCCTCCATCTTGACTGCGTCGAGCGCCTTCGGATCGAGTCCCAGGATCTGCAGGATCGTGGGAGCCACCTGCGTGGTTTCCACAAATTGGTAATCCGTTTTGGCTTCGATGCTCGGGTTGGATACCAGAAGCATCACGTTGGTATCGTCGATGGCGAAGCCACCGTGCTCGGCCTGCTTTGCGGAACTCCCCGTATAGACGACGCCCACGTTCGGCGCGACGATAATATCCGGCGTGCGCGAATCAGTCAGCGGCGAATTATAGCTTGTGGTGATCGAAGCGCCATAGAAGACCTGGCCAATTCCAGCCGCCGCTGCGTTGGCTTCCAGCAGATTAACCGCGGCTACCGTATTGTTGGAATCCTTCAGCCAATTCAGGGAGATGTCGTCTTCAGTCGCACCCAGGCCGCCGCCCACGCCGGCCGGGCAGGGTGGTGTGCCACCAGTGAACTCGCACGCTGTTTGGGCGAGGAGGCCAGAATTGAAGAGTAGGGTACTGGGCGTGGTGGTGATCCCGCTGCCGAGCTCCTGGAACCGGTTTGTGTCGACCGGGGATTGGCCATGCTTGGCCGTGATAATGATGGTAGTGTTCTCAAAAACATCCTGGTTCTTAAGTGCCGTCACCATCTGGCCGATGGCGTCATCCACGAATTCGATCTCATTCAGCATGTCGGGCGTTGGATCGCCGGTCGCATTCTTGTAACCGCCCTTCACTCCGTGCTCAATCAACTTCTGACCAACACTTACCGCCTGAAAATTCATACCAAAGATGACCGGCACCGGTGCGTTGCTTCCGCCCAGGTGCGTCTTGCCTTTGATCCAGTTCAGCACCGCATTGACCTTGAGCTGGTCGTAGCATCGGATCTCCTTGAAGCTTCTAGTCCAATCGCTTGCAGGGTCGACGATTGAGCAATCGTCGCCGAACACGGTCATCATACCCGGCAAGGGGATGACATTAGAGTTGACTTCCGGCGAGTAGTAATCGTCCACGTTGAACGGCAATGTGGTGTTGGTGTGGCCATTAACCGCCGCGTAGGCGGCATGCTTATCGGACCACGCGGTATAGCCGCCGGCAGCGTGAATCACGCCGTAAATCGAGTTCGTCCGGATGAAGTTCCACGAATACACCGGATTGCAGTGGTTGAAAGGATCGCGATTCAGCTTGGCGGGATCGATGGATTTAATTCCGCCATCGATTGAGCTGTAGCCGGCGAAGCCGCCATTGAGCTTGCTCTGATCGATCTCGTTGCCTTCTTCGTATTCCGTGGTGGCGCCATTATTGCGTCCCTCCATGCACGCTCCGGGGGGGTTTCCATTGCCGGTCTCTTTGGCAGGGGGCGCCAGGATGCGGTCGTACGCGACGTCGTAAAACGCTCCCACGGACTTGGGCGAACCGCCCGTCACAAGCGCCATCAAGCCCGGGAAGGAATCAGAAGGCTTGGATGTGGAAGTGCGCGTATAAGTCACTCCATGTTTGCCCAGTGACGCCATTGCAGGGCAGGTATTGTTGTTGACGCAGTTCTCGTAATCGAGCGCGTGCATGCCATCAATGCTGATTAGCAGGACGTGTTTACCGCCGAGTCGATTGTTCTCGTGGTCATTGTTGTCTCCCTTAAGACCGTCTTCTCCCCCGTACATTCGCGGTGCGATCACCGCCGCAAGCGACAGGGCTATCACAGCTACATTTCTCGTATTGATCAATTGTGCTCCTCCTTCGTTGGGAGTTTACCTGCCAATAGTTGCAGGGGTGTTAAAGAGTGATAACGACTCCGTAGCAAGTTGCGCGGACTTCCACGTGCCTCCGCCCGGTGGTTCGCGAGCCGCCGGCGCGAGGGTGATTTTCACGGTGTGGTCGGAGAAGGGGGGCAGATCAATTCGCTATTTGCAACACATCCTCGCGTTGGCCTGCTGGTCGGGTTTTTCCGAATCATCGTCAAAGCGTTTTGCGGGATGGTTACTACGCCTCTTAATGATGTCAAACAACAGCCTTGTATCCATCCAGATGAGAGGAGAGAATCACCCGCATGGAGGTAGTAATGATCCTCAGAATGGTTTGCGTCAGAGGGAATGGCGCAGATGCTCTCGTGCTGGCGCTTGGTTCCGAGAGAATGCGCGTGATGCCGTCTGGAAGCACAGATGCAGTCGAGTTGACTCTTGTGGATGGCGTCTGGAAGGATGAATGCGGACAAGCGGTCGAGTTTGACTTCATGGGCACGATTTCAGCGCGGGCGGCTGATATCTGCTCCGAGTTGTTTCCCCTTTTCAGCAGCGTTGGCATCTGAAGTCGTATTCTCGACTCTCGAAAACGGCAGCAGTAAAAAGGCTGGCGTTTCAGCCCCTGCCGTTGTGTAGAGGCTAATCCCATGAGACCAACTCAGATAGTACACCGGGTTGCCCATCACGAGTGCGGACCCTCACGTATTACCCAGATAGCCAGTTCCGTGCGGCTCTTGATATTTAACTTGCCAAATATCCGGTGCAGGTATTCCTTGACCGTCCCTTCGGACAGATGCAAAT
>CAZKQQ010000373.1:0-3202 GCA_964554945.1 uncultured Solibacteraceae bacterium | reverse complement strand
TCCACCGCGATCTGGCGCGTCATGTAGAGGCGTTCGAGAGAAAGACTCTCTTCGCCTTGCTCGACATTGGCGTCAGGCTTCGCGGTGATCTGCTTAGGGTCGATGATCGCTTGCGGAGAAGTAAGAACCTGGGAAGGAGCCAGCGTGCTCATAAGGATCACGATAGCAAATCGCTGGAGCGTCTTCATGCGGCGATTTTCGGGACTCTTTTACGTTACGACGATCTATCTTACGACGATCGCGGATGGTTGTCCCTGAATCGTGAATTGGCCCGAGCTTCCGGCGTTCAGTATCCCGTCTGAGCCGACGCTGAATGCGGACAGCGCGCCGTTGCTTGTGGCAAGCACCCAGTTGTGAGTGCTTGAGGTGTTATTGAGATTCGTGGTGATCGCGGCGGAAAGAAGCGCGGAACTGGTCGGAGCGGTCGCGCCCAGGGGGGTAAGAGTCCCGTTAGCGACAGAGCTGTATTGATATTCCGAAATCTGGTTGGATCCGCTGTCAACAACGTAAACGAAATCCGCAGAGGGATCGACTAAAACGGTAGTTGGAGTTGTGCCCGCGGCGATGGGCGATCCGACGACGGCCAGAGTTCCATCCGCGTACAACTGTCCCGAGTAGCAGGTTGCGATCTGGATACAGGCAGCAAAAATAGTCACATTATTTGAGCCCGAATTGGTCACGAATAAATTGTTGCCGTCTGCCGCGCTACAGGCCGTGCCCCGGCTAGCCGCGGTAATTCCGGCACAGCGCGAGAATGCGATCCCTGAAGTACCTTGGCCAGCGGAATATGGAGAGCCGGCCACGGTACCCCCGACGATGAAGTTGTCATTCACATCAACTGAACCAAGCACAAAATTACCGCTGGCATCGACGAAATAGTCGTAAGCGGTGACGGTCCCAGAGAGTTGGTTGGCAGCATAAATCGCATAGCAATTGCGCGTTACCGGCGTGGTGACCGTTCTGTTGTCTATGCACGGGAAGCTGGCAGGTGCGATCGCCAGAGCGATCGGACCGGTTCCGCCGGAAGGCAACGGAGCTTGGACAGTAAAGGACGCCTTTAGAGTGACAATGACCCCATTCGTGGCGAACACCATGATCGAACTCGATCCGTAATCGGCGGCGAAGAGCAAGGTCCCGGTGGGGTCAACCAGCAGGGCCACGGGTTTGTTGCCGGCAGGTACGGCCGACCCAGAGACGGTCAGGCTTCCATCTTGATTAATGCTATAAACGCTCAGGCTGTTGTCGCCCGAGTTTGCTACGTAAACCGTGCCCCCGTCATTGGAGATGGCCATTGCGGAAGCCTGCGCGCCGCTCGCAACGGGACTGCCGATTGAAGAAATTGAGCCGTTTGTCCGGTCTATGGCGTAGGCCGTAACCTTCTGATTGTCCTGGGTCGCGACATACATGGTGCTAGCCAAAGAAGACGATGAAGAAGGCGAGGTTTTAGTCGAATTTGAGCAGCCGTTCAGCCCGAACGCAACCGTTATAACTAATGTGACCGGCACCCAACCAGACTTCACGCGCATGTTCTCTCCTCGGACACAATTCAAGTCTTGTGAGTTGCAGAGGGTTCAATCAGGGAATAAGAGGGTTTAGAGGCGAAGTTTAGCAGAGTTGGATCGCCACTTTTCTACCGTCAGGTTAAGGTTCGGTTAAACGCTGCACACGTTTTCCGCGTCAGTACGGGAGGACTCCCGGATACAGCAGTGCTGGTTGCAATCGAGCACGGGGTCCTTCGACCCTGGGAGCTGATTTGCGAGCGAATCAGGTTCCATTGCTCAGGATGACAAGGTTGATAAAGGTTAACCTATCTCAATAAGATCGCCGATGGTTGTCCTTGTACTGAATACTGACCCGACGTCAGGCCAACCAGGTGTCCTGTAGCGGCGATTTTGAACGCGGAAAGAGTGGAAGAGCCGTTATTCGTAACCACCACCCAATTGAAGGTGCTGGAACTATTCGCCACATTTTGCGTGATCCCACCCGAAAACACCGATGCTCCGCCTGATCCGTTTCCCAGCGAAGTGAGAACGCCTGTTGCAGGGCTGTACTGGTACGCCGAAACTTGGCTCGAGCCGCGGTCGACGGCATAGACGAAATCAGAAGTAGGATCGACCAAAATACTGGCCGGGCCAACTCCGGCGGCAACCGGAGATCCAGATGAGATTTGGGTCAGAGTGCCGTTGGGGGAGTTGCATGTCCCCGAAATCTGAATACACGCAGAGAAGATGCTGATGTCATTTGAACCGGAGTTGGCAACGAAAAGATTATTGCCATCAGCCGCGGGGCAGGAACCTGTAGCTGTGCTTGAGGTAATTCCGGCACAGCGCGAGAACGCAAGCCCGGTAGGGTTAGTGCCGGCCGAGTAATCGGCTATCAAGGTCAGGGTTCCGGACGCGTCATAGGAAAAACTCTCAACCGTATTCGTGAACTCGTTTGCTACATACAAGTACGATCCTACTGGCGACACTGCCAATGCACTCGGGCCGGTGCCACTGACGTCCCCACTTACTTCGGTCGGGAAGGTCCCGACTGCGGTGAGGGTTGTGCCCGAAACAGAAAAGACGGAAATGGTCCCTGAGGTGACATCGCCGGATGTACCTTGATTCGCGACAAACAGAAATTTGCCCGTAGGATCGATCGCCAGGGCAATGGGGGTCTGTCCCGCGCCTACTCCCGATCCGGCGGCTGCCAAGCTACCGTTTCCGTTAAACGTATACGCCGTAACGCTGCCGCTCCCATTGGTGCCCGAGTTCACAATAAACATGGACTTTCCGTCGGGCGAAATGACCATCTGGGTCGGCTGAACGCCCGTCGCGACAGGGGTTCCGTTTGTGCCGACCGGGTTGATTGCGCCGGTCTGCTGGCTGATCGTATAGGTGCGGACCATCTGGTCGCCCTGCGTGGCAACCCACATCAGGCTTGTATTCGAGGGCACCCGCGACGAACTACTGCAACCATTCCACATCAGTATCGCAGCCGGTCCGACCAGCGCCAGCAGCCAACGCGACTTCATTTGCATGCTTCTTCCTCGGAAGAAAGGTTTGAATAGATTCTGTTTCGAAGTTCGAAGATTTCAAGGCCGCGATCCGTCTTCTGAACACAAAATAACCCGCGCGACCAGACCGCCGCATCGCGAGCTAAAAAATGCAAATCTTTGAACGTTGAACCCTGAGTCCTGAAAGGCGTTACCTCAATTGTG
>CAZKQQ010000372.1:0-3215 GCA_964554945.1 uncultured Solibacteraceae bacterium | reverse complement strand
GGCGGATCAAGCCGAAAAGGCAATGTCTCAGATATGTGCTAGCGTTCGTGAGTTTCTCGGCGACAAAACCTCGCGGGAGAAGTCGGCGGAATTGGCCAGGCTGCTCTCTGAAGGTACATGGACCCACGATCATCCGATCACGTATGACACAGCCAAAAACTTCGGATTGCCAGTCCGGAATGACATGCCTCCGGAGCTATTGGATCTGATGGCTCTGTATCCGCAACCGGTTCGCCGCCAACCCACCGTCGAGTACTTGCCGGAGCGTCGGCGGTCCGAAGGAATTCAGCGTACCAGCGAGTGAGCGCTGTATATCGTTCGCCGAACAGATGACTGGCGCCTGGGACGATGACGATCTGCACGTGTCGATTCCGTGGCTGTGCCGGCTGCTCCCGCAGGCATGCGCAAACAGTACCACGCCGCCGCCTTGGGGGAAGCTAAAATTGCCCTCGATCGTCCCCCCAACATAAAGGGTGTGCCGGTCGACGATCTTCTCTCCCATGACTTACACCGCAAACGGGAACGTCTCCGGCACTTCTCCCTTCTCCCATTTGAGATTTCGCTCGAGAGGCTCCACTGCACGGGTCTCATCGAAATGGATCACCGCATCGAACTGGTCGGGCAGTCGGCTCCGAAAATAATGGCTGATGCTTTCAGTTTCCGGACGGTAAATCACGCCGATCGCGCGCTCCAGGCGAGCTTCGCGGAGGCCTTCGGTCACACTGTCACCATCGCGCCATGTCAGCAGAAACCGGCTCGGGCCCGCCCGATGGAAGACTGCTTCGTAGCTGTCTGGCAACGCCGGCCGGACCTGCTTCCGCTCCGCAGGGCCGTCCCAATCCGAGGCCGCGGTGACGGTCCCGTGATCCGTTGTGAACCCGACCAGCACGGCATCGCCCTTGTATCGTTCCCGAGCGATTTGCCCGATGTTGAACTCGCCACGTTGGCCCATCTCGGTCGCCCGCGCGTCCCCGACGTGGGAGTTGTGGGCCCAGATGGCAATCTTTGCCTGCCCCGCTGAGCCTTTCAGATGGGAGGCTAAGGCTTCGAGCGTCTCGGACATATGGCGGTCGCGCAGGTTCCACGTCGAGACTCTTCCAGAAACATGGAGCGGCAATATTCTTCGGCATTCGTTACGATCCGGGCGTTCTGCTCAGCGGAAAAAGCCTCTTCTTCCACCCTGCATCCATCGCGCCGCGCGTTTTCCGCCGCCCGGCGCCGAAGCTCCACGAGCTGGCTGATGACCTCCTCGCGGCAGGATCTGGTGACGCCGGTGCCAGTCAAAAATCCATAAACCTGCGTATCTCTACCGAAATGATCGAAGCAAGAGTAGCGATTGCGGGCATTCCTTGCGGCATCTGGATCTACCTTTTCGAGGTACCGCAGCACGGCTTCCATCGAGGCGTGCAGGCTATAAAGATCAAGCCCATAGAAGCCGGTCTTTAATGCGCCGGCCGGCAACGCGTCGTTATAGGCGCGCAGCCAATCAAGGAACTCAACCACGTCCGTGTTACGCCACATCCAGTTCGGAAAGCGGCGGAAGTCAGCAAGCGCTTCAACCGCAAAGCCGTCGTTCGTAATTCCCCGTATATAGCCGTTCACGCGGTAGGCGTCCGGCCAATCCCCTTCGACCGCGACAGCCGTGAAACCTTTCTCGCGAATCAACCTTCGCGTGATCCGGGCGCGGTGGTGATAGAAATCGTGCGTCCCATACGAGGCTTCGCCGAGCAGCACGAATCGGGCGGCACCGATGCGGCTGAGCAGCGGGTCATAATCCGTGCTGGAACCCGTGAGCACTTGCGCCGCGGTGCGTACCGCGTCGGCGAGCTCGGAGTGCGTTGAGATTGCCATAGGTGTCTCTTTGGGGTGCCGCGTTCGATCCGATGTCCTAACGCGCGCCCACCTCAGATGTGCTTCGCGCCAGCAGTTCGCGGACTTCTTCATCGGTGGTCTGCGAAAAGTTTTCGTACCAGAGGCCGACCGAATAGAACGGTTCCGGTGTGATTGCGCACGTCACGTCATCGGCCTGGGACCTCATTTCCTCACAGATCGCGGCAGGCGCGATCGGCACAGCCACAACGATCCGGGCGGGTCCCTGCTCGTTCAGAGCCTGGATCGCGGCAAGCATTGTGGAACCGGTTGCCAAGCCGTCGTCCACCAGGATGACAATCCGGCCAGCCACCTGAGGTTGCGAGCGATCACCGCGATAGACCTTTTCCCGGAGCTCCAGCTCCTGGAGTTCCCATGTCGCGACTGCATCAATGACATAGTTCGGAATTCGTAGAGCGCGCACAAGTTCTTCATTAAGGACGCGGACATCACCGCTGGCCACCGCCCCATCGCGAGTTCTTCGTGGCCGGGGATGCCCAGCTTGCGTACAAGAAAGATGTCCAGCGGCGCGCCGAGCGTTCTCGCGACCTCATAACCGACCGGCACCCCGCCACGCGGCAGCGCCAGCACATCACGCCCGAGCGACTTCCATATTCCGCAAGCTTTGTCGCGAGCAGCCGGCCCGCTTCGCTCCGATCACGAAAGTACGGTGGGTACATGGTCCCTTCCTCCATGCAATCTCCCGAACGCGCCTATCGTCGACTGCCCTCCCACCGCCGGGCATGGGGGACCGTTGAGGGCCACAAATCCCGGATCTCGCGCGGGAGGACGTGCTCCACATCCTCAACTTCTCCCTCACTGATACGGTTCGCCACGACCAGGAAAACCGCCCGTGCAACCCGTTCCGAATCAAACCCATAGGTCGCGACGTCCCGCTCGATTACGGCCAGGAACTCCTCGCGGCGGCGCTCTTTTACTGGTTTGCCGGTCGGGTCCCAGCCCTCGTAATATAAGCCACGGATGAGCATTGGCAGTTGCGCCGCTAAGTGGGCCGCCTCCTCGATGGTGAGCCGGTCTCGCAACGCATGCAGAATCGCCCGAAGCGCTACATACGCCGCGTGCCGATCCGGAGAATCCAGAGCCTCCATCAGCTCCTTCAGCCAGACGTTGGTTTTATGGAGCGTCCGATCAAAAACTTCCAGCCCCGTTGTACTCATCGCATCATCCTCCTGAGGTGAATGGGTGGCGAACCTTGGCCCCACGTCCTCATCTGGTTGGACCGCAGTTCTCGTTCCATGTGCAACGGCCTGCTGCGGCCAACCCGCGCTCGCTCATGATGGACGAGCATATCTACGGGTAGACGCGGATGATCTATTTCTCGCGCT
>CAZKQQ010000371.1:0-3251 GCA_964554945.1 uncultured Solibacteraceae bacterium | reverse complement strand
GCGGCTTCGATCAATACACGCGAAGAGCAGCGGGACACGCATTTGAAGAGCGCCGACTTCTTCGACGTGGAGAAGTTCCCGACGTTGTCATTCCAATCGACGAACGTCAGCCGCACCGGAGATGGTGAACTTGCAGTCGAAGGCGACCTGACCATTCACGGAGTGACGCGCAACGTTCGGTTTACGGTGGAAGGACCGACGCCGCCCAACAAAGATCCGTGGGGCAATACACGTATTGGGCTGTCGGCGACCACGAAAATCAACCGCAAGGATTTCGGCCTGATGTGGAACGCTGCATTGGAGACCGGCGGCATTCTAGTTGGGGAAGACGTGACCATCACGCTGGATTTGCAGTTTGTGAAGGCATAACTGGCGGCCGCCGGAATCTCACGAGAAGGCTCCGGCGGCACAGAGAAGGGAAGAAGCAATGTCGTTACGACCAATCAGAGAAATTCTTCAAACCAAGCCAACCATAGAAGGCGCAGGAGTGAGGCTGCAACGGGCGTTTGGTTTCGGCAAGACGAAGGATTTCGATCCGTTCCTGCTGTTCGACGATTTCCGCAATGAGAATCCGGAAGACTACCTGGCCGGATTTCCATGGCATCCGCACCGCGGGATTGAGACCATCACGTATGTGCTGGCCGGTTCGGTGGAGCATGGCGATAGTCTGGGGAACAAGGGCAAAATGACCGCAGGCGACGTCCAGTGGATGACGGCCGGCAGCGGCATCTTGCATCAGGAGATGCCGAAGGGCGATGCGCAAGGCCGCATGCACGGGTTCCAGCTATGGGCCAATCTGCCCTCGTCCTTGAAGATGACCGATCCGCGGTATCAGGATATTCCAGCGAGCGTGATCCCCGAGGTTACCGACGATGACGGCACCCGCGTGCGCGTGGTCTGTGGTGAATTCTGGGGCAAAAAAGGGCCGGTACAAGGTGTCGCGGCCGATCCGAATTACTTCGATATTTCGGTTCCTCCGAACAAGCAGAAGCGGCTGACTGTGGAAACCACGCGCAACGCGTTCGCCTATGTTTTCGCGGGTTCGGGCGCGTTCCGTGACGCTTCCAGCCCGCGCCCGGTGCTCACCGAGCAGGTGGCGGCAGCCGATGCGGAGCGCGTGTACGACGCCCGCAATCATTCACTAGTGCTCTTCGATCGGGGCGATGAAGTAGTCGTGCAGGCAGGACCCGAGGGAATCCGGTTCCTATTGGTTTCAGGCAAGCCGATTGAGGAACCAGTGGCCTGGTACGGTCCGATTGTGATGAACACGCAAGAGCAACTACGGCAAGCGATGACCGAATTGAACAACGGCACGTTCATCAAGCACAACTAAATGGTAAGACCTGTAGACTGAGGTAACCGGCACCGCCGGCATTTTTCTTTTCCTGACCGGCGGGGCGGCAGTCTCGCCCCTTGTGTCGTCATAGGCGACTTTCGTTAACATACCGTGTGAGCGCCGGTCCGAGCGGCAGAGCACTGCTGCGAGTACCCGCTCGGGAAAATCCAATCGAGCAGGGGCGAAGTCATGACGGTGGTGGCGAGCGCCATTGTTACCATCATGGAAAACAAGGTTGGAGAAAGGATGTGCAGATCGAGCCCCACGTTCAGGATGACCAGTTCCACCAGTCCCTTGGTATTGACCAGAACGCCGATCGCCAGCGACTCGCGCCACGGGATGCCGCTCGCATGGACCATCAGCGCACTGACCAGGAGCTTGCTGCCGACGGCCACCATCACAATCAGCCCGCATAACAGCCAGAGTTCGCCGCTGTTGAGCAGACCGATGCTGGTACGGAGACCGGTGTATGCGAAGAACAGCGGCAGCAACAATACCAGCGTTAGCGATTCCAGCCGCTCGCGAATGTCCTTTTCGAATTGGCCGCCTTTGGGCATGACGATGCCCATCATAAAAGCGCCGAACAGAGCATGAACGGCCAGAGCTTCGGTCACCCAAACGGAGAGCAGCAAGAGGATCAGAACCAGTCCGAAGCGGCCGAGGCTGGCAGGCGCGTTCGCCGGAAGCGAACGGCGCAGGGCCGGGCGAAGCAGGACTAACATCGCCAGGATGTACGCAGTGAGAGCGGCGAAACGCCACGGCAGCGGAGTTTGAGCCGCGTCGGGACGTGCGATGACGGTAATGACAGCAAGGAGGCACCATGCCGCAAGATCGTCGAACGCCGCGCAGGAAATCGCAAACATCCCGGCCCGCGTGTGCATCATTTTGCGATCCGCCAGAATGCGCGCCAGCACCGGGAACGCGGTAATGCCCATCGCGGCTCCCAGGAACAAGACAAAGGGCAGCCTCGGCGCACCCTCTCCCAAACGCGGATAGAGCGCCCACGCCAGCGCTCCGCCGAGCAGGAAGGGCGCCGCCATGCTGGCCTGGCTGGCGGCGATGACCGATTTCGCCGAGCCGCGCAGCGAGCCCGGCCGGAGCTCAAGACCGACCAGAAACATGAACAGCACGAGCCCCAGTTGGCTCAACGCATACAATGGGCCAAGCCCGGCTGGAGGAAACAGGCCATTCATGATGCCGGGAGAGATTCTGCCCAGCAAAGACGGGCCCAGCAGGATACCCGCCGCCATTTCGCCGATCACCGCCGGCTGCCGGACCAACCGCGACAACGCGGCCATCAGCCGGGCCGCGATCAGGACCACCGCCATCTGGAGGAACAGCAATTTCAATTCAGGCATCGCCGCGCTCTTTCTTGAGGTGTGCTTCGAGGCGTTTGCGCCGCTCCGTCTCGCGATGCTTCAGGCCGAAGTCCCACTGCAGGAAGCGCAACCCGAAAAGGATGCAGGTGAATGCCAGGTAGGGTGTCAGATCGTTGGGCCAGTGCACGCCCATCCATAACAGAGGCGCCGATGCCAACAGAAGCGCTCCGGCAATCAGCCTGCGGCGGCGCGACCAGCGCGAACCGGACTCCTCTTCCTCGTGGAACGAGGGGTGCACGACCACCAGGAATGGCGGGTGGGCCAGGCCTTGGGCGTCGTAGACCTCGCAACGAACGTGGGGAAGGGCCTCAACCGTCTTCTCGCAAAACCGCCGCGCGGCCTCAACGCAAGTGAACACTATACACGTCGTGTCGTTCGGATTGGAAAACGGTTTGCCGTTAGCATCCAGCGAGACCATTGATGTGGTCCGGCTCTTGATGAACACTGCGCAGTCAGTAGGGCCAAGCAGGTCGGTCCAATCGCGGGGATCGCGATGAGGATCGAACAGCCGGATCTCGGTACCGCCGTCCAATCCT
>CAZKQQ010000370.1:0-3291 GCA_964554945.1 uncultured Solibacteraceae bacterium | reverse complement strand
AGCCGTTAACAGAAAAATCGCGTTCGGGGCCTTGGCACGACACGTTTTCTCATTAGATGCAGGCATCGGATGGTTCGCGCTGGAAGAAGCTGGCTGCGAACCACGTTCGGCCTGGAGAGATCAAGAGGTCGGAAGACTGCGCGGCAGCGCCACTGCGAACACTGTCCAGCTGATTGATCCACTGCTGTTCCTGGTCGCCGGCGGCTATGACGCTAGGTCCGGCACAGACCAAAGCGTTAACCCGCATCGGCTGCATTTTGTAATACTCGCATATACCGACGTGGTACAGATTGTAGTGCGATTAGGAGCGGATGCCCATGCAAGCGTGGCGATCTCACCTGGAGTTGACGCGTACGCCTTGGGAACAAGGTTAGTCAAGCTGTTCGAACGCTGGACGCCGCCGCTCGTCCTGCAGTGATCTCGATCGCAGACTTGCCGGTTCGCATGGGCCGGCAAAGCCTACGCGGCTTTGCGTTCTTCGGCGGCCCGGCATTCCAGGAGTTCCTGACACCGCACGCAGCGTGATGCCCACGGAATGATTTCGAGACGCCTGAGACTGATCGGCTCTTCACAATCAATACAAAGACCGTAGCAGCCGTCGGATATGGCATGGAGCGCCTGATCCGCTTGTGCCAGAGTGCGGGACAGTTGGCCCAACCTGGTTGCGTGTTCTTCCCGCAGCTTCATGCTCTGCATTTGATCGATCGGATCGTGTTCGCTTTCGTTGACGGCTATCCCAGCCGTTTGTGCCTGTATCGCGCTCACGAGTTCGCGTCGTTTATTTTCGATGATTCGCTTGAAACTTGCTATCTGTACCTGCGTCACAATATTCTCCATTTACCCTGCTGGCGAGAACCCATCGCAAAGGTCCGCAGCCTCGAAATCCGGAACAACCCGCTATTAGCATTTCGGGTGCCACCTGCCAACGAATGCTTGCACTTCGTCATCACCGCCGCCAGCTCATAGTCAAGGTGCGACAAAACGAAATGGAATCAGCGTCAGCCTTTCTGAATCACCAAACTACGGCGATGACCGCCGATCTTCGGCTGTTGCTGTCATCAAGTGCCGAACTAAAGAACCGCGACTGTCGAGTGCGAAACGGAAGTCCTTCAGATCGAAAAAGGAGTGGTTTGGGTGCCGCTGTGCATCTGATCAGGTAGAACAGTAGGAGAACGATCATGAAGAAACCGTTTTGGGCATGGGTAACCGACCTCTGGTGCCGCCTGATGCATCCCGTCCCGATGTGGCCTGTGCATGGCCACTATCGTTGCCCCGCATGCTTCCGCCAATACACTGTTCCGTGGGAAGTCAGACCGCTTATAGTCACGGTGGATCGTATCAGCTCATCGGAGCATCCCCGAGTTGGTGCCGCCAGGATCGCCCGGCCGGCGGACTCCTGGTGATCTATACCGACTGCATCCACACTGAGGTAATTTGCACCATGTCCGACATTCGTGAGTTGGTGAAGAAACATCACGCTCATTACGAAGTATGGCCGTATTACCTTATTTTTGAGCAGGGGCACGGCACGCCTACAGCGACTACACATCGGATTCAGGTTGGTTTTGACATTGACGTTTACGCTGCGAGAACCGACAATGAGCTGCCGTTGGATTCCCCCCAGTACCAGCTGGGCTACGCCGAGCTACAGAAGCTCACGGAAGAAATTTCGCATCACGTAGACCAGTCCTGCTCGATCGAGATTGTTCCGTTCCTTTCGACGATCGTCTTGGACACCAAAAATGACTTGCGGTCCCAAGCTCTGCTGCGAATTAGAATTTGCCACTGGGGTGGTCTTGATCAACCGGCCGGCCCAGCGGAAGAACACGCGCTGCAGGAGATCGAAAGAGAACTTCAGGCGCGTGGAATCCGATTTGGGCAAACCGGCCTCGCTTGACTGAAACAGCCTCACGGCAGACGCGTGAACAGCAGGGGGACCGATTCGTTCAGGTTCTTGCGCCACACACTCCACACGTGGGCCCCTTCGGTCTCGCGATAGGTTAGCTTCACGCCCTTCACCTGCAACTCGCCGGCAAACTGCCGGTTCGCTTCATAAAGGAAGTCCTGCTTTCCACAGGACAACCAAAGGAGGCGAAGCCGGCTGTTCGTTCCCGACGGATCCGCCAGCACGGTCTTGAACACCTCGTCCGAGTTCATGAACTGGCGACCGATTGCGGAACTGTATCCCAAGATGTAGTGGAACAGATCCTGCCGGGTCAATCCGATGCTCAAAGCTTGCCCCCCACCCATGGAAAGTCCGGCAATAGCCCGATGGTCTGCGTCGGCGATCACTCGAAATCTCCGTTCGACAAGCGGAATGACGTCACCCAACAGATCTTTCGGGAAACGCTCTGAGTACATAGTGGTCTCACCCGGGACACGCACCAGAGGACCCACACCGGCCGCTTGGAGAGCGTGGCCTTGCGGCATTACCACCAACATGGGTTGCGCTTTGCCGTCGGCAATCCGATTATCGAGGATAATGTTGGCGCGGCCATTCATGACCCAGCCGTTCTGCGCCTCTCCGTTGCCGTGTAGCAGGTAGAGCACTGGATAGCGAGCGTTGTTTTCGTCGTAGCCCGGAGGCGTGTAGATCCACAGGAACCGGGTCACGCCGATCGCCTTCGATTCGTACATCAGGATCCGCACATCGCCATGGGGCACCGCGCGTGAGTCGTAAAATGCCGGCGTGGATCCGGGAACCTCGACAAAGCTCGCCATCGGGAAACCAGGCGGAACGGGCTTGATCGAGGGATTGGAAGGATCGGGCACCTCCACTCCTTGCACCCGGAAGTCGTAGCTCCAGATCTCCGGGGAAAGCGGACCGACAGTGATAGTCCAAACACCATCTTCGCCCTTCGCCATCCGTTGCGGTCCCTTGCCCAGAGTGATTTCACCGACCAGGTCGACCGCAGTGGCTTCCGGTGCACGAAGGCGTAGCGTGACCGTCCGATCCGCGTTCACCTCGGGAGAGCGAAGCGCATTGTAAGGCGTCGCGATGGGCCGGTTCCTATCGGGGTTTTCCCCGCCCCGCTGTGCGCCCGTCTGCGCAAGCAGCGTGGCCGAAGCTAGTAGTATGCTGGTCAGCAATCTCGAATCGATGGTTCCGCGCATCGCCGCCAGACCCTCCTTGCTAGCGGAACAACTGGGGCGCTAGCTCGTGAAGGTAATTCCTCCAATTCGCCCAGGTATGAGCACCCTCGCTCTCCCGGAAGCTTGCAGAAAATCCATGCCGATTCAGCATCTCCACAGTGGCCTTGCTGTTGGCGAGCAGGAAATCGCCGGAGCCGG
>CAZKQQ010000369.1:0-3311 GCA_964554945.1 uncultured Solibacteraceae bacterium | reverse complement strand
CTGCTGCCTTCGGACAACACGGTGGCGTCCTACTGGATCACCAACCCGGACAATAGCTTCATCGACAATGTGGCGGCCGGTTCCGAGGAGAACGGTTTCTGGCTGTCTCTGCCGGAACACCCTCAAGGGAAGTTCAAGGATTCGGAAGTCAGCAAGACCATCTGGCCGCGCCGAACGCCGCTGCGCGCATTCAAAGGCAACGTAGCCCATTCCAACTTTGACGGGTTCATGTTCGACCGGAACATCTACGAAGACAACACCTTCGGTCTGGCCACCATCCCGTTCCTGCCGTTGGCAAATCCTGCTGACCTGGAGAGCGAAGTGGTGGAGACGCACTTCGAGAGCTTGACCAGCTACAAGAACCGCAATGGTGGTCTCTGGAGCCGGGGCGACCTCTTCGTATTTAGCAACTTGAAACTCGCTGACAATGCCATTGGCATGACGCCGTCCGCCGGCGACATCGGCAGCTCACGGTTTAAAACACGGCTGGTGGATTCGCTGGTGGTGGGCGAGACCGACAATCGCGGCAATCCCACGACGCCCGAGGAAGTTGCCTATGGCCGCAGCCTCCCGAAGCGGCGAATTCCGGATTTCCCGATCCGCGGTTACGAATACTATGATTACCGCGATGATGTGGTGAACACGACGTTCGTGAATTTCCAGGACAACGATCGGAGAAAAACGGGAGCGCTTTCCTGGCTGTTGTTCGCGAGCTCGGGCGTCAGTACCGGAAGCACCATCAGCCGTGCGAAATTCGTCAATGCCAAGCCGGTGTATTTTCCCAAAATCGATTCCAGATTCGATAACGACAACCGGGGTGGCGTAGGCTACCGGACTCTGTCCATCCACGACCTGGACGGTTCGACGACCGGCATCCCCGATTCCCACATCATGCTCAACGACGGCGAGAACGACAGCGTCGTCACTGACGACACCTGCGAGATTCATCCCACCTGGAACGCCTCTGTATGCACGGGTGATGTCGGTCGACTGAATCTCTCGGACAGTCGAGGAGAACTTCCAGGCACAGTCGATATCGAAACTCGGACCGCTCGGTTCGCTTTCCTCTCTTCGATCGGTGGAAATCGTCCAGCCGCTGGCGCCGCTCCGGCCGCTCGTCGTGCTCCGGCCGCTCGTCCTGCTCCGCAGGGGCCCATCGCGCTGGTTCGAAATGGCAAGGAATTTCACATCACCGGCAACCAGAGCACTGTGCGTGCCGGCACCGAGATCCTGGTGAAGACCGAAAGACAGGAAGTCTCTCTCAGTCTGGCCGAAATGGACCAGGGGTCATGGGTCATATTTGAGCTGCCGGGTTTCACCAAAGCAGCCTCCGGAACGGAACAGCCCAGCATGGACGCATTGCGCCAGGCGAACGCGACGTCTTATTTCAGGGGCGGGGATGCCCTCTGGGTCAAACTGGTCGTGACCAAGGCTCCGTTGCCGATTGTTCGTCCAACGGATCTGCAAGCCAGCATAGCGGTCAGCAGATAGGATCTGTTTCGCGAAGTGAAAAAAGCCCCCGGTGCAAGCCGGGGGCCTTTTTGTGTGGCGGCGGACAATCAGCCGGGGCGAGAAGGTGGCGCTCATCGGCCGCAATGGCGCGGGCAGGACCACGCGGCTGCCGTCGCTGGTGCGGAACGCGCCGGGGCCGATCGATGCGGCGGAGCAGGCCTTCGCGATCGATGCCGGGATCCGCGCGGCCTCTGGTTCCGATAAACGGGAGACGCGGTTCAGGCTGATACATTTCCTCGATACATTTCCTCAGATGCATTTCCCCAGGGAGGCCATGACGCCCGAGACATTGTCTTTATGCCGCCGCCAGTGATTCCCTCTGTCAACCACGTTCCTTCTGTTAGTTAAAATGTAAGCACAGGTTAAGATCAGCGAATCGCTGATAGAGAATTATGGATAGCCGGCTCAATCTCATTCTTGTGATCTGCATCTTGTGCTTCGTCGCTGTAACGGCACGAACGGCTCGAAGCTCAGGTGATTGGCGGCTCTTCTTTATACGGCTGGTGGTTCTAGCCGGTTTTGCAGCTTTCCTTCATCACTGGTTTGGTTTTCCACTTACTGCCCCAGTGCTTAGCAAGGGCGACGGCGGTCTGCTTCTGGCTGGTGCATTGGCGATATCAATGATCGCTGGAATGTTTGCGCAATATTTGTACAAGCATTTCGAAAAGCCAAAACGCAACCGGCAGAAATGGGATTGGGGGCGCTTCGTGTCCCCGGTTTTCGCCTCACCAATTGTCTTGATCCCCTTGATCGCTGCCTTTCAAAGCGTCGACATCGATTTGGCAAAAGACCAGATGACCTTGCCGCGATTAATGGTCTTTCTCGTCGCCTTCGAGAACGGGTTCTTCTGGAACGAACATTTTGATCGAAGGAGCAGCGAGGTGCATAAGGGCGAATGAGCCTCGCCACGAGATTTCTGTGTTGGGCCGTTTTGGCGTGTCCAGTTTTAGTCGCGCAGAACTGCCCGCAAGATCAGCCCAAAGGCGTCAATCCGCCGATCGTCGCACCACAGAATCCCAGGGTTTGCCGCTACGACCGCCCGTCGCAAACCTCACAACAATCGTATTGGTGGCAACTGCTTTATGAGCTTTTCAAGTGGAAACCCGTCAGTAGACCACCCTTTCGCCGTAGCGTAGCTTTTCTTGCCGGTGTAGGGAGTTACAAGCACATCTCGGATCAACTCGGTTTCGTCAAGAACGACCTCACTGAACTCAGGAACTTCCTGTTGACGGACGGGGGCTTTGACACGGTGTACGAGGCTCGCGACGGGAATGTCACCCATCAGGTCATCGAGGACTTCATGGGGAGGTACTTCAGCGATAGTCGCGGGCCGATCGGTCCTGAGGACAGACTCCTTTTTTACTATTCTGGCCACGGTGGAGCGCAAGCGGGTGTTGAACCGTTTTTACTCTTTCAGAACGCTAATCCACCGGATGATTACACGGATGCCTTGCCTGTGCGCGATGTGTATCGCTGGGCCAGAACCGTTGTTGCGAAGCATCTCTTGATCATTCTCGACTCTTGTTTTTCTGGGCTGGTTCAGGAAAAGGCGGCGCCAGAGGATCTAAGCGCAGCATTGTCCAACGCCCTCGCCGGGGAACCAAGCGGCTTACTGCTAACTGCAGGCACCGGCGACGAAAAAGCATATGCCGTGAAGTATTCGCGTCAAGGCGCTGGCAGTATCTTCACGCATTCACTTCTCGACGCTCTCGCGAGTATGTCAAAAGACGAAGGAATCGTAACGATCGGCGAGGCCTTCGAGCGGGCCAAGGTTACGGTGGCAGCGTTTGACGCTGTTG
>CAZKQQ010000368.1:0-3332 GCA_964554945.1 uncultured Solibacteraceae bacterium | reverse complement strand
TGACGTGCATGTGCGGCTGCATCCACACAATGTCGCAATCTTCCTGAAAGGTAGCTTCGGCCGTGGGGCTCTCCCAATTGGCGGCATTGGGAGGGATGGCAAAGGAATCGGCATCCGTCGGAGATGAGATGGCAAAAGTCATGTAGCGCCGAGCCGGTTCTTTCTTCGCAATCGTGAACCCTAATTTGCTGTGGTCCAGCACCTCGGTCCCATTGGGCGTGTAATGCATGCTGAACACAATATCGGTTCCGGCGGGGACCAGTTTGCCGGCTCCGTAGATTCGATAATCGAAAGCCGAGATGCCGGGCACGTAGCTGGCTTCGATGGTGATGGTGCCCTGGCGTTGCTGCGCACTGCCGGCGAGTACGCCTTTCTCACTCTTCTTCCGCGGAAACGCGCTGCCGCTTTCATCGCGCGGAATGATGGCCCACTCGGGTTTGTAGTATTGCACGTCCGGGGTATGCGGCCGGAACAGGACGCCGATGTGATGAATCAGGTCAGGATGATCGGGCAGGATCTCCATCGAGGTGATCCACGTGTCCTCCTGGAACGGGCTCGGGACCGTGATATCCGTCCACTCGACCACGCCTTTCGCCGGCACTTTGAACTCCGGCATGTCCACCACAAGGTCGGGCTTGATCTGCCAGCCTTTCTCGGGCCAGGCAACAGGAGGCGGCATATCGTGAGCGTCACCTTCAGGCGCCCCGGCATCGGCCCACTTCGAGATCGCGTCGATGTCGGCCTGCGACAGTGTGCGGTTGTTCCGGAAGTGCCCCACGCCGGGATCGGCAAACCATGGCGGCATTTGGCGCTTGATCACGGCAGCCTTCATGGCCTTGGCCCAGGGTCGGGTGGATTTGTATTCCAGGAACGACATAGGCGCAATCTGGTTTGGCCGATGGCAGGATTGGCAATTCTTCTGAAGAACCGGCAATACATCCTTATTGAACGTAACGGGGCTCGTCAAGTCCGCCGCGGTTGCTGAAAGCGTCAAAGCGAACACAAAGGCTATCCGGTTCATGGTGAAGTCTCGCTGCCACTGTATCACCGCAAGGTTCAAACCCGCAAACCTGAGGAATCCGATGGTGCGACTACCATCTGGCGGCCGCCTCAAAAAGTCAGCTTCAACGCTAACTGCACGATTCGCGGATCGCCGGCTGTCAATCCCGACGTGCCGCTCACATCGCTCTGGATTTTCCCAAATGCGCCGCTACTGGTTACGGAAACCGGCACGCTTGGATTCAAGTGGTTCGGGAGGTTGAAGGCTTCGGCGCGAATTTGCAGTGCCTTGGCCTCCTTGAAAACGAAAGTGCGGCTCAGGGCCATATCGAACTGGAAGACGCCAGGGCCTTTGAAGCTATTGAAGGCCGCGTTGCCGTAAGTTCCGGGCGCCGGCCTGGCGAATGCGACGGTGGACGGCAGAAGCCAGTGGTCTACGCTCTGATTCGGCGCATACGGGTCCGGAAGGATCTGGTTCGGCCGCTGTCCGGTCAAGCCGGTAAGAGCGTCATCCGATCCCGAGGTTACGGTAAACAACTGCGCGGACTTGATCTTGATGATCGGTGAGATCTGCCAACCCGAGGCTAACAGCCGCAACGCGCGGCGGCTGAGGTTCGGAGTTTGCGCAACGGCGGATAGATTCAGCACTTGGCGCTGGTCCGAGAGAGCACAGTTGCCGCGGCCATATCTGCGGTTATCGGGTATGCCCTCGGAGGTGCCGCCAAGCCCGGGATACCCGTTCCACTGATCGCTGAGACAGTGCGACCAGGTGTAGTTTACAAGGACACTAACTCCGCGCGAGAGCCGTTTCTGCGCGGCCAGCAGCAGACCGTTGTAACTTCCGGTGCCTCCATCATCGAGTCTCGAAATACTCGAGTAGAACTGGCCCTGAGCTGGATTGGCGAGGTAGTAGAACCGCCGTTGATTGGTGTTGGCGAGAGTGGAAGTGCCCGGTATATAGATGGCGGGGTTCAATTCGCCGGATACGATCAGGTGCGACGTATTGTTACCGACATAATTGACGGTGAAGAGCCAATCGGTGCCAACCTGGCGCTGGATACTCAGGTTCCATTGGTTAATAGTCGTCGGCCTCCAATCGACCGGATACGTGGTGTAGCTTCCGAAACTCGGGAAGGTGACGTTCTTATCCAGCGGAATTGGTAACGGATTCTTGCCTCCGGGGTAAGTTTCCCAGGGAGTGGACATGTTCACGTTCGCAAGCGCGATCAGATTCCCGAATGGTGGCGCTCCAGCCATCGAGGTTCCCATCAGCAGGTGTGGGCGATCGGTGAACCGTCCGAAAGCGGCGCGGATCGTCATCCTGCCGTCGCCCTTCGGATCCCAAACGACGCCTACCCGCGGCAGGAATTGGTTCAGCCGGCTTTGAGCCACGCCGTTACCCGAAACCCATTGGGGGTCGCCCGGAAAGATCATCCCCGCCGGAGCATTCGGGAAAACAGTGCTGTGCACGTTCTGTGTAAAAAGAGTGGGATCGAAATGCTCCAACCAGCCGTGCTTGCTGGTGAACGGGAAGAACGGCTCCCAACGGACCCCGTAACTGAGAGTCAGGCGGGAACTGAGCTTCCAGGAGTCTTGTGCATAGAGGCCAACATCATGCTCGCGGTTGTCATACAAAGCCAGGTTCCCCTGGCGCCAGCCGGACGCAAGTCCCAGAAGAAAATCCGCCATTCCAAGCCCCGCATTGGCGTTCCCGTTGCCGGTTACAGTCCCGTTGAAGCTCATGGTACCGTTGGCGTTCACGCCAGTCCTGCTTTGCAGCATCGTGCGAATGTAGCTCCCTCCGAACCCAAACTGGTGCGCTCCTTTTACCCAACTGACGTCATCGGCATAACTCATGTTCGGGCCGGTATTCGCGATCCCATAGATATCTCCGCCTCCGCCGAACGCGAATCCGCCGCCGCCAGTAACACTAATGCCGATTACTTTCGTGGCAAAGGAATTGGCATCGATGCCAAAATCTTTCCAGGTGCCAAAGTCGTCCGCTATCTTGGGGGCTGCCACGCGGTTCACACCGACGCGAAACGAGTTCACGATGGCGGGAGATATCAAGTAAGTATCTCCGAGAGCCAGGGAGGAAACACGCCAATGCCCCGCGCTGATATTCAAGGTGAGAGCATCGGATCCGTCATAGGTGCTGGCCTGGTCCAGATTGGATTCGACGAGCCGTCCGTACATCGAATGATTTGCGGCTAATTGGTAGTCGATTCGCGCGACTCCGGAATGGTCTTCCGAATTCGATCGAAGACCGTATTGGATCTGTCCACAGGGATTCGGCGAAACCGGTAAGCCCTTTTTCCGGATGGCCAGGGCTG
>CAZKQQ010000367.1:0-3339 GCA_964554945.1 uncultured Solibacteraceae bacterium | reverse complement strand
ACTCGTAGTTGTGACATCCGAGGATATCGAAGTTTTGTCCGGCAAGGTCAATGACGGTTTGGCTCCAGACCATATCGTTAGAGCGCTTCTGTCCGCACGCGACAATCCGCGCCTGGGGAACAATGGTCCGCAGCCGGGTTCCATAGACATTCACGATTTCGGCGTATTTCTCCGGCGTGAAGCCGTTATTCATGGGTTCGTTGTCAATCTGGAAGTACCGGACACCGTAGGGCTCCGCGTGACCGTTGGCCGCCCGCAGCCGTCCCCACTCGGTGGTCGGCGGGTCATTCAAGTAGTGGACCCAATCCATGGCGTACTGAACCTGCTCGCCGTCGGTGCCAGGCGCCGGCAGCACAATCAGGGGTTCGGTATTGAGCTTCCGGCAGAGCCCCAGGAACTCCTCGGTCCCAAACCCGTAGTAGTCCGAATAGCCGCCCCATATCACGTTGGGGTGGTATCGCCGCGAGACAAGCGGGCCGATCCCGTCCTTCCACTTGTAGGTGGACGCGAAGGAGCCCCCCGGCCAGCGGATGAAGGGCGGAGCGAGATCACGCAACGCCTGCAACAGGTCGGGGCGCAGCATGCCATCGCGGCGGACGTCGGCCCGCATCATAGAGACGAAATCGAGCAGCAGCGTTCCAGCGCCCGCGGCCGCGATCTCCACCGAGGCCTGCGTATCTCGCACCGGACTGGTAAACGCGTAGCTGACCTCCTGCCAGTCCGAGCCCGCGACGGCAAGCGGTGCTGACGCGATCGTGTTGCCCTGCGAACCCACCATGCGAAGCGTCAACTGAGGTGAGCCTTCCTCGCGCTTGACCCACAGAGAACCGTCATATTTGACGCCGGCATCGACGTAGATACGACCCTGCCGAATCCCAGCGCGGCCGCCTTCGGCGTGGAGGCGCAGGCTCTTCTTGCCGTTCTTGAACTCGACCTCCGCGATCTCGACGCTGCCGCGGTCCGAGAACGGCTTCCAGGAGGTCGCGAAGTCCTCACCCTCGAATCCGCAGCCTTGAATTTGCTCGGCAAACAGTCCGTCTTCCACGGAATGGTTGATGTGCTCCAGAAAGTGGCCGTAAATCCGCTCGTCGATGGCAGCCATCGCCCTATCTGTATCCACCAGGAGGACGGCGACTCTCGGCTGCCCTGCTGCCGGAGCGGCTCTCGAAACTTCCCGGCCCGATTCGACACCAGCCTGAGCTACGGCGGACCGGGGAACGGCGGCGCCGGCCGCCATCGAACTGATGAGAAAGTCACGTCTATTCATTCGGGGTTTCCTTCGCACGAGCCGTTACCGTCGGGCCAATTCGATCACGGTGACGCTTGTCTTGGGAAAAACATGCTCGAAAGCAGATCCCTTCACTTTCAAATCGAAGTCGGCCGGGATGACAGCGTCGGGGCGCACCTCATCATTGACACTATACAGGCTTGCGGACGTGAGCTGCTGGCCGTGAGCGGATCCGGCTTCAAAACCGGTGAGCTTGATGGAGGCGCGAAGGTCCCGCTGCAGGTGGCGGTTGACACAAAACAAGGTCAGCTTGTCGCCACCCTCGTTCAGCGTCGAGACGACGTCCAGATAGGGAACGCCATGGATGCTGGGAATGCGCGCCAGTCCGTCATCGATGTCGTATTGGCCGGCGTCGGTCCTGGTTTGCAACAGTCTCGTGGCATCCGCGGTGGAATACATCCGGAACGCCCAATAGGCCGGAACGCCGTAAACACGACCTCGCTTCTGCCAAATCCCGCCGAACTCGACGAGGCCGGTCATGTCGGCAATCGGAGTGATATCGGCAACCCGCATCAAGGTGTTCAGCACGCCTGCCGCGCCGAGAGCACCACCCAAGTTCTCGTACATCGGCACGGCATTTCCCGGAGCAAGAAACAACCACTCGGTAAAAGCGATCTTCACGCGACCGCGCGCACGAGCCTCGCCGTCGATATGCTGCTTCATCTCGCGGAATTCCCGTTCCAGGCCGACCGGCAGTGCCAGTGCCTGCTGGGCCAGGAATTCAGGGGAGGGGTTTGCCTTTCGAACCATCAGCGGCCGCAGCACCGCATGGGCGGACAAGTAATCGAAAGCTTCCGGCGCGGAGCGCAGTTCCGCCTCAACATAGTCGTCGCGGTACGGGTCCTTGGGAATGGCGCAGGACGAGGAAAAGCAGGATCCCTGGCCGATTAGACGAATCCGGGGATCCACCTTTCGCACGGCGTTGCTGAAATCCCTCGTGCGCTCCGCTACCCGTTCCAGTGTTGGGTAACCGAGCTGTTCGAAATCGTGGTACAGCTCGTTCCCCATCTCCCAAAGGAGGCCTCCCGTCCTGTCGCCCCATCTGCTGTTCACGTGCCGGACCCACTCAGCCGCCTCTTCGGCCGTGCCGCTGCCCAGGTTCATGGCAATCTGCGGTTCGGCGCCGATCAATTCGCAGAAACGCAGAAACTCGTCCGTGCCGAAATGGTTGTATTCGGGCATTTCCCAGGCCTGGTTGAGCATGCTGACCCGTTTATCGATGGGGCCGACTCCGTCGCGCCAGTGGTATCCAGAGATAAAATTCCCACCGAAACGAACCAACGGCGTCTTCAGGGCACGCGCCATGTCGACGATTTCCGGATTCAAACCATCGATGTGATCCGCGGGAAACAGGAACACCTGATCGATCAGAATGCGCGCCTCATCCGAAGCGGCCACGACAAAATCCGCGGGTTCCCGGCTCGCCAGCGCCGCCGTCGGGAGTTGCAGCGTGAATTCGTACCGCGTCCAGCCGTCAGACCTGAGCCGCACCACTTGCCGGACGAGGACCTCTTCAGGGCGGTTGCGCCTGCGCAGGGATACCTCCAGTTCCCGTCCCCCGCTGACCGGCTTGGCGTACAGGCTTCCGGAGTATCGCAGTACGCGGTGCACAGGCAGGTAAACCTCCTGCCGTACTCCGGTCTGTTTGCCGGGCAAGGCCATCATCAAAAGTGACCTCGACGAGTTGGCCGCGTCGCCCCACCGCGGCTCGAAGCGCCGCCCTTGTTCGCGATGGAGTGATTCCCAAGGCAGCGGCAGACCAATCGTGGACGACTCGTCCAGTTCGGGGCGCTCTTTGATGAGTTCAGCTATCTGCCGCGGGCTCCAGAGGTTTTCCTCAAAGCTTGGATTCTCCAGGACCTGTGCCCACAACCCGCCATACGTGCTATGGCCGATCGGTTCCAGGAAGGTGCCGTAAATCGTACGCGGAATGGCGTGCACAACTTTCGATGCATCGACCTGAATCACCGCGTCCGGCGTCTGCCCGAATGCGTTCCAGCACCCAAAGACGCAGAAAACCAGCGTAAGTGTCCGCATATGTCGTATTCACT
>CAZKQQ010000366.1:0-3349 GCA_964554945.1 uncultured Solibacteraceae bacterium | reverse complement strand
CCGATGGCGAGGAGCGCCTGGTTGCTCCGATTCTGGAAAAGCTTGGCTATTCCCTGGAACGCGCAAAAACCAATATTGGGCTCGGCCGCGTCACCAGCCAGCCGGCGCTTGAAGCGCGTGCTGAGGTGGTTGACCGATGACCAACACACTTCACCGGTTCGGCGATGCAGCCAGTTTCCGCGACGATTTCGTGGTATTTGCGATTCCCAGCCGTGGCAGCAATGACGCGGACTCCGTGCCCAAACTCCGGCGATTCCTCGAAATGGCCCTGCCGTTCCAACCGGTCAACCTCGGCGATGCGCGCAATGGCGGCGCGCTGCGCCCTTCGCGCTCGATGAATCCGACCTCGCATTGGAACCGCGATTTGCAGCCGGACTTCGCGGCCGTGATCGCAGGCCTGGATGCTCCCACTACGGCCGCAGCGGTGTTCGACAACCGCCCTGCCGCGGAAGATTTCGTCAAAGCAGTGGTTGCCGCCGATCTCGGGTTAAGCGTGAACATCTCCACTTCGATCGATGGCGCCGAGCAGTGCTGTGATGCCGCCGGCATCTGCCGGCACAGCGTAGGCTATTCGCTAGGCTTCGAAGGCAAGACCGAATACCTTCCTAATGGCGACGTGTTAAAGCTCGCGACGATGTGCGGCCACGGGATGGTGAGCTCATCCCTGGCTAAGAAAATGATTGACTGGGTCAAAGAAGGCCGGAGAACACCCGATCAGGCGGTCACCTACCTGCAGCGGTTCTGCTCGTGCGGTGTATTCAATCCCACACGGGCCCGCCGCGTTCTGGAAGAGTGCCGTACCAGAACGAGATGAATCAATTATCCTAACTACCTGTTTTCGATTCCATTGAAAATGGGCCGCATTTCAGGTAAACACCTGATTTATAGTGGGCCAAAATAGGGGTACGCTCAGTACCTATTGCCCAGAGGTGGGGGTTATGAAGTTAACTAACGTACAACTTCGGGGAAAGCCACAGGCTCGGCGGGAGATCGCATATCCAGTCCAAGCCGAAGTCGAATACAGGCTGAAAGACGGCAGGCGGATAGTGGAAATGGGCCGCAGCCAAACGGTGAGTCTGAGCGGTAGCGAGGTAGTGTTGGATTCGAAGCGGCGCCTGGCTTCCGGGATGGAAATCGACTTGATTCTGACTTGGCCCGGACCGCTGGGAACGTTAGGGCGTCTGGTTCTCCGCGTCCAGGGGCGGACTGTGGCTAGCCGTGGCAAGCGCACCAAGGTGCAGATCGCGCGATACAACTTCGAAACACGCACGGAGCCAAAACGAGCCGCTCAATTTAAGCCGGTCAAGGCAATCGGAACCACACATCTTCGCCACGCCGCGCCGTTTGCTTCCTAGATGGTTTGGCGGTATATACCATCGGTAGCATTGAGCCTCGCGCAATCGCTGTTTAGTATCGAGGGGGCCCCGGCCCCTGATGAAATACCTAATCGCCAGTTCCTTCGCGCTAGCTATCCGGTATTCCCTATATCTGTTTGAGTTCGCAGCGTTGCTGATGGTTGCGAAGCTTGCCTTCGTTGGCCCTGCCCGAAAAAAATCACGGTTGGTTGCTCTAGAAACGGCATTTCGACAACTGGCGCGGCGGCGCAAGCTGGCGGTGCTGGTAACTGGGTTAGCCGCATTGTTGGGCCGCATCGTGCTCCTCCCCATTCTTCCTATCCGTGCCCCAGTCATCACGGATGAGTTTTCGTATCTTTTAGCAGCGGACACCTTTGCTTCGGGCAGGTTGGCCAATCCGGTGCATCCGATGTGGGTGCACTTCGAGAGCATACATATCCTCCAGCACCCGACGTACGCGTCGATGTACCATGTCGCGCAAGGGCTGATTCTCGCGGGCGGTAAGGTGGTGTTCGGGAATGAATGGGCCGGCGTGCTGGTCAGTGTCGCGTTGATGTGCGCAATGGTGTGCTGGATGCTCCAGGGCTGGCTACCTCCGGGTTGGGCTCTGCTTGGGGGAGGACTGGCTGTCATGCGATTGGGGCTGTTCAGCTATTGGATGAACAGCTATTGGGGCGGAGCGGCGGCGGCGATAGGCGGACTGCTCGTATTGGGCGCCATGCCGCGAATCCAGCGGCACATGCGGGTTCGCGACGCGATTCTGCTGGCGATCGGGATGGCGATGCTCGCGAACAGCCGGCCGTACGAGGGTTTTGTACTGAGTCTGATGGTGTGCCTCGTCCTGACGGCCTGGGGAGCGAAGAAGCGCGGCCGGGAACTGAGGGCCGTGGGAATCCGGGTTGTGCTGCCCTTTTTGCTGGTGCTGGTTTTGACGGGTTCTGCCACGGGCTACTACTACTCGCGCGTGACCGGCAGCCCCTTCCGCATGCCGTACCAGGTGGATCGAGACCAATATGCCCCGGCGCGCATTTTCCTGTGGGAACGGCCAATCGCCGCTCCGGTGTATCGCAACGCGCAGATGAGGGACTTCTATGCCGGCTGGGAAATGAGCAAATTCATGGAAGCCAAGACGCCGGCGGGCCTGGCCAAGAACACCCTTGGAAAAGCCGGCGCCTTCTGGATGTTCTTCCTGGGGCCGGCACTCACGCTACCGCTTCTCTTCCTGCCTTGGATCTGGCACGACCGGCGGATCCGTGCCTTGTAGAGGATGGGCGGCGTCTTTCTGGCGGCTCTCAGTCTGAACACGTGGTTCTACGCCCACTATGCGGCGCCAATCACCGGGTTGATCTTCGCTGTCGTGCTGCAGGGCATGCGGCATTTGCGCGTTTGGCGCAGACGCGGACGACGTTGCGGATTGTTGCTGGCGCGGGCGATTCCCGCGGTTTGCGCCGCCATGGTGGTTCTGCGCGCGGCCGCTCAGCCCCTGGCCTTCTATATGCCACCGGATTGGCCGATGACGTGGTATTACACGCGGCCAGGGAACGTGGACCGCGCGCGCATCCAGGCGCAGCTTGCCGGGGAGCCTGGACGCCAGTTGGCGATTGTGCGCTATAAGCGGGGGCACAATCACTTCGAGGAATGGGTTTACAACCAGGCTTCCATCGATCAGGCGCGGGTGGTGTGGGCGCGCGAGCTGGACGCCAGCAGCAATCAGGAGTTGCTGCACTACTTTTCCGATCGGCACGTGTGGCTGGTGGAGCCAGATGCGGATCCGCCGTCAGTTTCGCCGTATCCAATTCCGGTGCCGGCGCCGGGATCTTATATAGCCGCTCACCTCGTGAAGTAATCGCCGAGGTAGGCCGCCTGCTATTCGTATCGGAGCGCTTCGATGGGGCTGATCTCCGAGGCTTTCATGGCCGGGTAAATTCCGAACACCACTCCCACCAGCACCGACACACCAAAAGCAATCACCACCGAGGCTGTTGTTACGATTG
>CAZKQQ010000365.1:0-3360 GCA_964554945.1 uncultured Solibacteraceae bacterium | reverse complement strand
GCTGAAGATCGCGGTGTTCGCGCCGATGCCAAGCGCCAACGTCAACACCACCATTGCACTAAAAGCAGGCGTCCGGCGCAGTGTCCGGACCGAATAAATCAAGTCCCGCATAAATCTAAACCACTCGGTCCAGCTCCAGAAATTCCTGTATGTGGGGATGGTCCGACTTCTTCAAATCCTCTACGGATCCGAAGAAAATGACGCTGCCTTCATAAAGAAACACCACCCGGTCCGCCACTTTGTACATCAGGTCGAGATCGTGCGTGACCACCACCGACGTCAGCTTCAATTGCTTCTTCAAACGCAGCATGAGATCGCCCAGGTGGTCGGACATGATCGGGTCCACCATCGTGGTGGGCTCGTCATAGAGAATGCATTGCGGTTGAGCCGCCAGGGCGCGCGCGATGGCCACCGCGCGCTTATAGCCGGTGGAGAGATCGGACGGGTACAGGTCGCGCGCCTCAGCAATATCGACCATCTGGAGCAAACCTTCAACCACGTCCTCCTTGTTTTGAGCGTCATAGTCTTCGCGCAATTCGAGCGAGAACAATACGTTCTCGGCCACGGTCAGCGAATCGAACAAGGCGCCGGACTGGAACACCATGGTGACCTTTCTGCGAATACGGCGCAGTTCGGCTTCTGGAAAGTCCGTGATGTCCTCGTGCGCTACGATCACGCGCCCGCTGTCAGGTTTGAGGAAACCCATGATGTGGGATAGGGTTACGGACTTTCCCACGCCGCTCCGTCCGATAATGGCCACCGTCTCGCCCGCATTCACGTGAAAGTTGGAATCAACCAAAACCGGGTGGTCAAACGTCTTATAAACGTGCCGGAACTCGATGTAATGGGGGTAGCGCTCAGTTTGTTCCATAGGCGGCCCAATCCTCGGGGGTATTAACATTTTGGAACACCGCCAGTTCCCCAATCGGCAACATTTTGGTGCGGACCCGGGCCAGCGCGGCGGTGACTTTGCGCTCTCCTCCGGCGAAGGCCGCTTCGAGGCCTGCCAGCGACTGGCGATGATAGACGGCGCACAGCGGCTCGGGAATTCCGGAGGGACCCACGGGAACCAGGGCATCCGCACCCGATTGCTCCGCGGCCTCGATAATCTGAACCAGAGCCGTGGCCGACAGACCCGGCATGTCGCAGGCCGTCACCAGATTCCATTCGGAATTGGTATGGTGGAGGGCCGTCAAAATGCCGCCCAGCGGGCCTTCGCCAGGGTAGAGGTCGGGAATCACGGGGAGCGAGAATTCCGAATACTCGGCGGGATCCCCGATCAGCACCACGCTTCCTGCTGCCTCAGCCGCGGTGCGGGCCACGAACCCGGCCAGCGAACCGCCCCGAAACGGCAGCCGGGCCTTGTCCCGGCCCATCCGGGAGCTGCGGCCCCCCACCAGGACGTATCCGGCTCGGCTCACAAAAAAATGATAACATTGAGGTTCGCTCTGGCTTCCGCGTCAGAAAGAATAGGGAATCACCGCAGTTGCGTCTTGCACGGCGACTCTTATAATAATAGAGTAAGTAGAACATTCTGATGCGGATTTGTTTCAGACTCGCGAGTTGCGCAGGAGTGGCCGCTCTGGCATTGTGGGCCGGGGCTCCAGCTGCTCAGCCGTCCGGCGACGTTGCCAGCGTGGTCCGCACCGATCCCCGCACCGGAAAGCTCGTCCGGACCGTGGTGGTTCGTAATCCGGCCGCACTGGTTGCAGCGGTGGATCGGGTTGCTGCGCAGCAGGCGCTTCCGCCCGAGCTGGTTCATTCCGTCATCAAGTCCGAAAGCAACTACAATCCGAACGCCGTGTCGCCAAAGGGCGCTCGGGGATTGATGCAACTGGTCCCTGCGACGGCGCGGCGCTTCGGCGTGGACGATGAGTCCAATCCCGTTCAGAATCTGCAGGGCGGCGCCAGATATTTGAAGTATTTGCTGGACCTCTACCACGGCAATGAGACGCTGGCGCTGGCCGCGTACAATGCGGGAGAGCAGTCGGTGGCGCGCTATGGCGGCATTCCGCCGTTCCCCGAAACGCAGAAATACGTTGTCGAAGTAAAAAAGCGTGTTGCGCAAACGCAGCAGGCTGCCGGCGACAAGCGCAAGCCCGCGGCCGCGAAGCCTGTTGCCGCGGACCCTGCCAGCGGAAATCACGTGTTCGAAATCGTTCGGCCGGACGGCACGGTCCGGTACATTGCCCGCCAGGAACCCCAATGAAGCGGCAGGCGGCGCTGGCGATCTTCGTTTCGTTGCTGCCCGCCGGACTCGTCTACGCACAAACCCGTTCGGTCACCGGTGTGCGCCACTGGCAGCTGGAAAATGTGACGCGCATCGCGGTGGAGGTCTCCGGCACGTTCCTGTATCGCAGCGACCGGCTCCACAATCCCGAGCGCGTCTACTATGACATTCTGAATGCGCGGCCGCGGATCGATTCCAAGCGCATCTACACCGAATCCGTGGACGATACGCTGTTGAAGCGTCTCCGAGTCGCCGAAACCACACCGGGCGTCACGCGCGTCGTGCTGGAGCTGGCGGACAAGGTGGAAGCCGTTCCCTCTGTGCTGATCAATCCCAGCCGTCTGATTATCGAACTGCACGTGGCAACCGAGCCCGTTACAACTCCGTTGGTTTCGGAGGCTACACCGCCCCAACTGCAGCCGCCGGCTCAACTGCCGCCTGCGCCGAAGCTGCCGGTTACTGCCGACGCGACGGTTCCCGTACTTCCAGTTGCTCCTCCGGTTTTGCCTCCAGCCCCGGCGCGCCCTGTAACCCCGGCGATTGTCGCGCCGGGGCCTGCCCGGTCGGCCGAGGTCGCCAAGTCCGCGCGGCTCACCACCGGCGGCGAGAGTTCCATGGTCCGCGCGTTGGGTCTGAAGATCAACCGGGTGGTGATCGATCCCGGCCATGGCGGCCATGATGAAGGCACCAGCGGCCCCAAAGGTCTGCTGGAAAAAGATCTCGTTCTTGATGTGGCGCAGCGACTGGGCAAGTTGATCGAGCAGCGCATGGGTTCCGAGGTCATCTACACGCGCACCGACGACACGTTTGTTCCTCTCGAAGGGCGCACGGAGCTGGCGAACGAAAAGAAAGCCGATCTGTTCCTCTCCATTCACGCCAATTCTTCCCCCGCGGCTCCGCGAGTCACCGGCATCGAAACCTATTACCTGAATTTCACGCAGTCCAAAGATTCGCTCGAAGTGGCTGCGCGCGAAAACGCCACTTCGGATAAAACGGTTTTCGATTTGCGCGACCTGATCCAGAAAATCACCCTGCAGGAAAAGGCCGAGGAATCGCGCGAATTCGCTGAGCGAATTCAGGCGTCATTGTATTCGTTGTCGGCGCGTAATTTCCCAGGTGAGAAGAATCGG
>CAZKQQ010000364.1:0-3402 GCA_964554945.1 uncultured Solibacteraceae bacterium | reverse complement strand
GCTCAAGCCCGGTGACTCATTCTGGTCCACAGTTGCGCATTTCAGCACATCAAGGTTCCCAAGTAACAGGTTGGCGTTTTGCCTGGTCTTCCAAAACCTCCCCATTTGGGAGAAGCACGTATGGTTCGAGGATGTACTATGTCATGCAACCATCGGGGTGAGCGATGAGCGCCCATTCAACGCAACTTGTGCAATTATTTGCACCGGCTTTTCATGCGCCGAGGATGTCCGGTAGTATCTGGAATTGCTGGACCTCACTCGACATGCCTCGTAAAATCCTCACTGATCTCAGCAAAAAGGACGCTCTCGATGACCGCATTCCGATTCATCTCTCCTCGTTCATCCGAGATTGCAGGTGCCATCCTGCTGGCTGCTGTCACTCGTCTGATCCCGCACCCTCCCAATTTCGCTCCCATTACGGCAATGGCCCTCTTTGGAGCCGCCACTCTCACCGATAAACGAGTAGCACTCCTGACGCCTTTGCTGGCTCTGTTCATCAGTGACGTGTGTATCGAAGCCATGCACCGAATGGGTTTGATCTTATCCTGGGGCATCTACCCTGGGATGTGGGTGACGTACACCGCCTTCTTGCTCATCACCGTGATCGGCTTCCTCCTCCGACACCGCAGGTCCGCCTCGACCATTGCGGCGGCTACGTTTGCCGGGTCGGTGGTCTTCTTCGTCGTGTCGAATTTCGGCGTTTGGCTGTCAGGGAATCTCTACCCACGCACGCTCGAAGGACTCCTGACCTGCTACACGGCGGCGATTCCTTTCTTCCCCAACACGCTTTTGGGAGACGCCGGGTACAGCATCGTGCTGTTCGGCGGTTTTGCCTTCGCCGAGAGGCTGCTACCAGTCTTGAGGGAACCGCCATCTGTCCCGACGCCGCAGCAGGCGCAGGTGTAACCGGAGATCGGGTAATCGCCTGGAGTTTCCCGTGCGCATCGTCTCTCTTTTGCCCGCTGCCACCGAGATCGTCGGCATCCTGGGCCAACTGGATCATCTGGTCGGTGTCTCGCACGAGTGCGACTATCCACCGGAGGTCAACGCCAAGCCACGGGTGACGCACTGCTCGATTCATGAGGCTGGGCTACCTAGTGCGGCCATCGATCAGTGGGTGAAGGACACGCTCGCTTCCACAGGCACGCTCTACCGGCTGAATGAACCTCTTTTGCACGAGTTGAAGCCGGACATCATTCTGACTCAACGCTTGTGCGATGTTTGCGCTGTGGGCTTTGGTTCGGTGATGGCCTTAGCAGCCACCTTGCCTGGCTCTCCCCAAGTGGTGAATCTTGAGCCTTCCTGCCTTGCCGACATTTTTGAGAACATCCGCTGCGTAGGTAGGGCACTCGGAGTAGCGGAGAGGGCAGACGCCGCCGTAGCAGAACTTAGCGCACGGGTTGAGGCCGTGCAAGCACGTCTGACGGACGTTCGATACCGCCCCAAATGCTTTTTGATGGAATGGATCGATCCTCCTTACTGTAGTGGCCATTGGGGACCGGAGTTAGTGGAATTGGCCGGGGGAATAGAACCGCTGGGAGTCAAAGGACAGGATTCGACCCGCATTGCTTGGGAGAAGGTTCTCGAAGCCCAACCGAATGTGATGGTGCTGGCCTGCTGCGGACAGCGGCCTGAGCGAATGCTTGCCGACCTGCCTATCTTACAACAATATCCTGGCTGGGAGCGTTTACCTGCTGTGCAAAGTGGGCGTGTCTTTGCTGTGGATGGCAGCGCCTACTTTAGCCGACCCGGCCCCCGCATCGTGGACAGCCTGGAGATTCTTGCGGAGATTCTCCACCCGAAGTTGTTTTCTGGTTGTTATCCCGACCGAGGCGTTCTGTGTGCGGAACCGGCCAAGTCTGGAGCAGGATTTCGGCCACTCCATGAGGAGCAAGCGTCAGGCTAGTGCCGTTTCCGGTTCGTAAGTTTCGCGCTCTGTAAGTCATGCGGCCGCGTGTCGGTAGCGGAACCGCTCTGGCCTCCACGCTTGTGTCGCCAGCAGCCGTTTGCGATTTCGCCAGCTCAGGTAGTCCATGATGGCCTGCTGCTGTTCGGCATGGCTGCGATGGTCCGAAGTATCCAGTGCGAACTTTTTGAGGGCGGCAAAATGGCTCTCGATCCGGTTCAGCCAGGATGCCTCCGTCGGTGTGAAGTAGAACCGAATCCGATGCGTCGCCGCCCACGCCCGAACCTGAGCTTTCAGGTGCGGACCGTAATTGTCCAGCACAATGTGCAGCACCTGAGAGGCCGGATAGCGGTGCCGCACCCATTTGAGAAATGCCAAGAACTCCACCCAGGTCTTGCGCTGCGTGAACTGACCATAGAGCCGATCCGTTTCCAGATCGTAGAAGGCCAGAAAGTGTCGCACGCCTCCGGTCCGCTTGTAGGTCGCTCGCACACGCCGCACCCGGCCATCCCGAGCCAGGCACTGACCGTGACGGGGCTGCAGGTTCAAGGGGCCGAACTCGTCGACGCACAGCCGCCGACCATTCGCGGGACGGTGGCGATACAGACGCCGAATCGCCCGGTATTTCCGCCAGAAATGCGGGTCCGTCGATTCCTTCCAGGTCTTGGTCCGCCGCAAGCGGATCTTGGCGCCATGCAAAAGCTGCCGCAACCACTCCAGGCTGATGCTCGTCACAATGGCCTGCTGGACCAGGTACTCCCGCAGTTTCGGCAACGACCATTGGTTCAGGCCGATCAGCGCCTTGGGTGAAGACAGCGCCACTTCGGCAATCTGTTCGCGGATGTCGGCCAGGAACTTGCGGGGCGTGTCGCGCACCTGCCAGTAGGGACACCAGACGATGCCGTCCAGTCCATCGTCGTTGAAGCGATGGATGATGATCCGGACCCACTGCGGTGTACAACCGACGCGGGCCGCGATGTCGCGATTGGCAAGGCGGCCGCGTGACAGGAGGACCACACGGGCGTGCAGACGGTTGACGGCGTTGGTACGTTGACGTTTCATGCGTCGGAGGCGCTTCTTTTCGTGCGGTCGCAAGGGGCGTACGATAACGGTGTCCATGTTTTGGTCTCCTTGGGCCGAACTCTTGCCTTGCCCAAGGAGACCCTATTCATCACGCGGCCCCGCAGCTGCTCAACAACCGAACAGTATCCGGCCCACCGCAGTGCGAAACTTGCGAACTGGAAACGGCACTAGGTGTTCGTGCTTTCTGCGTGGTTCCTTATGATGCTTCGCAGCTTGGAGGGAGGTATCGCAATGCAACAGTACCAAGGGCTCGTTTACAACGCGGTTCGGGGACAGTTCGAGACCCCGACCCTCAAAGCACTCAATGACGCCCGATGGCCCCACACGGCTGAGCGTGAAGTGTCGCCCGAAGCGGAAGCGGAGCTGAACGAACTAAAGAGCATGGTCGCCAAGCACCTTAAGCGCGGTCAGTA
>CAZKQQ010000363.1:0-3426 GCA_964554945.1 uncultured Solibacteraceae bacterium | reverse complement strand
GCTTAATTGAAATGCCGCCGGTGTCGAACGTCACGCCCTTTCCTACCAGACCAAGATGCACGCCATTTCGGGCCTTCGGCGGTTTATATCGAATTACCACCAAGGCCGGCGGTTCCGCGCTGCCTTGCGCCACGCCCAAGAGCGCTCCCATCCCCAGCTTTTCCATCTGCCCGTGATCCAGCACTTCGCAGGCGAGTCCGAAATCCGCCGCCATCCGTTGTGCCGCTTCCGCCACTTTGGGAGGTGTCAGGCGGTTGCCTGGCTCATTCACCAGCTCACGGGTGAAGTTCTGCGCCTCGGCGACGATCCGGCCCTGTTCTGCTGCTTCTTCCAGATCGCTACGGCCGGCGCCGGCAATCACGGAGAACGATTCGAGCGATTTCTTGTCGTTCTCGGTCCTATACCGGTCCGGTTCGAAATTCCCCAGGATCGCGCCTTCCACCGCCGCGCTGACCCAAGCCCGTTCCATGAGCGCGGGCTCTAATGACAAAGCTATGCGCTTGATAGCCTTAGATTTCAGGTGCCTGGTAGCTGCAGCAATCAGTTTCCGCAAGTCCGCGGAATCGAATTTTTCGCGCTTTCCCGCCCCAATGAGCAAAACCCGATCCGCGGACACACCGTTCGGGTGGTGGATGAGCGTCAATTCGAACGGTTTTCCCTGTATCTCCTTACTCTCGAACAGGGCAGCAGCACCGAATCGTTCTTCCCTGGCGCCTTCGAAAACTAAGATCAGCAAGGCCTCGGTGTTCGCCTGCTCCAGGGGTCTTCGCTCTATGGCAATTTTCATCAGTTTGATTCTCTCCCAAGGATGTCATCTTTGGTGAAATGCCAGCCGATTCCATTTTTGGAATCCACAGGCGCATGTGTTAATCGTTAATTCTAAGCCCTGCTGCGCGTTCGTGGCAGAGCAATTAGCTCGGGATATGCTAAACTGGACCCGAGGAATCGAAGGGTGGATGTTCCAAAAGCTGTAACGACGCACTCCGGTTTGGCGTCCAAGCAGATGTGGACAGATGCCCTCTCATTTGAGGGCCGATAAGTAAATGGCCGACCTGTCTCAACCCAACAATCCGTTTGCGCCTAAACCCGAGGACCATCTTGCGAATATGCTGGTCCCCGAACAACCATCATGGTTCGAGAGTCTTTATCACGACTTTAAGGAACTGATCAACCCGCCTAAGCTGCCACCGCTCCAGGTTACATCGAAACCGGTGCCGGTCAAGGACATCTGGGGGTTGTATGGCCGCCAGAAAAAGTCCTGGGGAATGTCGCTGCTCGGACAATCGCTGGTTGTAGTGCTGTTGTTTACAGTTTTCTCCGCCAAGGCGATCCAGCAGAAGATGAAGGAAGCGGTCATCCTGTTCGCGCCCGATATCGCTCCTTATCAGCCTAAGATGGCCCCGAAAAAGGACACGATGGGCGGCGGCGGTGGGGGTGGCGATCGCTCTCCGCTCCCGGCTTCCAAGGGCAAGCTGCCGAAACTGGCGCTCAAGCAGTTTACGCCTCCCTCGGCGACACCGCCTCCGGCTGCGAAATTGACGATGGATCCTTCGATCATCGTGCCGCCTGATGTTCCGCTTCCGAACGTGAACATGGCGCAGTATGGTGACCCGCTGGCCAAGTTGGGTCCAGCCTCGAATGGTCCTGGATCGGGTGCCGGTATTGGCTCCGGTTCGGGCGGCGGCGTAGGCTCCGGCAAGGGCGGCGGTTTCGGTCCGGGTGAAGGCGGCGGCGTCGGCGGCGGCGTTTTCAAGGTTGGCGGCGGCGTGACCGCGCCCTCCCTGCTTTATAAAGTGGAGCCCGAATACTCAGAAGAAGCCCGCAAAGCAAAGTATCAGGGCGTCGTGGTTCTATATGTGGAAGTCGATCCGACCGGCAAGGCGGTGAATCCGCGAGTGGTTCGAAGCTTAGGTCTGGGACTCGACGAGAAGGCCATCGAAGCAGTCCGCAAATGGAAATTCCGGCCCGGATACAAAGACGGTAAGGCCGTCACTGTCGCCGCCACGATCGAAGTCAATTTCCGGTTGCTATAGACCTTTGGCGGGCAGGCTGGAAGCCTGCCCCGCACACTCCACACAATTGCAGATGTGCCGCAGGTGTTCGAAGGAATACAGGCCGGTGTTGTGGCCGTCGCTCCAGTTAATGCGAATGGCATAGTTCCCAACCGGCTCCACTCCCAGCATCTTCAATCTCGCCTGATACATCTGAAACGGATTACTGGCAGTGTCCTTTGGGGTCGGTTGGCGAGGCGGCGTGCCGTGCGCGCCCGTGCACGTGGCGCAGGGACACTTGTCACGCAGATACTGCAAGCCGTATTCGCTGTGGTGCCCATCCTTCCAATCGATTTTGATGCCCTTCGATTTCGAGATGGCGATGTGTTCGGGGTCGGTGGAAAAGGTCATTCTCAATTGAACAGTCGCTCGACATCGCGTACGCCGGAAATGCGCCGCATGGCCGCTACGAGCTTCTCCAGTTGCTTTTTATCTCGCACGTCCACCGTCATTTCGACGATGCCGCCGTCATGATCGAGCTCGGTTTTGGCTTCGAGGCTGCGGATATTGGTGTTTTCATCGGATAGCACGGACGTAAGCTGATTGAGCATCCCCGGCCGGTCATCGGTATGAACCACGATGCGCACCGGAAACGCGTCTGCGGCTGCGCGGGCCCACTCGACTTCGATTTTGCGCTCCACATCGTACATCAGGCTTTGTACGTTGGGACACATCTTGGAGTGGACCGCGACGCCCTTGCCGCGCGTCACGTAGCCGACGATCGCTTCGCCCCGAATCGGATTGCAGCATTTAGCGCGATAGACCAGGAGGTCGTCCAGGCCCCGCACCTTGATGACGGCGTCGGCGTCGCTCGGCCGCGGCCCTGCCGGTGGGGCCGCCGCCGGGGCGGAGACCGCGCCAGCCGTTTCGCCTTCGTCGTTTCCATCAGCGACCAATTCGGGCGCGATCTTTGAGAGCACCTGGCGGGCGGAGAACTTCCCATAGCCGAGCGCGGCGTACAAGTCTTCCATCTTGCTGTATCCGTACTCGCCTGCAACCCGGTCGAAATCGCTTTTCGTGACGCGCCCCAATTGCACACCGAGCCGCCGCGCCTCTTTATCCAGGTATTTGCCGCCGATCTCGATCGCCTTCGCGCGTTCGCTGGCATTGATCAGGTGCTTGATCTTGTTGCGCGCGCGCGCCGTCTTGACGAATGCCAGCCAGTCTTTGCTGGGCTGATGCCCGGGCTGGGTCATGATCTCGACCACGTCTCCGTTGCGTAGGGACGAGCGCAGCGGCACGATACGACCGTTCACCTTGGCGCCCACGCAGGTGTTGCCGACATCGGAGTGGATTGCAAACGCGAAATCGATCGGGGTGACATCGCGCGGCAGCACAAGCACTTTTCCGCGCGGCGTGAACGTATAGACCTCTT
>CAZKQQ010000362.1:0-3510 GCA_964554945.1 uncultured Solibacteraceae bacterium | reverse complement strand
CGCGCCACGTCGATAGCCGATAATCCCCGCGCCTGTACTTGCCCATGGCGATTGATCGACCGGAACAGTCGCCCATCCGTGATGGCCGCCGCCTCAATCCACTCCTGCACCGTGCGGACAGGGCACGTCTCCGGGTTCGAGCCGTAAGGGACACCTATCTTGCGGCCGGCGCCGTCCTGATCGGTCTTGGACCGCCGTAACGTCACCGTCAGGCCGTCCTTGCCAAATGCGCAATCCTCCGCAGCGAGCCCAACCAACTCAGACCGGCGGAATGCACCCGCGAATCCCAATAGGATTAGCGCCCGGTCCCGTGTTCCGATTAGGCCCGCGTCCGCGGCTTCCACCATCGCGCGTACATCATCCGTCAGTGCCGCCGTTTTTTGCACTGGCGCGGTGCCTTTGGTCCGCCTGATCCCCTTCATTGTGTTCTTAACGATCGGCGAGTGGGTGGGCGATTCCAGCCCCACGGCCTTGTGCGCCTCCGCAATTGCGTTCAATCGCCGTTGGATGCTGCCCGGCTTCAGATGCCCGGCGCATTCGGCGATATAGGCCGCTACGGCGTCCGCCGCGGCCGGAAGAGGGGAGAGCCCGCGGGATTCACACCACGCGCAGAAATGCCGCCAGTCCGCCTGGTAACCTCGTAGGGTGCTCTCTGATTTGGATGCCCGTATAAACTCCCGAACTTGGGAAGGGAGCGGCACTACAGCCGCCCCCGTACCCTGTGTCGGGCTGACAACCACAGTGCCGGGCGTCATGCCGCCACCGCCACCGCTGCGAGTTGAACGGCGTGCTTTGCCAGCCAATCCGCGGCCTGTTGCGCCTTGCTGGCAGCCGTGAAGATCGCGCGTTTGTCATTCCGCAGCACGCGCAGCCAGGATTGGATGTAGGACGCATGATCTTCACGTGGCGCCAATTCGAGCTCGAGTCCTGCCATCGTGTAAGCGGATCCGAGTTCCGCAATGAGTTCTTCCATCGCGTAGGCTTCATCTCCGAACCGTTTCCCAAGCTGCCGATCGCAGCGAGAAGCATGCGAAGTCCAATGAGTTGTTTCATGCGCCAGCACCGAGTAGTACTGGCTGGCATCTGGGAACTGATCGAAACCCGGCATGTAAACGGCCGCGGGTTGATCCGGGCGATAAAACGCGCGATTGCCCCCGTCCCGGACTTCTACCCCAACGCCATCGAAGAATGATTCCGCCTGTTGGATCCGCTCGTTATCGCTCAGCTTGGGAGTTAGGCGTTTCGGCAGCGTTACGCCGTTGACTTGAGCGAGGTTGAACACCGTGTATCCCTTGCAGAACAGATGCCGGCCGGAATGCTCCTCGGAATCGGCCTCAGTCTCTTTGGTTTCGTAGCTGCCCCAATAGACAACAGGCGAACCGTGCTCACCCTTGCGAACCTGGCCTCCGAGCGAACTCCACTGCTGATAGGTGCCCCAGAGCGAGGAGTCGTAGCCTTTGCCTTGCGCTTGGGACCAAAGCACCAAGGTGTTGATTCCGCGGTACGGTTTGACTGTGGCAATCGAGATAGGGCTGAATCCCTTGTCTTGCCGAACTACCCAAGGCATGCGATAGCTGCCGGCGCCGTTCTCGATTGCGTTCACGATCGCGTCCGTGACGCGCGTGTAAATGTCCGCTTTGGGTGCGGTACTCTCGTTTGTAGACATCGTGAAAATTTCCCTTTCGCGGTGTTCAGGGGCCGTGTTGGGCTGCAACCCTTCGCGGTCCCGTTTCGCTCTAACGTTCGATTCCTTTTACTAATCGAACATCAGAACCAGCCTCAGAATACACCGTACCCCCTACGGTGTCAAGAGAATAATCCGAGCTATTTTAGTGCTGCTGCACCAGACCGGGTGAGGTGCTACGATTAAGGGCATGAGCGTAAAAATTCCGGCCGCAGTTCGGGCTGCAATGACTGAGATCGCGCGGGAGTTCGGACGGCAAGGCGGTAAGAAGGCTGCGCGGAACTCAACACCCGAGGAGCGCTCTATCCGCGCTCGCAAGGCATCCCTGGCGGCAGCCAAGAAACGTACGGCCGAACGATTGGAACGGCAACGTGCGGCCAAGCGTGCGAAACAATAGGCGGCCCGGTTAGCGCTCACGACTGCCCAGGATGGGCCCGGCGTGAGAGGGCCGGCATACCCCCCGGCATACCCCCCACACCCTAAAAACCCAAACCAACCCTAACCCGGGGGCTAAAGGGCCAGTGTCCACACACGCATTTTTCTCGTGCTTGGGGCGTAGGAATAACAAGGTCCCGAGTAGGGGCTTACTGTTTTTTCTCCTGCCTCAAGATGGCAGTTTTGCATTCTTTCTGGTCAGCATCGATGACGTAGAGGTCGCCCTTATCCTGCGAGTACTTGATGTCTTCCCCGACAACAAATCTACAGCCGTGGTGGCGATTGTGGAGCGCGGTGGCAAGGATGGGGCCGCCCTTGCGCCGATCGTCGCTGATCAGGTAGACGTAATCCTCGCCCGCAATCAGCAGTTCATTCTCGCGCACGGTGACATGCTGAATGGATGTGGTGCTGGTCGAGTGGCCCGTGGCGGTCGCTGTATCGGCGGTGCCGATAGCCGTGGCGGTTGCATTGGTATTCGTGATGGCTCCCGTGGCATAGGTACTTTGGCTGGTGGCGGAGTCGAGCACCTTACCGGTCTTCCAGACGCGCTGTTTGTCGGCGCCACAGAGCAGCAGGGTGAAAATGAACATGAGGAGCAGGGGCCTTTGCATGGTGTCCTTCCTTCCGCGGTGCTTTGTCCCGCTGGCAGGGATAGTAACGCTTGGCGGCGGATGGCGCAATGGTGTCTAGGCTCGCACGATTTCTTTCAAGCCTTCCGAACTCCGATCATTACCGCCTGCATCAAGTGACATGCGTGAAATTGGTGCGCGTATCGAATGCGTTCGCGTTCCCGTCGAGTGCGTTCCTGCTGGATCATCCACAACGTTAGTGGCGGCACCGGTTACCAGGGCTAGTGAAATGAGCATTTGTTTCCGCAGCCCGAAAAAACATATTTGCCTCGAAATGTCATCGCCGTCTTGCCCTCGCGTGCGCCATCCGCTAAATTAGGATCGAGCACAAGCTCTGGGCCGCCTAACCTGGCGTCATGAACTGGGTGAAGGGCATTCCCGCCTGCTGGCGGCCCAACTGCTTTCTGATTCTGGCGGGGCGCGAGGCGGGAAAGATGCGGTCCGACAGAATCCGGCCAGCACGTACGAAAGAGCTGCTGGCTGCTACAGCCCCACAGCCCGAAATTCCCTGGCTTGGATGCCTCATTGATCGCTTCACCGAGGGTCAGTTGATGTTGATGGCGGCCTTACTGAAGCACATTGACCACGCCAATAACCCTCTTCGCACTCTTCGGGACGAGATTTATCCACAACTCACTACAAAGGAAACACCAGCAGTGTGGCGGTTCTACGGCGAACCGCTTCCGAATGAACTTCCAAAGCGGCAGCAGATCGAGATTCTCAGCAAGTGGGCGCTTGATCAAAAACTGTTAGATTCCAATG
>CAZKQQ010000361.1:0-3650 GCA_964554945.1 uncultured Solibacteraceae bacterium | reverse complement strand
GAGATCCATCCGCTCGGGCATGCCGGGCGCGTGTTCAATTCATTCCTGATCGTATTCGGCGTCACGACGATCTTTATCGCCATTGGGGCCATGACCCAGACGATCATCGAGCAGGAATTCGGCGAGGTGATCGGAAAGCGGCGGAAGAAACGCATGATCGACAAACTGAAAGATCACTACATTGTGTGCGGCTTCGGGCGAGTGGGGCGGGGCGCCGCGGCCGAGCTGCAGCACGCGCACGTCCCGTTCGTGGTCGTGGATATGAATCCGGACCGCGTGGAAATGGCGATCAACGCCGGCATGCTGGCGGTGGTGGCCGATTCGACTCACGACGAAACGCTCCGGCAGGTCGGGATTGATCGCGCGCGCGGGCTGGTCGCGGCGCTGGCTACCGATGCCGACAACCTGTTCGTGCTGCTCTCGGCCAAGGGGCTCAACCATAAGATATACGTGGCCGCCCGCGCGGCCGAGGAGAGCGCCGAAGAGAAGATGCGGCGTGCCGGCGCGGACGCCGTGTTCGCGCCGTATTCCATTACGGGCCACCGTCTCGCGCAGGCGCTGCTGCGGCCGCACGTGGTGCAGTTCCTGGATTTCACGACTCAGAATATCGGCATGGACGTCTCCATTGAACAGGTTCGGATTTCGGAGAACAGCGAGGTGGTCTCGAAAACCATCAAGGACATGCAGTTGAGCCGCGATCTCGGGGTAATCGTCATGGCGGTTCGCAAGAATGACGGGAAGATGTTGTTCAATCCGCCGGCCGAGACCGCGGTTCACGGCGGAGATTACCTCATCGTGATGGGGCCGCTTCAGAAGCTGCGGGCACTGGAGAGTCTGGTTACGTAGGTCGCTTCCGGCCGCGCAAGCCCGGAACGCGTAAACGCCGTCCTACGCTACCAGGTGGGCCAGATACGCGGCGCCGAAAGCCAGCCCAGTTCCGATCGCAGCTCCGGCTAAAACATCGCTGAGGAAGTGCATCCCCAGTAAGATGCGCGATGCGGCAACACTGGCGGCGCAGAATAAAAGGCCAATCGTCAAGCTTGGATAGAACAGACTGAGGCACACGGCCACGGCGAAAGCCGTGATGGTGTGGCCAGATGGAAAAGAAAACTGGTCGGGCGGCAGCAAGGTGGCCCAAATGTGCGGTTCAATCGCGCAGGGACGTTTTCGTCCGATGAACTTCTTCAAACGCAGAAACAAGGCGATGCCCGTTCCTGCCGCCAGTGCAGCCGCTGCAATGGCCAGGAACCGCTGATCGCCGCCGAAAAGGAGAATAGCGAGTCCCATGCCATACCATAACCAGCCATCCCCGCCGCGCGTTGCGCCGAGCATCCAGAGGCGGATCCAGCGCGGCGCGGGCCAGCGGTTGATGCGCCGCATGAGGTTGTGGTCGCTATGTGCGATAAACGTGAGCATCTCAGCGCTACTCATAGTGTCCCCGGTCTGTCGCCGTTGCCGCAAGCGACACTGCGTCGTCGCCTCATTTGTACGCCTTCATCCCTTACAATTCCGTGACAGCTTCAAAAAACATCTGTTAATGCAATTGTTCTGAGTACCATAACTTACGCAGCATGGCACAATCGGATTGGTGAAGAAGCTGGATTTCGTTTTTTTCGACGCGGGGGGCGGTCACCGGGCGGCCGCCAACGCGCTGCGCAGCGTGATGGAAGCGCAGAAGCTTCCCGTCGAGATCCGGATGGTGAACCTGCAGGAAATGCTCGATTCCATCGATGTGTTCCGCAAACTGACCGGTATCCGGCTGCAGGATATTTACAACCTGGTGCTCAAAAAAGGATGGACGCTCGGATCTCCGCAACTCACGGCCGGCATGCACCTGGTAATCCGCCTTTTTCACGGACAGCAGGTGAAGCTGCTCGAAAAGATGTGGCGCGAAACGCGGCCGGACCTGGTGGTCTCGCTGGTGCCGAATTTCAATCGCGCGCTCGCGGAGGGCTTGCGTCGCGCGCGGCCGGGTGTGCCTTTCGTCACGATTCTGACGGATATCGCCGATTATCCGCCGCACTTCTGGATGGAGCGGCAGCAACAATATCTGATTTGCGGCTCGGACAAAGCGGTGCAGCAGGCGCTGGCGATGGGGCATGCGGAGCCGATGGTGTTCCGCGTTTCGGGAATGATTCTGAATCCGAGCTTCTATCACATCGAGCCGCTGATGCCGCCCCGGCGCGCAGCGGAACGGGAGCGTCTGGGGTTGGATCCGGAACGCCCGGTGGGGCTGGTGCTGTTTGGCGGGCAGGGGTCGTCGGCAATGCTGGAGATCGCGCGCGAGTTATTCAGCCGTTACCAGCTCATATTGATCTGTGGCCACAATGAAAAATTGGCGGCAAAACTGCGAGCGCTGCCGCGCCGGACGCCAATGTTTGTCGAAGGGTTTACCAAAGACGTGCCGAAGTACATGCAACTGGCGGATTACTTCATCGGCAAGCCGGGTCCCGGCAGCATCAGCGAGGCGATTGCGATGCGGCTACCGGTAATCGTGGAGCGCAACGCGTGGACGCTGCCGCAGGAGCGCTACAACACGGAATGGGTTCGGGAGCAGGGCGTCGGGATCGTGCTGCCGAATTTCCGCCGGATTGCGGCGGCGGTTGAGGAATTGCTGGAACCAGCCGCGTACGGACGATTCCGGGCGGCGGCGGAGCGGCAACACAACCGGGCGGTGTTTGAAATTCCCGATATTCTGGAGCAGATTCTGCGGCAATCGGAGGTATAATCGCGGCGGAGGAATAGCCGATGCGGGTATGCGTTGCCGCGATCGGACTTGTGCTTGCCTCCGCGGCGGCGCAGGGCCAACACCTTGTGTTTACGATGGTCACGCCGGCCACCTGTCCGCTTGTGATTACCTCCGTTTCGTCGTCGCGGGATTTCGGTTTTCAATCGCTGACGATTCTCAATGACTCGGATAAGACCGTCGAGTCAATCCTTTTCAAAGTCGTATTGGTATCGATTCCAACGCGGGAAGAAGCGGTGGACGGCGGACACATTTTCGCGAAGATCGAGCCCGGCGACAGGAAAAGCGTGGATGTGTTTCTGGGCAGGATGCAGGCATTGACTCAGCGCGCCAGGGAACTGAAGATGCAAGTGGCGCGGGCAATCGTTACGGTCGAGGCGGTCGATTTTTCGGATGGCGCCCAGTGGACGGGCGATCCGCCCAACGTCGACATACCGATCGAACCGCGGCCGATACCGAAATAGCAGGCCTATCGTCCGAAGTCGATGAAGCCGCGCTGCGGATCGGTGCTGAGCAGAGTGACGCGGAGACGATCGCCGACGTCCAAGCCCCGTTCGCCGCGCATCAGCCTGCCTTCCACCGGCGGATCGAGCGCCCGCACGAACACTCCTTTGGGAGTCACGCCAGTCACGACGGCCGAGAATGTCTCTCCGGTGCGATGTTGCAGGGCGACCGCGGCCAGCCGCTTCTGCATGGCGCGCTGTACCTTTCGCGCAGCATCTTCTTTGAGCGTGCAATTGCGCGCGATGGCGTCGAGTTCTTCGTCCGCGTACGGCTTGGTTTTCGTCTCGAGCGATTTGAGAAGCCTTTGCGTCACCAGATCGGCGAATCGTCGGTTGGGCGCGGTCGAGTGCGTGTAATCCTGCGCGGCCAGGCCAAAGTGGCCCTGCGGCGGATCGCCGGG
>CAZKQQ010000360.1:0-3677 GCA_964554945.1 uncultured Solibacteraceae bacterium | reverse complement strand
ATGAGGCGGTTGCCGTGATAGGGGCCGCGATCATTGACACGCACGATCAGCGACTTGCCGTTCGCGAGGTTGGTGACCCGCGCGTAGCACGGCATCGGCAGAGTCGGGTGTGCGGCGGTGAGCCCATCCATGTCGAACACTTCGCCGTTGGCGGTGAGCCGGCCGTGGAAGTCATCGCCGTACCAGGAAGCGACGCCCTCCTCGCGATAATTGACGTCCTCTTCCGGAACGTAGACGCGACCGCCGACCATATAGGGCTTGCCGATCCGGTACGTGCCACCACCCTTCGGCACGGGCTCGCCATAGGCGACCACCCTTGGACTTGAGGAAACGCCGTATCTCGGGTCTATCCGGCTGGCGAATTTGCCCGACGAGGCGCAATTGGCGAGTGCCAGACAGGCACCGACGACGGCCATACCGCGCGCCGCCCGGAGTGCCGAATCAAAGCGTTGGATCCCCATTCGCCCCACTACCATTCCACCCGGAGCCTGCCTATTCGCGGCAATTTTCCGGCGTAACCCTTTTGATGCGGCCCACCTCCGCATCAAAACCTGAAGATACCGCAACCGGAACGCGGCGGAAATGGGGTGGGATTTACGGTGGTTACTCAATCGTTGCTTTTGCGCCACGCGGGCAACCTGCGGCTGGCCGGTTTTGACACACCTGTTGCGCGAAATCCCCACTGACCCGGCATTGTGCGACAGCCGTGCGAAATGTTTTTGACTGTGCAGGCATGCACGTCGTTTGGTGTGCACGCGCGGGGGCGCAAAGGACGACTGCAATGTTCGAGATGGTTACAGCGGCGATGGGCTTGGTGGGAGCCGGCATTTTCCTCGCCCATGCGTTCGAAGGCGTTCTGTCGCGGACCTGATTTTTCCGCGGCAGCTTCAAAGCGGCCCTGCATCACCTGCTTAGTGAACTCGTTTCGAAAGTTTTAATCAATTCGGACGAGCGTCTGGTAAGGAGGGTGTACTATGCGCCATCATGACCTGGTCTCCGAGGGCTTTTTGGCCCTGACAGCAGCCGGCTTTGTGCTGCTTTGCTCGAGCCTGCTGGCTTTCGCCTTCGCAAGCTGAAGGTTTGCAATCGCCCGTCCTGGCGGCATGGCCTCCAGGACTCAAGGCGCGGACCGGATCGATCGCGGCAGCATGAGCCGGACCGTGGTCCCCGCCCCCACTTCACTCTCGAGCGAGATGCGTCCTTCGAGGCGATCCACCACCATGCTGCGCACGATGTGCAGGCCAAGGCCGGCGGCTCCCTCATGCCGGCGCGTCGTGAAGAAGGGATCGAAGGCCTGACGGCGGACCTCGGGGCTCATGCCGCAACCGTCGTCCGAGATCATGATTTCGACCTCGTTGTCGCCGCGCGCGTGCGCCTTGAAGCTGATCGTCCCCGTGCCACCGTCGGCAAACGCATGCAGCGCGGAATTGAGCACGAGATTGCTCAGCACCAGCCCGTAGGGGCCCGGCAGGCTATCCATCACAAGATCGCCCTCGCAGGCGACATCGAGCGCGAGCCCCCGCTGGCGTAACTCCGGTCGCAAGCCAAGCAGCACCTGCTCGGTGAGCTCGCCAAGATCGAAGCGGCGCCGGTCAATACGGCTGCGGTCGGCCGCCACCTGCTCGAATGCTTGCACGAGGTCCAGGGCGCGTTCGAGATCGGCCACAAGCTGGACCGAGGTGCCTCTGACCGCATCAAGGAATTCGTTCAGCGCCGAGCGTCTCATTTCGCCCCGCCCGACGTCGATCGCGAACAGTTCGTACTTGCGCCGCAACGCGGACGCGGCCGTCAGGCTCGAACCGACCGGGCCAGAGATCTCATGTGTAACGCCCGCGACGAGCCGGCCAAGCGTCGCGAGCTTTTCGGCTTCGATGAGCGAGGCCTGGGTTTGCCGCAGATGCTCCAGCGTCGCTTCGGCCGCCTCGCGGGCGCGCCGCATCTCCTGCTCGCTGCGTTTGCGCTCGGTGATCTCTTCGGCTGCGACATTGATGGCGACGATCTCGCCGGTTGGGCCCCGCAGCGGATGCCAGTAGGTGATCCAGGTGCGCTCCTCGGGCTGGTCTGGGCGCTGCCCGACTATCTCGATACCGGTAATGGGCTCACCGCTTTCCATGATCGAGCGCACGATAGCTTCAACGGAATCCGCCAGCGCCGGCACGCATTCCCGCACCGAGCGGCCGAGATGATCGTCGACCGAGATTCCGCATATCTCGGTCAGCCGCTGATTGATTTGCAGATAGCGGCAATCCGGCGATAGGCAGGCAAGCCCGATCGGCGCGGTGTCATAGATCAGCCTGAGCGCCGGCTGTGGAAACAGCAGGACGTCGGACCTCGATGCAGCCTCGCTGCCGTTGCCCACCTGAATACCTCGGCCTGTTTGTGTCCCCAGCGACGGCAAGGAACGGCTCTCCGCGCAGAGGCTTTGCTGGCGTCAGATCGGGAGAGCATTTTGATTTATCAACCTATCAAAAAGGAGCGGGACAACAAAGATCGCCTCGCGGCGCAAGGCACCCGAGTGATTACGGATATCGCCCTCGATGAAGAGGGCGCAGGGAATGCCGGGTGCCGTCGCACCCGCGAGCCTCGTGTGCAGCGAATGCGCACAAGAACGCACACGAGAAAATCACAGGTACAACCGAACACACGCCGGCATTCCCTGCGCAATGGTTTACGGCTTATACGCGATCTCCCCGGAGTGCCGGGCTTGTTAGCCTCCGTCGCCCCGCGAACTCGTCATCCGCGAGACTTGACGCCAGCGTCGGGGCGCCAGGACCACGCGATTTCGCCGTCCGCACCGATCGCGCTCGTCGCGCGCGACCCGTTGCGTCCATCGCATCCCGCACCCAACGTTCGTGACGACGCGTACGTCCCTCTTCAAGGGCGCGAGACACGGGGAGAAAAACACGAACTTCCGAAAAACGGAAGCAAAATATTTTTTGCGGAAAGACTGGACAGGGCAAATCAGATTGAAATGGCTTGTGAAATTAGTTTTTGGGCGCACGCGACTTCCACGGGATTGGCAACGTGGGGCAGCCAGGGAGGCCACCGTCACCTCGCATCAGGCCTGCTCCGCGAGGTTGAGCGCGAGCGCGACCACGCCGATCAGAACGAGGCTGAAGGCCCAGATCGCATCGAGATTGAACCAGCTCCGCGATACGAATTTCAGGCCGAGATAGCGGTACACCAGCCAGGCCATGCATCCGCCCGCGGCCGCCATGACGGCGACGTGCACGATGGCGACCAGCATCGCCATGCCAAGATTTGCCGTCGCGAGCCGGGCGGCGACCTCGTGATCGGACGCGGACGTGCCGCACAGGCCAAGATAGATCGGCACCAGCATCAGTCCGGCACCATGCGCGATCGCGATGGCAAATGACCAGAGCGCCAATTGCGTCGGCGGTATCCGTGCGAGCGCTCTCGGATGGCGCCGCCGAAACAAGAGAAAGACGCCAAAGCCGATGACCACCAGGGACGCCGTGATCTGAATCCGAGTTTGCCATTCGGCGAGCGCAAGCAGCAGCGCGAATGGCAGAAGCATCACGAGGATTGCCAGGAAATGGCCCGCCGACAGCGGCGCAAGCGCGAACAGCAAGGCGCGCGGACTTCTCTCCATAAGCCCCGCGGAGACCGCGAGCGGCCAGCCCATGCCTGGATTGAGCCCGTGATAGATGCCGCTC
>CAZKQQ010000359.1:0-3697 GCA_964554945.1 uncultured Solibacteraceae bacterium | reverse complement strand
GGGTGGTGAGCGCGGAAGGAATCGAACCTTCAACCTAGTGATTAAGAGTCACTTGCTCTGCCAATTGAGCTACGCGCCCGGTCTGGGTTTTGCGGATATTGGCGCTGGACCAACCGCGCCAAACGCGATTATATCGCATTGCAACCCGATTTCCGGCAGGCGCTCCACTTCTTTTCGATCAACTGGCTTGGGGCGGCAGGGCTGCGGCGGTGATCTGCGCGATGTCCAGCAATCTGGGCGGCGTCCCGGGCAGCGTTCCGAGCGCGTCCCGGAACATCGTCTGGCAAAAGGGACATGCCGTGCCGATGACGGCAGCGCCCGTTCCGGCCAGTTGCTCGGCCCGCTCTATGTTGATCCGCTTGCCTTTTTCCTCCCCTAAAAACATCTGGCCGCCGCCCGCGCCGCAACAAAATGACCGCTCGCGCGATCGTTCCGGCTCCATCACTTCGGCTTGCCGGGCGAGCACCTCGCGCGGCGCATCGTAAACGTTCCGGTAGCGGCCCAGATAGCACGGGTCGTGGTAGACCACCTGCTCGCGATCCGCCTGCTTCTGGGGCAGTCGCGATTGCAGGCGCGCCAGCAACTCGCTGTGATGCTCGATCTCGAAGGTCGCGCCGAACTCCCGCCAATCCTCGCTGATGGTACGCACGCAATGCGGGCAGATCGAAACCAGCTTGGCCGCCTTGGCCGCGCGCAGGGTTTCGATGTTGGCTTCAGCTACCTGAGACACCGCCAGATCGTTGCCCAGCCGCCGCGCCGGATCCCCGGTGCATTTTTCTTTTCGCAGCACGCCGAAGGTCACGTTCAGATGGCGCAGCACCCGCACCAGCGCCAGGACGATCTCCCTCCCCTGCGGATCGTACGCGCCCATGCAGCCGAGCCATAGGCAGTATTCTTGCGTGCCGTCGTAGATGGGCAGGCCGGCGCTCTCGATGAACTTCTGCCGCTCGCCGGCCGGAAAGCCCAGCGAATTGCCGTGGCGTTCCAGGTTGAGAAAGAACTTGGTGCCGTACTCGTCTTCCCACTTCCCCGTGTTCACCGCGCCGCGCCGCAGCCCAATGATCATCGGCAGATGCTGGATGCCAACCGGGCACTGGAACTCGCACGCGCCGCACGTGGTGCACTGGAATGCCGCCTCTTCGGAAATGTGTTTCCCCAGAAGCGGCGCTTCGCTGCCCGGCCCCGCGTCATTCAAGTAACTCCGCAGTCCCAAAACGATTTCCTTCGGGTTGAGGATCTTCCCGGTATTGCTGGCCGGACAATGTTCCGTGCAACGGCCGCATTCGACGCACGTGTACGCTTGCAGCGCATCGATCCGCGTCACGTCTTTTCCCGTGGTGAGCCCGAAGTCTTCGTCGCCTTCCAGCGGCGGAATGCGGCTGAAGCCGGCGCGCCGCAAAAATACCGTGAACGGGCTGAGCGCCAGGTGCAGGTGCTTGGTATGCGGAATCAGCGGAAGAAACGTAAGTAGTGCAAGGGTGTGCAGCCACCAGCTCCAGCGGCTTCCGGGGCTGCCTTCGCCGTACCACAAACCCGCCAGATACGTGATCATCAGAACAAAGATGAGCAGCGCGATGACGCCGGATTCCGCCGACAGCGGGCCGAGCCATACAGGCCGCACCACGAAGCGCCGCACGAATAACCCGGCAATCGAGACCGCTACGGCGATTGCCCATACCGCGGCGAATCCAAAATAGAACCTGCCGAAGCCCGAGCGCTCCAGAAATGCTCCGCCAAACGCCGATGCCAGATGATTCACCGTGATCAGCGCAAAAACGCAGAATCCCCAAAACACGAAGGCGTGCGCCAATCCGGGCAAAGGCCGTTGCGCAATTACCTTGGCTTGTAATCCGACTTCCGCGATAAATTGCCGGACCCGCGGCGCCAGCGGCCGCAGGCTGAAATCGGGTGTCGCGCGCGATTGCCGGACTCTGCTCAGTACTTTCCGCAGCCGCAGCCAGAACCACAGAAAGGAAGCCAACATCAGCCCGACGAGGATGATTCGCTCGGTCCACGAGGCGTCGATCATATCAGAACATTGAATTTAGCATGCGCAATCCGGCGCAGCTTCGTTAGAATGACCAACGGGAGGAAGTTTGCGCGCTATTGTTTCCGGGGCCGCTGGTTTTATCGGCTCACACTTCTGCGATCGCCTGCTTGGCGAAGGCCACACGGTTGTCGGGCTCGACAACTTCATCACAGGATCTCCCCGCAACCTGGAACATCTCGCGAAAGCAGCCGGGTTCGACTTTGTCGAATGGGACATTGTCAAGCCGTTTTCGATCGAAGGCCCGGCGGACGTAGTCGTTAATATCGCCTCTCTGGCCAGCCCCAAGGATTACCTCGAGCATCCAATCGAGACATTGGAGGTTGGCTCGGTCGGTACCCAGAATATGCTCGATCTGGCCGTAAGCAAAGGTGCGCGGTTTCTGTTGACCTCCACTTCCGAGTGCTATGGAGACCCGCTGGTTCATCCGCAGCCGGAGACGTATTGGGGGCACGTGAACCCCGTGGGCCCCCGCTCCTGCTATGACGAGAGCAAGCGCTTCGCCGAAGCGCTGACCATGGCGTATCATCGCAAACACGGTTTGCGCACCAATATTGCCCGCATCTTCAATACGTACGGCCCGCGCATGAAACTGAACGACGGCAGAGTGGTGCCGGCTCTGGTTCACCAGGCGCTATGCGGCGCGCCATTAACGGTGTATGGCACCGGCGCCCAGACGCGCAGTTTCTGTTACGTCAGTGACATGGTGGAAGGTCTTTACCGGCTGATGCAGTCGGAGGAGCGCTACCCGGTGAACTTGGGAAATCCGCACGAGATGACCATTCTGGAGTTCGCCCAACACGTCCTTTCTCTTACCCGGAGCCAATCGAAGATCGTGCACGAACCGCTGCCGCAGGACGATCCGAAGCAGCGCCAGCCGGACATTGCCAAAGCGGGGAAGGTCCTGGGGTGGAAACCCCGCGTGACGCTGGAGGAAGGTCTCAAGCTGACGCTGGAGTATTTCCGCAGCTTGCAGACCGCCGGAGCCTAGTCCTTCCAATCCATGGCGAGCCGCACCAGCGTGCGCACAGGAACCCCCGATGGCCCTTTAGCGGTAAACGGTTTGGCTTCGTCAATCCACGCTGTGCCGGCAATGTCGAGATGCACCCACGGCGTTTCCTCCGCGAACTCCTTCAAGAACATCGCGGCTGTAATGGCTCCGCCCCAGCGCCCTCCCACATTCGGCAGGTCCGCGAACGCGCTTTTCAGATAGATGTCCTTGTACTCTTCCTCCAGCGGCATGGGCCACATGCGCTCGCCTTCCGCCTTGGCGGCTGCCAGCACGCGGTCGCGCAGTGCCGGATCGCTGGCAAACAGCCCGACATTCACGTGACCGAGGGCCACGACGATTGCGCCCGTAAGTGTGGCCGCGTCCACCAGGTGGGTGCAGCCCTGCTGCCGCGCGTATGTCAAGGCGTCGGCCAAAATCAGACGCCCTTCCGCATCGGTATTGATCACCTCGATGGTCTTCCCGGACATGGCGGTTACGATGTCGCCGGGCCGCTGCGCGCGGCTGCCGGGCATGTTCTCGACACAAGGAATGAATGCCGTTACCGGGATCGGCGGCTTCAACTGTGCCAGCGCCCGCATAGCGCCCAGCATCGAGGCGCCGCCCGCCATGTCGTACTTCATCTTCTCCATGCCGTCGGC
>CAZKQQ010000358.1:0-3793 GCA_964554945.1 uncultured Solibacteraceae bacterium | reverse complement strand
GATCAGCACGATCGAGTGCTCCTGCAGGTTGTGCCCGACCCCCGGGATATAAGTGGTTACTTCGATTCCATGGCTCAGCCGTACGCGCGCTACTTTTCGCAGCGCCGAATTCGGCTTCTTCGGCGTCGATGTGTACACACGCGTACACACGCCGCGCTTCTGCGGGCAGCTGTCCAGCGCCGGACTTGAGGTCTTCCAACGTGGCGGTTTCCGCCCTCTACGCACAAGTTGATTGAATGTCGGCACGTGCCTTCCTCTTTACGATCAGTTCAATAGTTGCGCACTACCCACAACGGGGATTCGTTGCCTCGGGACAGGCCCATGTCGCTACCGGCGCAACCGGAGAAACCTCGGGGCCTCACCCCTGGCCGGACCCGCCTCCACGGGTGGTAGCACAGGAGCAGAAAGCTAACTCGGCGAAACCTTTTGATAATAGCTGAAGCCAACCGCCCCGCGCAAGTGGTTGGCCAAATTCTGCCCTCCCGCATTCCGAGCGTCTGCGCCGCGCTACCCGAACCGGCACAAAACCACCGTGCCGCGACTGCCCTGTTAATCAAAGAAATACAAATAATTTTTGGAGCTGGAATTCTTACAATTCGGTTGACATCAACGGTTATGAGAAGCTATTCTTTACTAGGAAAATAGGGCAACGGAAACTGCCCAGGAGAAACCCCCATGAAAAAAGCTGCTGGCATGGAACGCCATCCAAGCTCCACCATTTCGGTTCTCTCTATTGGATCCACCGAAGAAGATCATGCGGCGCTGTCCCGGATTTTCGACTCCGCCCGGTGGTCCGGGTCTCCCGGAGCCAAATGGACCTTGGAAAGCCGTCCGAGTTTAGCTTCTGGGATTTCGTTTCTGAAAACCCGTAAGACGCCTTTAGTTCTGTGTGAAAGCGATCTCGGAGCCGCCACCTGGCGTGATTTCTGGGCGCAGGCTGCGGCATTGCCGGACCCGCCCTGTCTGATCGTTACCTCCCGCCTGGCGGATGAATCGCTCTGGGCCGAAGCGCTGAGTTTGGGCGCCTACGATGTGCTCGCCAAGCCCTTGCAACCCGAAGAAGTAGTCCGTGCGCTCAGCCAAGCCTGGTTGCGCCGAACCTACCGGTTCGCGCCTTCCGTTGCGATCGGACGCTCCTCCGCTTCCGGCGTCGCCGTCTGAATCTCTTGCCGCAGAGCCGCGCCCCGTCAGGAAGCGGTTCTTATCGCAGAATGGTAAACGGCGCCCACGCCTCGGTATTCTCCCAAATCAGAGAAAGAGTCCCCTTATTGGGACCGCTCTGCGCCAGCTCAATGCGAAACCGCTCGACCGGCGAACCGACCGGCTTCACGTTGATCTTCACGCGCCCCAAGTCCCGGCTTTCGTCATATTCGGTGTGCCACTGTCCGGTCTGTTTATTGACGATGAGGGTCCAATCGGTCTTCTCGGGAACGGTCCAGAGCGAATAACTCCCCTTCGGAACCTTTAGCCCGGCTATATCCAAATCGGCTTCAGTCATCAGGGTTGTCGCGTCGTTAGCCCCCGCGCACCACACCACGCCATAAGGCACGAGTCCACCCATAACCTTCCGCCCGCGCATGGAGGGCGCGCCATAATCCACCTGGAGTTTCTTCCCCCCGATCGTGACCGAAGCGCTCATTGGCGGGCTCAACACGCGACCCTGCCCGACCAGCGGTACCGCCACGGCCACTGCAATCAACAGTGCGTTAAGACACCGGATCATACGCCCATTCCTCCTTCCGGTCCGCTCGAAGTATACACCCAAACCCGAGCGGATCCCGGCCGCCAGTTTGTTGACGTATTTACGCCCCCCAGGGGCGCAAGCCCCAACTTCCCTCAGCTCTTCTCCAGAATTGCCATCAGCTTCTCCTGCACCACCTCAGCCGTCGGGCTGTCCGGCACGATCACCAGAATCGTGTTATCCCCCGCGATCGTCCCCACCACTTCCGGCCACTCTTCCTGATCGAGCGCCTGGGCCACGGTATTCGCGTTGCCGGGCGCCGTCCGGACCACCACCAGGTTCTGCGCGATCCGCACATCCAGCACGAACTCCGCCGCCAGCAGTTGCAGCCCCGGCCCCTTTTCCTCCGGCGCCATCTCCTGGTAGCCTTCCCGCGTCTTCACCAGCCGCAGATCGCGTATGTCGCGCGACAACGTCACCTGCGTCGCCGAGATGCCGAGATTGCGCAGTTCCTGCGCCAGCTCGTCCTGCGTCAAGATGCGCTTGCTGCGCACCAGCTTCAGAATCTGTCCTTGCCGGTAGCTCTTGCTCATCATCGTCCCATCTGTTCCAGCCGCGCCCGCGCCTGCTCCAGCGCCGCCGCCACGCTCGCCGGTCCGGTTCCGCCTGGAATCTCGCGCGTCTTCATGCCCGCCCGCGGGTCCAGCAGCGCCGCCGCCGCTTTGCCCAACTCCGGAGCGAACCGCTTCATCTCTTCCGCCGTCCAGTCCGCGGGCTTCTTCCCCGTCCGCACGCTCTCCAGCACAAACCGCCCCACAATCTGGTGCGCCTGGTGAAAGGGCGTTCCCGTTCGCGCCAGTTCTTCCGCCAAATCCGTAGCTACCACCCAGCTTTCTTCCGCCGCCGCGGCCGGGCGCTCCGGCTTCAACTGCGCCGATTCCGCCACCACCCGCGCCATCTCCAGCGATCCGCTCACCTGATCGGCTGCTTCAAACAGCGGGACCTTGTCTTCCTGCATGTCCCGGTTATACGTCATCGGCAGTCCCTTCATCGTCACCAGCAGCGATGTCAGGCAGCCCATCACCCGCCCGCTCTTGCCTCGGATCAGCTCCAGCGAGTCCGGATTCTTCTTCTGCGGCATCAGGCTCGATCCGCTCGTGACGTCATCGCCCAGTTCCATCCACCCGAATTCCTCGCTCGAGTACAAGATCCAGTCCTCCGCCAGTCGGCTGAGATGCACCATCGTGACCGTCGCCGCATAGAGAAAGTCCAACGCGAAATCGCGGTCGCCGGAAACGTCCATACTGTTCCGCGTCACGCCTGCAAAACCCAAATCGCTCGCCATCGCTTCGCGGTCTAACGGAAACCCGCTGCCTGCCAGCGCCCCCGATCCCAGTGGCAACAGGTTCGCCCGCCGCCCTGCTTCTCCGAACCGCTCCCAATCCCGCGCGAACATCTCAAAATAGGCCAGCAGGTAATGCGGCCACAGCACCGCTTGCGCCCGCCGCAAATGCGTATACCCGGGAATCACCGCGCCCGGATATTTCCGAGCCATTGTCAGCAGCGCATCCAGAAAATCCCGCAGCAGTGCCTGAATCCGTTCGCACTCTTCCCGCACCCACAGCCTGACATCGAGCGACACCTGCTCATTGCGGCTCCGCCCCGTGTGGATCTTGTCCGCCACCGCGCCGGCTCGCTCCTTCAACTTGCGGATCACCAGCGTGTGTACATCTTCATCCGTCGCACCCGCGAAAAACTCGGGGCGCCCGGCCTCGCCGCGAATCTCCTCGAATGCCGCGACGATCTTCTCCCGCTCCTGCTCCGTGAGAATGCCCGCCCGCTCCAGCGCCCGCGCGAACGCCTGCGAACCCCGGATATCGGCGTCGATCAGCCGCCGGTCGAAATCGAGCGATCCGGAAAACCGCTCGAAAACCTCCGAAGGCCCCGATTCAAACCTTCCCCCCCAGAGCTTCATTTCGCCTTGCCGGCCTGGGCCTTCTCCGCCAGCCCCGCCCTCACGTTGATCGGAAGCCCAATCAAATTGATGAACCCCCGCGCGTCCTTCTGGTCGTAGCTCGCGCCCATCGTGAAACTCGCGATGTCGAGAGTATA
>CAZKQQ010000357.1:0-3794 GCA_964554945.1 uncultured Solibacteraceae bacterium | reverse complement strand
AGACATGAGATACGATCTGGAGTTTCCGGACGGCCGCAAGCAAACCATCCTGAGCGTTTCTCATTACGATTTCAATTGGCAGCTTGGGTATGACGTAGCCGAACCAATCCACATTCCCAAAGGGACGAAACTCATCGGCCGCGCCCATTTCGATAACTCGCCCAATAATAAATTCAATCCGGATCCGAGCCGGACCGTATATTATGGCAACCAGAGTTGGGAAGAGATGATGCAGCCTTGGTTTGCCGTGATCATGGACAAAAAAGTCGATCCGAAGAAGGTCCTGAAGCGCGGCAGTCCTGCGGTGAATGGCGCCTGAACTAAAGCCGCCGGTGCGGGACGTCTTCATGCACCCATCCACCCGGTCCGGTCTCCTCACCCTGATACCAATGTCCTTCTGAGCCGCTCAAAATCCTCCGGGCGGGCGCGAGCTATTTTACAGCGCGCTTGCTGCGAGAAGAAGAAGCAGTTCAAGAACTCTTGCGGCGAATGTCGCATGTCGCATCCGCACTGTAAGCGTATGCATTATACCCCGTCATCTGAACCCGCTGGCATCGACGTTCATCGGCCCAATTTGAGTCGAAAATCAAGATATTACTTCGAAAACAGTCCCGTCGACCCCTCGTTGTAAATATTGTATCCGCTTGCAGAATTGCATTGACAATCCGGCGCACGCATGATAAATCCTATTTCACATCGGAAGTGGAGAGGGATACGTTTGCCGCGAAAGCCTGCTTCTGACGTTGGGGGCCTGCTAGGGGGAGGAAAATCTTACATGTCAGCCAATTGGCATCTCAGAATTCGAATTGCGGCTCTTCTTTTGCTGCTGCTAGCATCTCGTGCGCACGGACAAACAATTAGCGGCTCGATCAGCGGGCAAGTTCTGGACCCGCAAATGGCTCCGGTTGCAGGTGCCACGATAACCATTACGGAGCCGTCGAGAAACTTCACCGTCATGACCAGGACCGGAGGAGAGGGCAACTTCCTCTCGGCCGGTCTTTTGCCGGGGAGTTACACCGTTTCCGTGGAAGCCCCGGGGTTCAAGAAGTTCTCTCGAATCGGCATTCCGCTCGATGCCAACGACAAGCTGGATATCGGCGGCGTTCAACTCGAAGTAGGCGCGGTTAGTGAATCCATCGAGGTTTCCGGGCAAACGGCGCTTCTGCAAACCGAGAGCGTGGAACGGTCGGCAACCATCACCGGTCACCAGATCGAGAATATCGAGGTGAATGGCCGCAACCCGCTGGATCTCGCGAAACTGATTCCGGGCGTAGTTTCAACCGCGAATTTCTCCGTCGGCGGCATCGGCGGGCTGAACAATTTGAATGTCAACGGCGAGCGTGCTTCCCAGAATAACTTAACCATTAACGGAATCTCGGCCGTCGATACAGGCAACAATGGCCAGCAAACCGCGGTCCTAAGCATCGACTCTATCTCCGAGTTCAAGATGCTCACCGGAATCTACCAGGCTGAGTACGGGCGTAGCATTGGAGGCCAAATCGCGCTGGTGACCAAGACAGGCAGCGAGCAGTTTCACGGCAGTGGCTATTTCTACCACCGTAATGACAGCCTCAATGCGAACTCGTACCTGAACAACGCGCGCCCCAGCTTCGGGTTGCCGGCCCTTCCGAAACCTTTGTTCCGGTATAACGATCCCGGTTATACAATCGGCGGACCTATCTACATTCCCAAAGTGTTCGAGAAGGTCCGGCACAAAGCGTTCTTCTTTTTCAGCCAGGAATTCCAGCGGCAGCTCCAGCCGAACAATCCGAGAAACGCCTTGGTCCCGACCGACCTGGAAAAACAGGGAGATTTCAGCAAGAGTGTCGACAACAACAATCGAAAGCTGCCCTTCATCAACGATCCGCTGAACGGGCAGCCCTTTTCAAACATGGCGATTCCGAAAGCGCGGCTGTACGCTCCCGGCGTGGCCCTGTTGAACATGTTCCCCAGCCCGAACGTGACGCAGGTGAGCAACTTCAACTACACGACTCAATTGCCGGGCGCGGCCCCCCGCCGCGAGGATCTGCTGCGGCTGGACTATAACCTCAGCGACAAGATCCATCTTTATGGCCATTGGATCAATGACGTTCAACCAAATGTCTTGCCGTATGGCTCGTTCATTCTCGGTATGACGGTCCCGCTCGCCAAGGTCAGCAATCAGCAGCCGGGACACTCTTATGCAGGCGGCGCCACATTCATCCTCTCGCCCACGATGACGAATGAATTCAACATCGGCTTTAGCCATGGCGAAAACAACTTCGATGAGGCGACGAACATTCTTCGAAGTTCCACATCGGGCGTCAAGCTGCCGGTCCTCTATCCCAATGCGGTCCAGAACGACTTTCTTCCCAACGTGACATTCAACGGCACAAGGATCAGCACCGGCATCAGCCCGAGCTTCGGAACCGCCGACGCCCCGTTCCACGCCATCAACGACACCATCGACATTGCGGACAACCTGACCAAGGTCTGGGGAAGCCACACCATCAAGACCGGCATTTACCTTCAGCGAAGCACCAAGGATCAGAGTTCGTTTGCTTCGTTCAACGGGAACTACAATTTCGGCGACAATCCCTCCAACCCCTATGACACCGGGTTCGGGTTTTCCAACGCCCTGCTAGGCGTGTTCAACACATTTAGCCAGGCCGCTACTCACGTTGTCGGCTTGTACCGGTATTGGAACGTCGAGGGGTTTGTTCAAGACACCTGGAAGATCCGGCGAAACCTCACGCTCGACTACGGTTTGCGGATCGCGTATTACGAGCCGCAGTACGATACGACGCTCCAGGCCTCCACGTTTGTGCCGGCACTCTATGATCCGGCCAAGGCGCCGCGTCTCTATCAGCCCGCCATTAACCCGGCCAACAATCAGCGTGCGGCCTTCGACCCGGTGACCAATACGTACCTGCCGTCTTTCGACATCGGCCTGGAAGTGCCCGGGACTGGCGATCCGTTCAACGGTATCTGCCAGGCGGGAACCTGCGTGAACAAGTATTTGTTCAATAGTCGGGCGCCGCAATGGGGACCGCGCTTCGGCCTCGCATGGGACGTGACGGGAAAGGGCAGCCTCGTGATTCGCACCGGTGGCGGCATTTACTACGATCGCATCCAGGGAAACCGGATCTTCGATTCCGTTGCAAATCCTCCTGAAGCGCTCTCGCCGACGATACAACAAAATTTCGTGTCCGCCATCGATCCGAAGAACGTTCTGATCGGCCCGCCCTCGGTCAACATGGCGGATCCTACCGGCGTGATCCCGACGACATATCAGTACCAGTTCAGCGTTCAAACCAGGCTGCCCTGGAGGATGGTCCTGGATACGGGTTACGTGGGCACGCAAGCGCGCCATCTTCAGAACAACCGCAACCTCAACTACAACGCTTTCGGGCAATGCTATCTGCCGCAGAACCAGGATCCACAGCGGCTGGCAGCCAGCCCCACTGCCCTGCTGGGGAACAACTGCAAGGATGCGAACTTCCTCAAGCCCTATCTCGGCTTCGGCAACATCAATCTCTATGAGGGCGCCTCGACCTCCAACTACAACGCGCTTCAGGTCAATCTCCAGCGCCGCGCATCCAAGGGATTGTTCTTGGGCGTGGCATACACGTGGAGCAAATCCCTTGGTGTCGCGGGCAATGGGCTTGCATCTACCAACGACAATGCGTTCGTCCGGCCCGATCAATACACGCGTCAAGCGTATTACGGCCCCACGAATTTCGACCGCAGACAAGTGCTGGCAGTCAATTACGTCTACAACACGCCAAAGTTTTTTGCGGGAAATAAGTTCACCA
>CAZKQQ010000356.1:0-3817 GCA_964554945.1 uncultured Solibacteraceae bacterium | reverse complement strand
GCTGGGTCGTAGCAAGCGAGTGCGCTCGAGCACATCATTCCTGTGCCACTGACACCTCGACATTCATGCCGAGATAATCGTCCGATGTACCGACAAAGCTCCCAGCCACGGGAACGGCTTGGCTGATGTCTCGGGTTACGGCAACCCGTATCAAATTGCCGCCACCGATCGTCCCATTGGTCGGGTCGTAGGCAACCCACCCTGCGCCTGGAACGTAAATGTCGGCCCAAGCGTGGGTCGTCCCGGCACCAGTAGAATGAGCTCGATCCGACGGACTATGGAGATACCCCGTCACGACCCGTGCACCAAATCCGAGACTGCGTGCGGCCTCGATCAGGAGCATGGCCAGATCGCGGCACGAGCCCCAACCGCGGTTGAGCGTCTCGATCGGTGTCTGAGTTCCTTCCGCGTCGCGGCTCTGGTACGAGATCGAGGTCGACACGCCAGCATTGAGATCGGCCAGCAGCGCCAGCGTACCGGTCGGGCGGCTGCGAATGAAGCCATCGGCCCACGCGCTCAGCCGATGGTGCGGATCTGGATGGTGGCGCTCGAGCATGCGGCCCAAATCGATGCGGTCGTCCGCCGAGTAGATGAATGGGTAAGACGCCGCGCCCGAAGCGATGAGTGGCACGGGTTGCTCGACGACATACGTTTCAAGCTCAAGACAGCTCTCGATTCTGAGTTCAGCGGTCGGCTGATCGAACGAAGCAATAGCCACCGAATTACCGAATACGTCGTGGACCCAACGTACCGACGCAGGCGGTGAAAAATTCAAATCAGTCCCAATGAGACGCAGATCGTGGCTGTCGCGCGGACGTAGCATCAGCCGATGATCCCCAAGTCGAACCCGACGACGGTAGCGGTAGACCGTTGTATGTCGCACCTTGAGAATAGTCATATGGCCATTTGTCGATCATGGACCACGCGGGTGAACCCTGCCGTAGCCGATTGAAACTCGACGCCCGAACCAGGCGATCCACAGTATCCTCGACGCCGCAGGCGAACCGCGACGTTCAAAAATCAGCGGGAAAGAGGTCGTAGGATCCTTTCCGGTAGCGCCCATAAACTTTGAGCGCGATCGCGTGCATCAGTTCACGGTTGCGATCAAATGCGCTTAGACATCCATCCTCGTCACGCCGCATGTCGGGTTGGATTTTCTTGAGCGCGTCTTCGCCTACGAAAAACGATCCTTCCATCGCACCATCATGCCCCCAGAACCGCACTGCGCGGCGGGTGGCGTCAAACGAACGGCTTTGATTTGGAAAGCGAAGAGCCATCATCCGTCGCGTTTCGCGGCCGCTATTTCGCCTGCATGGACCGCTCAATTTGTCATGCCGGATCGCCCGAAAGCCGCGTGAAATCGTCAAGCACCGCCGCAATGAGCTGTTGCCGACGATGATCTTGCGCCGTCGGCGAGCCGGCAAAGAGGGTGAGGAGGTAGCGTGCCTTGGCGGCGGCATCTTGCCAATTCGCGGCCGGCGCCACGAGCAGATGTTCCTCCAGCTCGCGCCGCTGCACGCGCAGCGCCTCCTCGTTGGCCTCGACGTCGGCCAGCATGCGACGCTGAACCGTAGCCTTCTGGGCGGCCATGCCGCGGTGTCCGTCGAGATCGATCGTTCTATCGGTCATTTTGTTTCGTCCACGGTTGGGTCGGCGCTCACCGGCACCTCATCGGGGTAGCTGTCAGCGCCGAGCCTAGCCTCGATGGAGGTAGCGCGGATTGGAGCGGAACACCGCAAGACCGCGCACGCCCGGCGCATGCTAGCCACCCTCTGGATTAGGCTCCGCGCAAACCACTGGTGGTTTGCCGACGGTTACTGATTGAGGTCTGCTGTCTTCGGCGCTCCGAGAATGAGGCTTGCACATGCGGCGGTCAGGTCCGAATCCGGATAGGTTTTGCCCGGCAAGGTGATCAGGGCTTCCGGGAATGCCTCCCGCATTTTGTAGGCGCTGTCCTTGTCTGCTACGAGGGTCGCCGTCCGTACGGCAACATCCGTCAGTGCATGGAACTTGTCTGCGCAGGCAGGCGCCAAGACGGCGACGACCGCCTTTTCCGAACTTTTGGTTGCAAGCTTTTCGGCCGTAGCCGGGCCCATAAAGCCAAAACCGTACGAGAGGAGCAACATGCCGACAACAACCCCACCCGCTCCGGTCCATAATGATGGCGTCACAAGTTCCCAATTGATTTTCGTGGGCGTTCCTCTGGTTGACCGAAAACATGGTGCGGGTGTTGACCCAGCGGAGTCTGAGCAAAATTGCTCATTCGGTTGAGGAAAAGAAATTTGCTACGCGGGGCGACCGACACAACTCCGGTACGGTTAGGCTTTAGCCTGTAAAGAGGTCAGGGCTTCTTGCTGGTTGATTTTTGCGCATTCTTGGTTCGCTGTTCTTCTTGATGCGCGCGCGAATCTCGCATCATTTCTAGGCAGACGACAAGCTCCACATAACTTGGCGAACCACCGACGGCTACAGTCCCGATACATTGGCGTCGCTCCGCGCTCGGGGTGTGCAACCAAGCCCTATCAATCTCTTTACGCGCCTGTTCTTCACCGGCCATGCAGTTCTCAATACTTCTTCCTCCGTCACCGCCCGCAGCCAAAGCGACTGCGGCGCGGCAGGTCGGCTTCATATCATAGTGAGGCACCGCATCGGCGACGTTGACTGTGAGGCTGAAGCCAATCAGAAGTCTTGCGGGCATAATCATCAAAAGATCCTCGGCGCCCAGGCGGACGAGACACCAAATTTCTCTAATTTTGGCGCAGAGTCAGGAGGGAGACTGGTCAAAATTGACCAGGTTCAGGCTGCCTGCGGGCGGGAAGTGCGCTGCGGACTCACACCTTGATCAACGGTTGATCGTGGAGAATCACGTTCAGCAGCGAACTGTGCACCTCCAAACCGGCGCCGCCGTAGTGAATAAAGCCCAACTTCCGGAATTTGTTCATGAAGAAGCTCACGCGCGAGCGCGTCGTGCCGATCATCTCTGCCAGCGTCTCCTGACTGACGTTCGCAATCACCGGTTCCGGCCGTCCGTCCTTGCCAAAGTTCGCTAATAGCAGCAACATTCGCGCGAGGCGTTTCTCGCTCGAATTGAACAGTTGATCGATCAGGTCCTCTTCTACTCGGATGGTCCGAGCCAGAAGATGCGAAATGAACATTTCGGAAAACGCCGGCTCGTCGCGGATCACGCGGACGATGGATGCCTTTTCGAGCCTCATGAACAGGCCCTCCGCCATTGCCGAAACCGTCGCCATGCGCCGGGGCTGTCCGGCCAGGCATCCCTCACCGAAGAAATTGTTCGGTCCAAGAATCGCGACGACCGCTTCCCTCCCTTGCTCGGAAACCACAGTAACCTTGGCCTTGCCGCTCTGGATGTAGAAGACGGCATCCGCAGGATCTCCCTGTGAGAATACGATTTGATCCTTGCGGTACTTTCCAATGCTGCGCCCCACGCCAACTTTAGCGAGAAATAATTTCGGATCGAATCGCGGATTCTGTTTGCGTGCCATGACATGGCGTCCTCTGCCATGAGAACCCAGCCTTGCCCTTCTGGCCCGTATCACGGCACCGCAGTATATCACGGGCACTGGGCTGCGTCGGGGATCCATCGGTTCGGTCGAGATCAAAATCCAACCCCCGAGAGCGGGAAATTGAGCCAGTGCCAAACAATAGATAGATAAACTTTCGTTGCTCCATACTTACGCCGCCGACTGAGGCGATTCGTATCATTTGGGTGATGTTCTGTGTTTCGACGAACGAAGAGTCGCATCGGCCAGTTTCAGCCATTCGGCCGCCATTTCGCGTTGAATGGAGCGAGCCT
>CAZKQQ010000355.1:0-3836 GCA_964554945.1 uncultured Solibacteraceae bacterium | reverse complement strand
TAATGAGGTGTGAGACAAGCTCACTGCCAAACCGAAAACCATCTGGCCGCAGCCGTGCAAATCAAACAGGACTGGCCGGCTCCCCTTGGTACCAAGCGGAGCTCGAGCGTTAACCCGTTCCGTTGGAACAAAACCTCTCTGAATTCCGCAACGATCGTTGCGGAAAACGCCCCTGAGGGGCGTCTACACGCCTGCCGGAACGCCTAGCTCACGCCCAGTTGCGCCGCTAACTTGGGGAACCGCGGGTCGCTCCGCAGCGAGTCGAACCGCGGGTCCACCTTAATCACGATCAGTTCAAAGCAGCGGTCCTGATACGCTTTCGCCAGCCACTCGAAGCCCTCGTCCAGATGCCCCAACACGAAGTGAATCGTCGCAAACTCGAACGGCGAGACGTAGCGTTTCTTGGAAAGCGCGTGCAGTTCCGACAGAATCCGCACCGCTTCCTGGCGCTTACCCGACAACGCCAGCGTCCGCGCCAGCGCGCCTTGCATGCGCGGGCTCTGCGGCGACAAATGAATCGCGCGCTCGAACGCCGCCGCCGATTCGTCCAGCTCCCCGCGCTGCTGCTGCACCAGCCCCAAGGCCCAGTAGGCTGCCGGGAAATGTGGATTCTGCTCGATTGCCCGGTCGCATTGCTCCAGCGACAAGTCGAACTCCCGCCGGTAATAATAAGTCAGGGCGAGGTCGCGCGCGATGATCGACGAAATCGGATCGATCGCCTGCGCCATCGAGATTTCCTGCAGCGCTTCGTCCAGCCGCCCCAGCGGCGCCAGGCACGACATCGCGTACCAGTGATGCGCGGTCGCATACCGCGGATCCAGGCTGATCGCCCGCTGAAATTCCCGCTCCGCCCCGTGCCAGTCCCAATCCTGCGTCGATTTCACGTGCGCCAGAGACGTGTGCGCCTCGGCCGAGTCTTCATCCAGCAGCACCGCCCACGCCGCGTTCGACGCCGCTTTGGTCCACACTTCGGCCGGCGAAAGCGCGCCGTAATGTCCCAGCAGTCCGTACGCATCCGCCAGTCCCGCGTACGCCTGCGCGTGCTGCGGGTCTTCGGCGGTGGCTTTTTCGAACAGCTCGAGCGCCTTGTGCATCCCTTCTTCGGTGCGCTGGTTCAACCGGTGCCGCCCTTGCAGGTAGAGGTTGTACGCCGCCAGGTTTTCCGTCGGCCGTCGGCCCGCCCTCGTCTGCCCGCCTCCGCTCAGCTCGGTCTGCAATTTTTCGAGGACCGATCGCGCCACTTCCTCCTGCACCGCGAACGCTTCGTCCGCCTTCCGGTCGAGCGATGCCGACCACAGGTAGCACCCGCTCGCCGCATCCATCAGGTGCGTCGTAATGCGAAGCGTGTCGCGCGATTTGCGAACGCTCCCTGTGATTTTCATCGCGGCGTTCGACCGCTCGGCTTCTTCGGCCCCCTCCGGGTCCCACGGCAGCACGCGCAGTTTTTTGACGTTGGTCAGAGTATGGACGATTTCTTCCGTCAGGCCGCGGCAGAAATATCCTTGATCGCCGCCCGGACTATCGTCCGCATACGGCAGCACCATGATCGTATTCCGGCTGGCCAGTACGGATGCCACCGAGTGCTTCGGCTCGCCGCCCTCCACCTGCTGGAACAGCGGAGCGTATCCGCCCTTCGGCAGCTCGATCAGAATTTCGTCGCCGCGCCCTTCCTCGCGGTAATACCGCGTCAGCCGCGCCCGCAGCCGCCGCGCTTGCACCCGCACAATCGGGTCCATCCGCGGATCGAACGACGATTCTTTGCCAAAGACCTCGACGCCAATCAGAAACTCTTTCAGATTATCGCCGTGCCCGCCCAGTGTCTCCGTGACGATAAAACCCAGAAACCGCTGCAGGCGGTCCACCTGCCGGAACGCTTTGCTGGCGAGGATCCGCTCCAGTTGCCGGCGGATTTTTTCGGTGTCGATGCTCGCCGGCGACGTCGTGGTCCGGACGGTCATATTGGTATGTTACGACAGATCAGACAGTTGCCTCTCGCTGCAAAAGCGCGCCTTAACAGTATCGGTACCGTTACACCGTTGTTCGCCCCTCCTCCAACAGTTAAGATCGGATTGCCATGACTCGTGGAGAAAACGACCGTTCCTCCGTTGCCATTCTCAAGCCGGCTTCCGGCGAGGCGCCGGCCGTAAAGACGGGCAAACGGATCGCCGCCTATCAGCTTTCCGACTATCTGGAGCGCCTCGGCGTCGAAGTGATCTTCGGACTCTGCGGTCACACCGTCATCGCCTTTCTCGATGCGCTGGGCAAGAGCCGCATCCGTTTCATCTCCACCCGCCACGAACAGGTGGCAGCCCATGCGGCCGATGGCTACGCGCGCGCTTCCGGAAAAACAGGAGTGTTGCTGACCCACCTCGGCCCGGGCCTCACCAATGCCGCCACCGGCGTTGCCAATGCCGCGCTCGATTCCATTCCCCTCGTCGTGATTGCCGGCGATGTGCCGTCCTATTACTTCGGCCGGCATCCCCATCAGGAAGTCAATCTCCACATGGACGCCGATCAATACCAGATTTACCGGCCGTTCTGTAAGCGGATCTATCGCGTCGATCGCCCCGAAGATCTGCCGCGCACCGTCGAGCGGGCGTTTCACCTCGCCCAATCCGGACGCCCCGGCCCCGTGCTGGTCGACGTTCCCATGGATATTTTCTCCGCGGATCTGCCGGAGGACGCGTTTCAGAGCACGCCGCCCCTAGTGACCCGGCCCACCATCGATCCGGAAACCGCCGCGCGCATCGTCGAAGCCTTGGCCCAGGCCGAGCACCCCGTCATCTATGCCGGCGGAGGCGTTCTTTCTTCCCGCGCCAGCGCCGAGTTGCTCGCGCTTGCCGAACAACTCGAAATTCCGGTCGCGCACACCCTGATGGGCAAGGGTTGCCTGCGCGAGGACCACCCGCTTCTGCTCGGCATGACTGGCTTCTGGGGCACTCCCATCTCCAACGAGAAATGCCGCACGGCCGATCTGATTTTGGCGGTCGGAACACGTCTGGCCGAAGCCAATTCAAGTTCCTGGGATCCGCGCTACACGTTTTCGATTCCCCCCACCCGTCTGATCCACATCGACATTGATGCCGCCGAGATCGGCCGCAACTACTCCACTGAATTGGGAGTCGTTGCCGATGCCCGTCTGGCTCTGGCGGCGCTGGCCGCGGCCTCGCGCGGCATGAAGCACCGCCATCGCGGCACGCTGCGCCAGGAAATTGCTCGCGGCCGCGCCGACTTCGCCTCCAACTGGGATCACCAGTGGACTTCAAATCAATTTCCGCTGCGCCCCGAGCGCATCCTCGCCGAACTGAAGAAAGCGATGCCCGAAGACGGGTTCATCGTGACCGACGTCGGCTGGAACAAGAACGGCGTCGGCCAGCAATATCCCATCAACGTGCCGGGCACGTTCATCACGCCGAGCGGCCTTGCCACCATGGGTTTCGGTCCGTCGGCCGTCTTGGGCGTCAAAACCGCGCAGCCGAATCGGGCCGCCGTCGCCTTGATCGGCGACGGAGCCTTCGGCAGCAACATGTCGGTGGTCGCCACCGCCATGGAAGCCAACATCCCGGCCGTCTGGGTGGTCATGGACAATTCCGCTTTCGGCACCATCGCCGGCCTGGAGAAAATGCACTACGGCTGGAGTTACGGCTGCCTCTTCGAAAAAGACGGTAAGCCCTACAGCGTCGATTATGCGGCGGTCGCTCGTGCCTGCGGCGCCACCGGCATCAGGATTCAGTCCGCCGGCGAACTCGGCCCCGCGTTGCGTGCGGCTCTCGCCTCCGGAGAGCCGGCAGTCATTCAGGTTCCCATGGAGAACGCACCAACTCCGACGCCCGGCT
>CAZKQQ010000354.1:3567-3896 GCA_964554945.1 uncultured Solibacteraceae bacterium | reverse complement strand
TATCGGTTGTGTTCAGCGCCTCGCGATAACGAACGCCGTGGATCGTTACATCGAGTGCCAATGACCAATGCGCTTGTAGATCATGCTGCTCCTTTCCAGGCGGATTTCCCCTCCGCCCTGGCGATCAGACTAAAGCACGGCTGGTCGTCACGGCAACCGTGCCGCCGTTCGGATCACCACCGGTTGGCAGCGCAGCCACCCACGAGTCGAGATCTTCGGGACGATAGCGTACGAGCGAGCCGACTTTAACGAACATCGGCCCGCGCTTCTCCAGCCGCCACCGGCGCAGGGTCGCGAGGCTGACGTTCAGGCGTTTGGAAACTTCCTGT
>CAZKQQ010000354.1:0-3530 GCA_964554945.1 uncultured Solibacteraceae bacterium | reverse complement strand
GAAAGCTCTGCATACTTCACCTCTGAGCGAGATTGGCGCTCCGCTGCTCGCCGGAGCCCCTAAGTACTAAGTGATTGCCAGAGGCAATAAGGGACGCGTAGTTGGAGAAAGCCGCCTCAGTCTCCCGATTCCAGCTTGTCCAGGAGGTCGTGCATCGCGAGCTTCGAATCCCCGGACATTTCACACCCAGCACTCTTCAGGAGGCGGTTGTAGCGCTCCCTTGCGATGGCGATTGATTGAGCTTTGACTTCGGCGGGCGGCTCCGGCACGCATGTGAGGAACGTTTTCACGAACGTGTCAACGAATGCAAAGAGCGCCTGTTGAGCACGCATGACGCGGTAAATGTCCTTGTTGATCCGCCCACAACTCGCAGCGATTCTTTCCTCCATGCCGACGAGATCCTCGTTATCTTTGAGCGCATTCTCGATGGCGGTCCGAATAAAATCGCTCGGTGTTCTGAAGCCGCCATCCTTCACGGCCGTTTGGAGTCGGCCGTCCAATTTGTCACTAATCCGAACGGAGCGCTTCGGCATCGATGGAACCCCTCTATGTACTAAGTGACTGCGGGAGGCTATATGGGACGCCTTCGGGGCCGCAAATTCGCATGTCGGACAAGTGGAGACAGTGGTTCCGAAACGTCGGACAGGATAAATGTGTGGCGCAAGCCAAGTTGCGGCCAAAACAAAAAGCACGAGTCGGACAATCCTTTATGTTCCACTACCGGCTCTTTGCTGCTGTGGGCCGGTCTTTCAGCGGGATTGGTTGCCGAAATCTGCAGAAACCCGCCGAAATCTGCCGTAGATTGTCGTAAGGTGTCGTGGGTTGTTGTAATGTGTTGACAACTGTTGAATTTTGTTGACTTCTGTTGACCAGCAGACGTGGAGTCCCCTGGAAATGTGGGCCCGTGAGACAGAATGTAGAATCAAAGCTTCGACATGAACCCACCAACTGATCTCTTCGCCACGCTCAATTCGTGCGAATATCTTTACCTCCGTGAAATTTCGGAGCCGGCTGATAATCGCCTACGGATCGTCATCGAAGAGGCGGCCGCAGCACCAGAATTGACAACTCGAGAACTTGGCGGCGTGGAATTCTCGGGACTGCGTGCCATTGAATCCACCGCGGGAAGTCGCCGGTTCGAAATCATTTGGGAATCGTACATCGCCTATTGCATTCGGAATGAATCGTTCACGGTGCTGGACGAATATGAGGAGTTCGAGTTGGGTAACCTCGTCCGCATCTATTCCAAATCTCGATTCCTGGATTACATCGGCGCTGCGACGATCGCGAGCAGCGAATATCCTGGCCCCTTCCGGCATGTTGGGCTCATCTGCTTGAATCACGTCGTTGATGTCGTGGCAGCAGCAAAACCGATTATTCGCGAACTGGTCAGTCGGCCCGGTTAATCAGTGCCATGCTCGGTCGGTGTCGAGGCCGGTAAGGTAACATTGGGATGGACTGATCTATGCGTCTTAAGACGGCGAAGCGGTGGACGCAGAAACGCGCTAACCGAAAAGTTGACATGGTTCTGGGTCGACTTGAGGCCTACGTGAGCCGCCACTGCCGCTGGACCGTGAGCCTCGGCGTTGGATTTGCTGTAAATGTCGTCTTGATCTTGCCGTTTTTCGCCGGCATGCCTTGGCACAGATATTGGAGCAATATCGGTAATATTTTGCTGTTTTTATGCCTGCTATTGTTCCTTGCCTTTATCTCCGAAGCCGGCTGGACCTTGATCCAATGGCAATACCTTCGAGAGCTACGACGGATCGAGTTGTCCTACATTAAAGAAACCCGACGAGTTGGGGACGACGAAGGCTGATCCGTGCGGTGAACGGTTTCTGCAAAAACTGACCTTGGCCATGGAGTCGTGAAGGAATCCGCGGTTCGCGTTGTTGCTTTCAAAGTGACAGCACGGTCAGGTTGGGAATCATCTGAAAGTGGCGAAGGTTCCGGGTGCCGAGTGCGTAGCCGTGGTGCAAAGCGGTCGCGCCGATGAGCAAGTCCGCGAACGGAATCACCCTCCCGGCTCTTCGTGCATCCGCGTCGACTTTCGCCGCGATCTGCGCCATCTCTCTGCTGAAGCTCTCGACGGGAATCGCGGCGAAAATCTCGTCGAGATAGTTGCGTCGCTTTTGTGCCTGTTCCGCAGTTTGCGCCCGATGAAGACCGTGTTCCAACTCAACCACGGTAATCGAAGAAAGCACGATCTCGTTCTCGCCGTGCTCCTGCTGAATTGCCGCCAGCAGGGTGCTGACTGGCTTGGCTTCCCGTTCGGCGACGATCAGAACGCTGGAATCCAGGACTATTCCCATGCGGGCGGATTCAATGGCTCGCTATGCGCATCAACGGCGGCTTGCACGTCCGCTGCGAAATCCGCGTCAGGAACCGGCGCGTAGCCGAGATTCACTTCGTACGCCTTCGCAATGGCGATGCACTCGCTGAGCTTGCGGCCAGGGCCTTGCGGCGTTTTGATGACGGCTACCGGCCGGTGGTCTTGCTCCACGATCACCTCCAGGCCCTCCTCGCGGACTCGCGCGAGGACGGCATGGATATCGCGGGCGAGCTCGGCTTCCGTCAGGCGGAGTGTCATCTCGTTCTTGATCATACCGAGTCTTCCTGGTCGCTGTCTCGCAGGCATCCTATCGCCCGTTGCGGAGGAGGTCACTCAGCAGGAACGATCTTTCGGTTCGCGGCCCTTTCCCCGACAATGGGCTGCGGCTGGTGTTCTTCCTCACCGGGAACGCTTGCGTACACAGTGGCGCCAGCGCGATCCTCTCTTCGTCCAGAGTCGGATAGCCGTCAAGGATCTCCTCCGCGTTTGCGCCTTGGGAAAGCATGTCGGCGATCAGGTCCACCGGAATCCGGGTGCCTCGAACACGAGCGTGCCTCCCATGATTTCCGGGTCGCTCGCGACGATTTCCCGCAGACGCCTTACCTCCGTTGGATTCGGTTTCCTGCTCATTCCTTCCCCAATGCCCGGCGTACCATGGCCGGCTCCTTCGCGATCACGGTCAAATAGGCTCGCGCAGCCGAATCTGGCCGCCGGCCGCCTTGCTCCCATTCCTGCAACGCACGCTTGCTGATCCCGTACGCACTGGAAAATTCAGCCTGCGACATTTTCACGCGCTTTCGAATTGCTTTGACATCGATTGGTTTCGGCCACACCTCCTCCAGTTTCACCGTGCCCTGCCGGTGCGCCAGCACGAGTTTCATTCCCTCGACTAGGTCCGATCCGAACCCCTTCGCCTTAGCCTTTCTTGCCATGTCGTCACAGCCATATACCGCAATGCGGTACGGCCGATTTTGTGACGTGGATTGTGACGTAACCCCTCTCAGAATTGGCGAAAACGACCGATTTTGCGCCGATACTCGCAGGTGCTCGACCCGGCTCAGCACAAACGCGAATGCCGGCGAAGCCCCTCAATTTCAAGAGCTTCGCCGGCACTCGCGATCAACGCTACTCACCGCCTCACAGACCACCCGGCCAATTCACACGCAGGAGGTCACAGGTTCGAGTCCTGTCGCGCCCA
>CAZKQQ010000353.1:0-3947 GCA_964554945.1 uncultured Solibacteraceae bacterium | reverse complement strand
GATTACGCCCGGTCCGCGCACCGTCGCCGGCCCCAACCGCTCCGCCTATTTCGACACCGGCTTGTTCATGGGAATCCCGGTGCCGCTCGGCGAAATGCAAACCGACGCCAACGGCCGTCTGCTGGTGCTGGGGGGATTCGGTTCTTCCAGTTCCCCCACCAACGCGCCGCTCGTCCAATTCGCCAACAACGACGGCTGGCATGATGACGTTTCCGATGGTCCGGTCACCGCTACCGTCACGATGAAGGGCAACAAGCCGGTTCAAGCCAGTGGCGCCTGGGTGATCTGCCCTCCACCCCGTTTCGCGCCCCCAATCTTCCATATCATTACTCTCTACGACGCGCTGTTGCAGACCGCCGTCGACCGTCTCGGATTCCCAGTGCCCGCGACTCCCTCGTTCACAAACGATATCTATCCCATCCTCCAGCGCGCCATCCGCTATGAATGGGTGACTACCAAAATCGGCAATAAGCATTCACCGCTATTGGACGTCATTCCGCCGCCCGCCACCGCGAACCAGCGAAATCTGGTCTTCCAGGCGTTGCGCGACCCGTCCATCACGCCCACGGTGGATACTACGCACCTCATGCCCGCCATCTGGACGGATTATTTTCGCGACGTCTTCGGAATCCGCGGTCACGGATCCCCGAATACCGGTCATTGGGCGAACCACGCACTGACTCCGACGCAGTACAACGCGATGAAGAACTGGGCGGCCGGAAACTTCATCAACGATTGGATCGGGCCTCCTGCGCCCGCCGCCACCATCACTCCCGGCGGTCTGACGCAAGCCGCTTTGGAGAACTGCAGCGGCGGTCCGTTCTTCCCTGGAATCGAAACCAGCTTTTTCACGCGCGATGTGTACCCATACGTCGAGCCCTTCCGTCTCGATGGGTCCCAACTGAAAGCCGGCGATCTCAGCAAGCAGCAGGCCGTGCCTTGGCAGGCCGACTTCTTCGACTGCGTCTTCCAATCGCCTTTATCCTGGTGGCCGGCCGCGCACCCGGATAATGTCTTTACGGCCGGCTCCAACAATTACGTGACCTGGGATCGGGGGATGAACAGTTTCTCCGACATGGTTAATTTCTGGAGCGGTCTCGGGTTCCTGGTGCAGAGTGGCGATTCCGTCGTCGAAACCGAGCGCACTCTGTAGCCCCTCGGCGCGTGGAGGAGTCATATGATGTGCTCGTGGCGGGCGGCGGACCCGCCGGTTCCGCCCTTGCGCTCGATCTCAGCCGCCGCGGGTTTCGCGTTGCCATCGTCGAGCGGTCCGCCTACCAGGATTTTCGCCTCGGCGAGACGCTGCCGCCCGCAATCCGAATCCTTTTGGCCCAGCTGGCCGTCTGGGAGCAGTTTGTGGCCTCCGAGCGGCTGGAGTCTTATGGCATCCGCTCGGCCTGGGAAACGCCGGTCGCCCGCCATCAGGATTTCCTCTTCAATCCCTACGGCTGCGGCTGGCACGTCGATCGCGCCCGCTTTGACGCGATGCTCGCCGGCGCCGCGGCCCAAGCCGGAGCAGCGCTCTTAACCTCCGCCCGAATTACGGCAGTTCGTCAGGATGCGAACGGCGCTTGGCTGCTCGAAGTCACCCAGGAACAAAGCAGAGGACTGTTACGCGGTCGCTGGCTCATCGACGCCACAGGCCGGAAGGCTTTGATCGCTCGCAAGCTCGGATGCCGCGCCAACGTGGTAGATCGTCTGATTGGCGCTGTGGCCTTGATGCCGCATTCCGAGGGGGCACACTGGACGTTAATCGAAGCCGTCGAAAACGGCTGGTGGTATTCGGCGCCCCTCCCCGGTGCGCGGACTGTTTTCGCGTATATGACGGATTCCGACTTATGGGCCCCCACGCATTGGGAGGAGTTCTTGAAGACGGCCCCGCTCACGTCGGAACGCGCTTCCGCCGTCGGAACTGGGTCGCCGGTCCGCGCCGTCTCCGCTGCCACCGTGCTCCGTCACCCCGTAGTCGGTCCTAACTGGATGGCCGTGGGTGACGCCGCTTTTGCGGTCGATCCCCTCTCCGGCCAAGGGATCTACAAATCCATCGAAAGTGGCCTTCGGTCGGCTGCGGCAATCGCCCGCGTCTTCGCCGGAGATCTCGGCGGCATGGCCGAATACGAGAGCTGGACTGGCGAGAGCTTTCGTTCGTATCTGGCTGTGCGCCGTCAGTTTTACCGTGCCGTCGAGCGTTGGCCGGAGTCGCTCTTCTGGAAAAGGCGCAGGGGCGTCGCTTGAGAGCTGTTCTCGGTGGCCTTCGTGATGACCACTGGGTGTCCGCACTGAAACACATTGAGTCACCCAACCGGCCGGTCGGCGAGTTGGTAGACCTCCCAAATGTCGCGCCGGCTTGCACCCAATATAGGGCCCAACGCCAGTTTGCCGGCGCGCCCAATCTTTTTTTCCAGGTAGGCCAGTTCCGTCAACCGGCCTTGCAGTCCCGGAACGGCGACGATCGGGAACCCCATCTCGCGGCGCAGGAGATCGCCTTTCGCTTGCGCGCTCAGCTCGAGAGAAATCTGGAGGTAGCACAGCATGTCTCCCAAAACTAGGGGCTCAAAGGTGTTTTCGAGCGCCCGCAAATAAGCCCCGGCACGCGAGGCGCTGAACGTGCCGGTGGCGAGCATTTGCAGCAGATCAATATCCTTATCCAGTTTCGTGCCGACCCACTTCTTCAGGATCGCTTCGCCATACCAAAAAATCAGCGACAGAACCACCGGTAAAAGCAGCAGTAGGACGGCCGCCGAGATGACAGGCGGTAGAACGCCCGAGTTGTACAGCACGTGAATGAAGATCGCGATGACGAGGCCGGGAACGGCGGACCGGTAGCCATGCGACTCGCGAATTTCGATGTGGTGCGCTGTGACCAGCCCGAAGATCGAGGTGGTCCCTCCGTGCATCATCGCGGTGCCGAAGCCCCGAACCGCGGCCGTGGCGAGACCAGTACTGGAAATAGCGGGCAGATAAATCAGGTTCTCTACGAGCGCGAAGCCGGCGCCCACGGCAAAGCCGGAGATCGCCGCATCGACCATGAATCCCAGCCGTCCCTTACGAATCAGCCAAAACACGTAGAGGGCCTTGAGCACTTCTTCGAGGAAAGGCGCTGCGTACGCCCCCCACGCATCCGCTGAAACGCCGGTCACGGCGAGTACGCCGGTGTTCAGGCCATAGCAGAGCAGGCCAACCAGAATACCGGCGGCTACCGTTTGCAGCACGCGGCGGAACCGCAGCAGTTTATAGGTGTCGATGACCTGCAGGCCGAGCAAAAAGACGATCACGGGTAGCAGACTCAGGCCCGCTTGGGCGAGCAGGGTTGGAATAGCGGCCTCCGGTCGAGATCAAAGGATCTTCAAAGAGATCATATACTCCCCGGCGAGGCGCCCGTGATAATCGGTCGCTTCCGCATATCCTCCCGAGAGCGTCGTATTGAGGTAGGTGAACAGAACGATCCGGAAATCCAATTGCGTTCCGAGATCGCTGTAGTACCCGCGCCCGGGCGGATTGCCGAAGTTGGTCAGCAGGCTGGAAGAGAACAGTGAAAGCCGCGCCCAGTTCAGGTACATCCAGGTGGTCCCGAGGCGGCGAAATCGTACCGGGGGCAGGTTCCATTCGCCGGTAAGCTTGCCGAAGCTGGTGGCGCCGATCTGGTCGATGCGGACGCCCGGGAAGCTGTAGTATTCGCGGTAGCGGCTGGTTTCGCCGTGATCGACGTAATTGTTGCCATACGCTCCGAAATAGAAATTGGCGAAGGGGTTCGTGTTGTCGCCGAAAGATTTTCCCGCGGCGGCTCGGAACCAGAGAGAGGAATGCACGAGCGGCAGCAGGGTTCCGCGGCTGTAGGTCGCCCAAAGCCGGGGAGAGGCAGCGCCGCCGGCATAGTTCAAGCGGGACCAGAGGCCCCACTCGGTACCTTTCTCGTCCTCGACGCTTCCTTGAGATTGCTCCAGGAA
>CAZKQQ010000352.1:0-3963 GCA_964554945.1 uncultured Solibacteraceae bacterium | reverse complement strand
CGTCCTCGCCTTCCCTCGGCTGGTGCCCAAAATAGCGCCACCCCTCGATCACCTGCTCGGGGGAACCGCGGCTGATTCCCAGTTGCAGACGCCCGCCGGCGATGAGATCGGCCGCACCGGCATCCTCGGCCATGTAGTGGGGGATCTCATACCGCATGTCGATGACGGCGGTGCCGATTTCAATCTGTTTCGTCTTGGCGCCGATCGCTGCAAGCAGGGGGAACGGCGACGCCAGTTGCCGCGCAAAGTGATGAACCCGAAAGTAGGCGCCATCCATTCCGAGGCGCTCGGCCTCGAGGGCAAGGTCAATGGATTGGAGCAACGCGTCAGCGGCCGACCGCGTTTGTGACTGCGGAGAGGGAGTCCAATGGCCGAAGGAGAGGAAGCCAATTTTCTTCATGTAAACATCAGTCTACAGGTTGGTTCGGAGATGAGCGAATCAAGTATCGGTTGATTAGCGTATTCCACCAACCAGGTTGAACCATGATTCTGGCGGGCGATGCGGAACGCTAGTGGGTCTTTCGCCGCTTCTGGAGCCTGCGGCGGAGAAATTCCTGGGTCTCGCCCGACCTGCGGCCGGCGAGCAGACTCTCACGCTGATGTCTTCGTCCAGATCAGGCCACTGGCTTCCTTCGCCGGCAGACGGCACCTACATGAAAGGTGGCGGGTATTGGCGGTCTTTTCTTCCGCGCGACGACCTGCTTCGGTGACAATACCAAGCGCCTGACCGATACAAATCGGTACGCCACCCCTTCCACACGCTCTGATTCCGCGCAACGCATCGTGCCGCAAGGTTCGCGTGCATTGCCGGTACGGACTGCAAACGTACTCCTCGATTTCCTCATCGGGCGCGAGGAAATTCGCGCCTGCGTCTACGCGAATTATGGGGACGGTATTTGCAGAACGGTATAAGCGTTACTTACACCGTTCTGCCGTTCAGCAAAACCTACTCAGAACAGTGCCCTGGGCCACCGGCCAACAAGCCGTTGTTAAATTGATCCAGAAGACTTACAAGACTACCTACCGATGAAGTAGATAGAGAGCCACCGCCGACCGGCGGTACCACCAGTCCACCTATCGTAGAATCGGCACTTGCAATCGTTCCGCTGATTGCTGTACCGCTTGCACCGTTCGCCAGATTCAGCTTCGCGGCGATCAATTGATGCGCCAAGGATACCAGGCCATTCCCTTTGACTGGCTGGTTTAGGATCGCCAGCAATTGTGTTTCGGTGTAAGTGACTGTCCCCAATGTGAGTGTGGTAACCGGCCAATTGCCGGAATGGTTCTTCCAGAACCCTTGCGTGAGCGTGCAACCCGTAGTCCCGCAAGGTTGATCAATGCAGTCTGCGGCAAACGGAGTCGTCAATATGCTGGATCTGCTGATGCGTGACGACGTAGCAGTTGTCACGACCGTATACGCACAGCCGGTCACAGGGGTAAATGAGATACTGTACGGAATCGTTGTACTGCTTTGGCCGGCAACGGATACTGGGCCAAGCGCCTGAGTCGCGCCGGTCACATCGGTACCATTACACTGGACCTGTACGGTTGCGGCGACGTTAGCTGACACCGTGGGAAGGTTCGTTATTGTGACATCGCCCTGGACTCCCTTTACATTTGTATTGGCGATACAAACGGAAAAACAACCTGCGGTTGCGGTTAGGGGCAGATCGGGATCGACCTGAGCCGATACGGTACCTGTAGCAATCGACATCGCGAACGCAAGGATTGCAGTTGATTCGAGTAGCTTGAACATTTGGAAGATATCCTCTCAATTCCTTCGGCCCTCGGCATAGGTTCGCTGAGCGGCATCTCATTATAGGGTCCGGATGTAAGCGCAAGAATATAGGAAAATTCCTTAGCTGTACCAGCACCAATGGACTCTTTGATTAGTACGGTTAGACAATTGGACCCAAAAATCGGCTTCGCCGGTCGTTGTTGTTTGCACGGCGTAATGAACGGGTGGCACTCCCCCGGGGCCCAAGACACTGGCAATCAGCTTGAGGTCAGAAGCGAGGGAATAGCCGGCCTATTCGCCGCGTTTTTCAACCGAAGATCCTGCGAAGACGCTTCGACCATCCGCCAACGTTACTTTCTTTGCATTCGCCAAACTGGAGTGGTCTTTGGCCAGGTAGCCTTCGACCGTTACCTGATCGCCGGTCTTCAGCGAATTTTCCCGCCATCCCAGGTGGCGCAAGATTAGCGGCGGGCCAAGTTCGATATTCCAATTGACAACTTCGCCTTGATCGTTCTTCACATCCACGTAGAAATGCACATGGGGATTGGTCCATTCCACTTTCGTGACCGTACCGGTGATTTGAACCGGCTTACCGGTATCGTATTCGGCGGCGAACGAGTGATGCGCGTATGCGGGCGAGCGCGAGAGCAGCAGCGCCAGAGACAGGATCAAAAAATGCGCTTCGTATCTCATTGTGTTGCTCTCCCCAAACGCGTGCCCGGCTAGTTGGTGCTCACGTGATCGCGGTATTGATTATTCTCCGCGCAAACGTACTCCTCGATTTCCTCATCGGGCGCGAGGACATTTACGAACCTGGTCTGGAACGGTGTTCTAAAGCTTTCCGGATCGTCGTACGTAGTTTCCACTGCAAGGTGACCCAGGTCCGGCCGCCGCAACCGGTCAGTGATGTGCAGCTTGCCGGTATGCGGGAACATATTCAGCCATGTTTTATCATTCAATCCCCGCGTATCGATGACCAGTGTGTCGCCTTCCCATTTGCCAATCGAGTACCCCTGCCACGATGATTCCAGATCCTTCGGGAAGCTGCGGTTATCCAGGTACACGTGATGAGCGGAGATTACGTCGTCGCTTCGGAGCGTCACCAGGAGCTTGGCGGTCTGGACGATTCTGATGGGCCACCGAGCCAGGAATCCCGCGAGCTCCGGCAGGCATCGAGCGGAAGGCTTATCTTTATAGTCATTGAGTACGCGCTCGCGGTATGAAGCTCTTGCCCACGGCAGCAGATCCGGTTGCTGCGCACGGCCCCCAACGGACGTAGGAGATACCAGCCAGACACCGGAGAAGTCCGGCTTCCCATCCGGAGTTCGAGGCGCAGGTCCTGCGGGAGGAGGCGGCTTTTTAGAAAAAAGCTCAAACAACGCCGGCATTTCTCCGAGCGTGGCCAACATACCGGCACTCGACGCGAGCTGAATCTCCAAGGCTGCCGGCTGGCCCGCTCGAATCGCGACGCCCCTACTCACAAAAGGCCGGTACTTGGCATCAATCACGAAGACGTCGTATTTTCCGGGCGGTAGTTGCACGAGGGTGTATTCGCCCTTAGGCGAGCTTACGGCCTTGTAGTCAGTTCCTGTTTCGGTGTTTCTGGCTTCGACACTGACACCCGCCGCCGGTGCGTGCGCAGCGTCGAAAACAGAACCCGCAAGGGAGCCGGGTTCCGTTTGGCACAAGGCCGTCATACAACAGCAGAGGCTGCCGACAATTGAAAGGAGACGCATCCGAAAGCAGACCGCCACGGGCATTATACAACGGTGTACGGAAGCGGGATCGGCTTACGTCGCGGTCTTGTCAGATTCGCAAAAGTGAGATGGCCGCTGATTCATGAATAAGCTGTGTTAAGCGGAAGATTGTTTGCTGATGCGGCCGACCCGGGCCAACAAGCCAAAATAATCATCTTCTCGGCTCATACCGCATCGCCACCGCGCCCGAGCGGAATTCCAGCCGGCTCAGGAGCCTTAAGTCGATAGGCTTCGATAGCCCCGCGAATAACGCCGGCCCGCGGCCCACTAGCCTGGGGTGCACCACGAACTCGTACTCATCGATTAATCCCAGCTCCGCCAACGCGAGCGGGAGCTTTACGCCTCCCACGAACAGTCCCTTACCCGACTCCCGCTTGAGCTGCTGAACGGCCGTTCCCAGATCCCCGCGCACTAGCTCCGCGTTCCAATCGACCCGGTCCAGGGTGCTCGACACGACGTACTTCTTTG
>CAZKQQ010000351.1:0-3997 GCA_964554945.1 uncultured Solibacteraceae bacterium | reverse complement strand
CTTCGGCTCGACGAAGGAGTCGGCGTCTGCGGCAAGGAAGGCCAGAGCGTGCCGGTGGGCGTGGGCATCCCGACGATCAAGATTGATCGCATGACCGTGGGAGGCACGGCTTGAGCGAGAACCATCTGCTGGAGCTGGCGGCGGACATTGTGAAGCGCGCGCGGGCCGCCGGCGCGACCGACGCCGAGTGCACCATGTCCGAAGGCGACGAGTTTTCGGCCAACGTACGCATGCGGGAGATCGAAAGCCTGAAGGAGGCCGGCTCGCGCGGCGCGGGGCTGCGTATCCTGATTGGGACGCGGACGGGGTCTTCCTATACTTCCGATCTTTCACAGGAAGGGATCGCGCACCTGGTGAAATCGGCGATCGAACTGGCGGCGATCACGACCGAAGACCCGCACGCCGGGCTTCCGGACGCGGAGGAGATGGGCTCGCTGCCGGGCGATTTGCAACTCTATTGCAGCGACGTGGCGCAACTGGAGACGGCGCTGAAAATCGAGACAGCCAAACGCGCCGAAGCCGCGGCGCTCGACGCCGATCCGCGCATCGACAACTCCGACGGCGCTTCGTTCGACACGCATACGGGCCGGCACATTTTCGCCAACTCGCGCGGATTCGCCGGCGAATACCAGTCCAGCTATTGCTCGCTCGCCGTCTCGCCGGTGGCGCGGCAGGGCGAATCGATGGAGCGCGACTACTGGTACACGATGGCGCGCGGTTCGGCCGGCCTAGAGCCTCCCGAACAAGTGGGCCGCATCGCCGCGCAACGCGCGCTGCGCCGTCTCAACGCGGTGAAGGTGGAGACGCAGAAAGTCCCGGTGGTGTTCGAGCCGCGGGTGGCCCGCTCGCTGCTGGACAGCATTTTCGAGGCGGTACACGGGATGTCGATTTACCGCCACGAATCGTTTCTGGCGGGCAAGCTGGGGGAACGGGTGGCGGGGGAGAACGTCACCGTGATCGACGATGCCACCATTCCCGGCCTGTTCGGCACGTCGCCGTTCGACGACGAAGGCGTGCCCTCGCGGCGCACGGTGGTGATTGAGAACGGCGTGCTGAAAAGCTATCTCCTCAATTGCTATGCGGCGCGCAAACTGGGGATGAAGACGACCGGCAACGCGTCGCGCGGCCTGGCGGGCAACGCCGGCATCGGGCACGGGAACTTTTTCCTGGAAAAAGGCGTCCAAACGCCGGAGCAGATTATTGGGTCGGTCGCCGATGGGTTTTATGTGACGGAGCTGCTGGGGCATGGCGTGAACGTGGTGACCGGCGACTATTCGCGCGGCGCGGCGGGGCTGTGGATCCGCAACGGCGAGCTGACGTTCGCGGTATCGGAAGTGACGATCGCCGGCAACCTGAAAGACATGCTGCTGGGGATTGAGGCGATCGGCTCGGACCTGGAGTTTCGCGGATCGGCGGCGGCGCCGACGCTGAAAATCGGAGAGATGACGGTTGGTGGACGGTAAGGCGGCAGTCAAGCAAGACAATCGCGCAGCCATCCCGCCGGTGGCGATCGTCATCGCGGTGGTGCTGGTGGTGGGCGCCGCCGGATTCCTGTATCTGGACCGCGCGTCCAAGCAGCCGCCGCTTCCGCCGCCGCCGCTGACCGGAGACGCCAAAGCGTACGTCCGCAATCTGAAGCTGAGCGGCGTGGAGATGTCGGCACACGAGGATTACTTCAAGCAGAGAATTGTCGAGATCACAGGCATGATTCAGAATGCCGGCAACCGCGTGCTGCAGGTGGTGGAGATCAACTGCGTGTTCTACGATCCATACGGCCAGGTGGTGCTGCGCCAGCGCGTGCCGATCGTGAGTAAGAAGGCAGGCGGGCTGGCGCCAGGCGAGACTAAGCCGTTCCGGCTGCCGTTCGACAACTTACCCGACAGCTGGAATAACGTGATGCCGCAGATGGTGATCGCGGGGATTGACTTTCAGTAGCGGGATCGTTTGAAGATGGGGCCGAGCGACTTTACTCCCCATGCCGGAGAACATTCCACAGTATCGTACAAGCAATAGCTATCCACGGCAAAGCCAGCAGAAACAAGAGGGCTCTGAAGAGTGGCGGGCCTTCCTCTGAGAACCCAAAAATCACAAGTACAATACCGGGGCCGGATAACACCAGCGCACAGAGCGCCATATGGTTTCCAACTATTTGGCGGCTTCTTGCGGTTCCGCACGCGTTTGCAGTGTCCTCCTTAAGAACGCTGCGGACGAATATGACGCTGCCGTGTAGAAAGGCAGCGTGGCTGCAAGCTGATCGAAGCAACGAGATTCAGGTCTGCAAGCCCAGCCGAAAAAATGTTCTAGCCGCCCAACGAAAGGTAGTGGAGACAGAATGAAAGAGACAGACAAAATCAGGAACGGAAGCAACCAAACCCATAGCATTACCCGATGGTGCAAACAGCGCTGCAGGATAAATCCGGCGACAAACGCCAGCCCTATTTGCACGGGGAAATACGGAGTTTCGGTCAGAAGCTGCCGAGCTCGTGAAGCGGACGAAGTGGAGAAAGTAAGTAAAGCAGCCAGAACGAGCACGCCAAGCGTACTCATGATCTGATGCAACGGAAGTGTCCACCACACCTGTGTCCGCAGACGTATTCGTCGAACCCTGACCGAAGTCAATAGGAGCCGGTCCCTCCATTATTGTACTGGGCTACTCGCTTACCCGAGGGATCGTACGCCCAGCTCGGCACGTTCCGGTCCAGGTATTGCGAGATGATCCGGTTTTCTACGTCATAACTCGTCGCCGCCGGATTCCTGTATCTGGACCGCGCGTCCAAGCAGCCGCCGCCTCCGCCGCCGCTGACCGGAGATGCCAAGGCGTATGTGCGCAATCTGAAGCTGAGCGGCGTGGAGATGTCGGCGCACGAGGATTACTTCAAGCAGAGAATTGTCAAGATGCGACAGTTCACGACAATGCGTCCGTCCCATTTCCCCGGCAGCCTTCAAACTGGCTGGGAATTGGACTTGCACGACATCAAGCTCTCGGACCCAGCCGAAGCCATCGATCGTGCCGCACGTCCGAAAATGGCGCGGATCAAGCCGTCCGCATTTTTCCTCTGAAGGGCCAACGAATCGCTTTGCGGATTGTGGCTCCAGCAGATGTCGTCGCAGGCCGGTTTGCTAGCGCGATACCAGCCGAGTAGAACCACGTCGCAACAGTGGGCCATGTGATCACAATCACGGAGAGTCCCTCGTGAATTAAGGGGAATCCCAGGTTTTCCGCGATTACTTCATTGGGCTTTTTAACCACGCTATCCAACAGACCCCAGACAAAGACGGCGGTCGGCCATATCCACACCCATTGTCCACCGTATGAGCGCGGAAGCGCGACTCGAACTACATATCCAAGTGCAAATCCAACACACGCAAAAACAGCATAACCAAAAAGTAGTTCGACGTTACGGTTCTTTGTAAATATCCGAAGAAGTTCTGCCCAGAATTCCCCGGCGAAGAGGCCCAGAATAAGGCACACGAACGGAGCGACCAGCAGTTGGAGGATACAAAGTATCATCGAAAAGCCGCGGGAACCAACTTTATGATCGAACATTCACCGCTCTATACGTATCGTACGCATCTACGATTGCCAAAGTCGAACTAGCAGCTAGGTTGGTCTACTACATAGCCGCTTTGTTGTTGAGCCAAAAAAGGTCATTTGAAGTGTATGACAGAAGAAACCCATTCGATCGAGCCAACAAGCCAGGAAGCGTTCCCGTACGGGAAAGACCCTGGCCCCCAAACGGCGGTGTACGCCAGTGCAGCATTATAGGATTACCAGACGGCATTTACGAGCGTGTACGGACTTTGTGCTGAATGGGGGGCTTCTGTAGGCTCCCCGACGTGCGCGCGTGCTGCGTCAGTTGGTTCTCGCCGCGATGAATGTTCAATCCAGCCACTTGTCCCAGAGGTTGCCGGGACGGTACAGTCATAGAAGAGGTTTGGGCGGTTAGCTCAGCTGGTTAGAGCGCCTGCCTTACAAGCAGGAGGTCCGCGGTTCGAG
>CAZKQQ010000350.1:0-4030 GCA_964554945.1 uncultured Solibacteraceae bacterium | reverse complement strand
AGACCGACACGACGCAGCGGATCTGCTCATCGACATACTCCAGCGAGCCGCGCCAACGTTCTTGCCCGCAGGCATCCTCCCACAGGGCGTCTGCGGCTGGAGAATCCCAAGTAGGAACGTGGATTCCGTTTGTCACGTGTCCAATCGGTACTTCCGTTTCAGGCCATCGGGAAAAGAGGTCGCGGAACAGTCGGCGGCTTAGCGAACTATGCAGACGGCTGACGCCGTTCACTGCACCGCTTCCCCGGAGTGCAAGGTATGCCATCGTGAAGGCTTCGGCCCCATTTCCGGGATTGCGCCGTCCTAACGCCAATAAATCGCGAAACGAAATGGCAAGCCGTTCTTCCGCGTACCTACTCAGGTACTCTTCCATGAGATCGGGGGAGAACCGGTCGAATCCGGCATCGACGGCCGTGTGGGTGGTGAACAGGTTACCGGCACGCGTGGCCAGGAGAGCGACCCGGAACGGCTGCCGATAATCTTCCATAAATGCCCGAGCTCGCTCGAGAACGGCAAATGCGGAGTGTCCTTCGTTTAAATGGCAGACTTCCGGCTGAACCCCCAATGCGCGCAACAGCCGCCAGCCGCCGATGCCCAACACCAGTTCCTGGCGGAGTCGCAATTCGGGTCCGCCGCCATACAGTTCGCCGGTAATGGTGCGATGCGAAGGGGAATTCGCGGGGTCATTCGTGTCCAGTAGGTAGAGCTGGAGGCGGCCAACTTGAGCATGCCAGGCGCGAATCCAGAGCGTGCATGCGGGAAGTGCGATTTTCATTCGCAACCAGTCCCCATTTCGATCACGCAGGGGACGGATCGGTAATTGGCAGGGATCGTTGAACGGATATAGCGCGACCTGGGCGCCATGCGAGTCAATCTCCTGCCGAAAATATCCTTGTTGGTATAGCAGCCCAACTCCGATGACCGGCAAACCGAGATCGCTTGCGGATTTAAGCTGATCGCCGGCGACATTTCCCAAGCCACCCGAATAGATGGGTAACGCCTCACTCAGCATGTACTCCATGCTGAAGTAGGCGATGGTACGGAGTGCCGAACCGGGGTGAGTCTTTTGAAACCACGCGTCGGATTGCGTCAGCTGCCGCTTGCGATCGAGCAGCGCCTCAATACGTTCCCGGAAGCGGGGGTCTGAATTTGCACTCCGCAAGCGGGCATGTGAAACGGCTTGTAACATTAGCCATGGGTTCCGGGTCGTCTCCCATAGCTCCGGGTCCAATTGACGCCAAAGATCGTCGCCCGCGTGATTCCAAGACCAGCGAAGGTCCAAGGCCAGTTCCGTAAGCCCTTCCGCTTGCTCCGCGGGTAATTTTGTATGTACAGGGTTGCCCATACTCGTTATCTGGATTTCTGTAAGCAGCAGCCCGCATGCCAACTCACGGCAGAATTGGAACCGCACTTGCACTCATGCAGGTATCCAGGAGGAGTAGGCGAGGCACTATGAAACTTCCCTCTTTCCGAGATCGACGCGATGCGGGGAATTGGCCCGACGCGAACGCCTCTACCGCGGTGAGGCGCCTCCCACGAGCGCGCGCGGCCGAACCGTAATTCTCGTTGACGATCGGCTGGCAACGGGAGCCACCATGCACGGCGGAATCAAAGCAGTCCGACAGGAACATCCCGCGCGGATCATCGTCGCACTCGCGACGGCGGCCGCTCAGACCTGCGAAGAATTGCGCGGAAGTCGAAGAGGTCATCTGCGCGAACGGATCGCGCGATCGGAGTAGTATATCGTCCCGAGACCGAGCGCCGGAGCCACTGCTTCGAATCCCGGCTTCCGAATCAGTTCGCTTCGACGAGACCGCGGCCGTTCAACCGCTCGAGCTTACTGCTGAATGGGAAAAGGGCGAAGTGCTGGAAATCTTTCTTTTTGCGGTGTGAGTTATGAGCAGAAACGTAGTCGATAAGATTCAAGAGAGCCTGGTCGAAGTCACGGCTGGGCGTCTGGTGCTGGAAGGGACTTTGAGCGTGCCGGAAGGAGCCCGCGCCGTGGTGCTGTTCGCGCACGGCAGCGGGAGTAGCCGAAATAGTCCCCGGAATCGCTACGTGGCCCGGATCCTGAACCAGGAGCGGTTGGCGACTCTGCTCGTGGACGTTCTGACTGCCGAAGAAGAGGCTCTCGATTCACAGACAGCGCATCTGCGGTTCGATATCGATTTACAAGCGGGACGTCTGATCGGAGCAACCGACTGGCTCTCAAGCTATCCCGATACTCAACAGATGCGAGTGGGCTATTTCGGAGCGAGCACAGGGGCCGGATCGGCCCTGTCGGCGGCAGCGCAGCGTCCTGAGGTTGTGGGCGCCATTGTGTCGCGGGGCGGGCGTCCGGATCTGGCTGGACCCGCTCTGGAACTCGTCCGCGCGCCGACTCTTCTTATCGTCGGCGGATACGATTTACCGGTGATCAAACTGAATATGCTTGCGTTCGCAAAGCTGAAATGCGAAAAGCAGCTCGAAATTGTGCAGAGAGCTACTCACCTGTTCGAAGAGCCTGGCGCTCTGAGTGAAGTGGCACGCCTGGCGCGTGATTGGTTCGGACGGTATCTGCTCTTCTGAACATCCTCGTCCTGAATCCTGGCCGTGCATCGCTGAAGTTCGACATCATTGGCGATCAAACGGCAGAGGGCGGCTTGATGGGCGGACGCACGCGCGCAGGATTTGGGCGCTGCGGCTTCCGGCTCCACGGAGCCGAATGTCAATCAAGGCCCGGGTGCGAACTTTTCAAGGCAGTCTTGCCTTGATCCTTGTTAAGGATCTTGCCCTGGACGCTGCAGCGCACTGGTGCGGGCTCATCCTTCCGTGGACGGGTCAATTCGCGCATGCCGTCGAGCAGGGCGGCCTTACGCCCCACTTTCTTAGTCCAAACTTAACGTACACGTCTAAAACTTCCCTGGTAAGACAAAAGATGCGAGACTATCTCGCGCGAGCGCCTTACTCTCAGGAAGCGAGCGCGGTTGATCTTGTGTGTCTGACTGTGAAGAGAACGCTTCGCGCTTCAGAGAAGCAACGCCCTGTTGTGGGGATCTCTGGAGCACTCTCGACGAGGGATTGTCCTCCGCGATCCGGAATTCGAGAATCGGTACAAGGAATAATTTAATGTTTAATCTTGCCATCAGAACGTATGGGGAGGTCGAAGACCTCTGGATCGCTCGCGTTGCGAAAGCACGCCAGAGGTATGAGTGCGCGCACATGAAGGCTGAAGATCAGCGCAGGCGAATCACGTGCGTTCTTAGAGCGTCGGGTGATGACGAAGCCACCCTTCAGCAGGTATCGCGTGAAGAACAGACGATGCGGGCCGAATTGACCGCCGTTCTGCGAGGCTTTACGAACTTGATACTTAGATGGCCAATTGTCCGGCAGAGCGGAGATAAAAGCAAGGGGGCCTTATGAATTCGAATGACTCTTCGCCGGAACTAAACCGTCGAACTCTATCCCACAGCCCCGGGACGGCCCACTTTCGTTGCCCATGTGGAGAGAGGCTGGTCTTCAGTTCGGAAAAGAGGATCTTCACCCCGATCGTCGATCTCACCAGGGAGGGAGACCTGAAGACGGGAAGATGTCCGCGCTGCGGGCAGTTGCATTCCGTTCGGAGTGCGAGCCATCAAGTTGCGATTCACCGGGCTGTTCGCTAACGAATAAACGCCGGCATTATACCCTCTCCTGCCGGGCAATCACTCGTTGGAGAAATCCGTCTTAAACAGCCCTGTGCGGCAGGATGACGCACAATCGCGCGACCCTGGTAGCCGGTGTCTGTATGCGCTGGGAGCAGTTCAAGAGGCACATCCGCGACCTGGTTCACGGCCGTCACAATCCAGCCGAGCACGACTGGTCGACGGATACAAACATACCCAATTCTGATGAGCGGACTACCCACAGTCGGCGCGCGACCGCAAACCGCGCGAAAAGGAAGGCGAAGCGCGAGAAATAGATCATCCGCGTCTACCCGTAGATATGCTCGTCCATCATGATCGAGCGCGGGTTGGCCGCAACAGGCCGTTGCACATGGAACGAGAACTGC
>CAZKQQ010000349.1:0-4034 GCA_964554945.1 uncultured Solibacteraceae bacterium | reverse complement strand
GGTCGCCCAACATCAACATCTTCCGGGATCCTCGCTGGGGACGCGGGCAGGAAACTTACGGTGAAGATCCCTACCTCACCGGCCGCATGGGCGTTGCCTTTGTGACGGGCTTGCAGGGCAACGATCCTCATTATCTGAAGGTCGTTTCCACGCCCAAGCACTATGCGGTGCACAGCGGTCCGGAACCAGAACGGCACGTCTTTGACGCCAGGATCAGCGAGTATGACCTCGTGAATACATACCTGGCCGCGTTCCGGGCCACCGTGACCGAGGCCAAAGCGGATTCCATCATGTGCGTTTACAACTCGGTAGATGGAGTGCCGGGTTGCGCCAGCACCGACCTTTTGCAGAAGCGACTGCGCGACCAGTGGGGCTTCCAAGGCTATGTCGTCAGCGATTGCGGCGCGGTGGGCGATATCTACCGGAATCACAAATACACGCAGACGATGGGCGCGGCAGCTGTGGCCGCCGTGAAAGCGGGAACCGATCTCACCTGCGGCAACGAATATCGGACGCTTGTGGATGAGGTCAAGGCCGGCCACATCACCGAGGCCGAGATTAACCGCTCGCTCGAACGGTTGTTCGTCGCGCGATTCCGGCTGGGCATGTTCGATCCACCGGAGCGCGTGCCGTTTTCCAAAATTTCCATCTCGGAGAACGATTCAAACGAACACCGGCAACTCGCGCGGAATGCCGAACGAGAGGCGATTGTTCTGCTGAAGAATCAGGGCGGGCTGCTCCCCTTGTCCGCTTCGGTGCGAAAAATTGCAGTAATCGGCCCGTCCGCGGACGATCCCGTTGGATTGTTGGGAAATTATCACGCCATTTCCTCCAAGCAGGTCACGCCACTGGAAGGGATCGCGCGTCAATTCTCCAAGTCGCAGGTAACGTATGCGCTGGGCGCTACGTACACGCCCAGCAGTCCGGCGCTGGTGCCCTCGACGATCCTAACCGGCCTGCAAGCCGAATACTTCAATAATCCCGACCTGCAGGGACAGCCGAAACTCCGCCGAACCGAAGCGCGCGTGTACTTCGATTTCAATATGGAAGATCCCGCCGTGCTGTCGGCAATCGGCCGCGAAAAATACTCGGTGCGTTGGACGGGCACGGTGACCCCGCAGGCGGCGGGCGATTATCGTCTGGACGTACGCGCGGGCTTTGGCCGCCAGACCGCCCGGGCTCGCGTGTTTCTCGATGAGAAGGAATTGGAGTTCACCGCGGCCGGCCGGAACCAGGAAACACAAATCCGCTTGGAAGGCGGGCGCAGGTACGCCTTGCGTGTCGAATACCGGCAGCCGGAGGCCGGAGGCGGCGCTCAACTCGCCTGGATTCCGCCCGCGGACGTGCTGCTTGCCGAGGCGGAAAAGATCATCAGAGATTCCGACGTTGCGATCCTCTGTGTGGGTCTCAGTGCCGACCTCGAAGGCGAAGAGATGAGAGGGATGAGTATCCCCGGATTTCTTGGCGGCGACCGCACCAGTCTCGACCTGCCTGAGCCCCAGGAAAAGCTGCTGGAGGCGGCAACCGCAACCGGCAAACCCGTAGTTGTTGTCTTGACCAGCGGCAGCGCGATCAGTGCGACCTACGCCGCCGAGCACGCGACCGCGTTACTCGAAGCATGGTACGGCGGCGAAGAGGCCGGAACTGCCATCGCCGATACTTTGGCAGGCGTGAACAATCCAGCCGGCCGCCTTCCCGTCACATTCTACAAGAGTGTGGATCAGCTCCCACCTTTTACCGATTACGCGATGAGAGGCCGCACGTATCGATACTTCAAGGGAGAACCCCTCTACCCGTTCGGCTTCGGATTGAGCTATTCAAATTTTGAGTATTCCGGCCTGAACGCCAAGCGCACCCAGACAGGGGCCGAAATTCGCGCGACTGTCAAAAATACTTCGGCCCGGGACGGAGACGAAGTAGTTCAGTTATACCTCTCCGGCGCGGCCGAAGAACAAGCGCCGCTCCGGAGTCTGCGCGCCTTCCAGCGGATTCATCTGCGCGCCGGCGAGAGCCGCCAAGTCGCCTTCACGCTCGGTTCCGATGACCTCCCCACAGCCAAGGTTGAAATCAGCGTTGGCGGCGGGCAACCAGTAGCGAACATACCGCACGTGCAAGGCAGTCTCTAGTGGGGCAGCCAATCCTGGCTGCAGCCGGTTTTCAACCGGCTGGACCCGCTGAAAGCGGCTGCAGCGCCCCTATTTCAACGCGACTTCCAGAACCTGAATCGAGTAGCCCGGCATTGTGTGCTCCAGGCGCTCGCCGTTGATCGAAACCGTGGACCTCACGGGTACGATGCGTGTCGTGTCCTGAATCGTGTTCGTCGCCCAAATGGTGTTTGCCTGGATTGTGTCGACCTGGGCAGTATGGTTTCCGCTGCCAAGCCCGTTGAGCGTAATCGCGATCGCCTGCCCGGTGGACGACGCGTTCACCAACTTCAGGCAAAGTTTTTTCGACGTCGCCGATCCGGTGACTGAATAGAAAAATTTCTCGCCAGCTCCCGAGACCGACGAATTCACCGTGTGGTCGCCCAGGCACGAAGCGAACATGACTTGCGCGTAGTAACTCGGCGACCCGTAGCTGCTCAGGGCATCGTACCCGATCAGATCGGAGGTCCACTGCATCGCGCCCGGCTCGACATTCACAAACAACGGTGCGTACGCTGCCATCACCACCAGGTCGCTGTTTCTCTCCAGACCGGTCATGAACGCGGCATCCCCGAGCGCGCCGCCGAAATTCGGAGTCGGCCCGCCCTCTCGCGTCGCCCATTCGCCCACGAAAATTTTCGGGCCGCTGCGGTCCGCACGATCGTAATGTCTGGATTCTTCGAACATGCCGTGCTCCCGCTTGTAATAGTGATCGTCGAGAACGTCGGGCACCGTCCCTTTCACCGGCATCGTCGCAATCACTTGCACATTCGGGTACTTCTTCTTAATCGCTTTGTAAAATTGCGCAAACCGGCCATCGTACGTTTTCGCCTTGTCAAAATTATCTTCATTCCCGATCTCCACGTACCGGAGGGCGAATGGCGCTGGATGTCCATCGCGCGCACGCCGCGCGCCCCAGGCCGTGTCGGCTCCACCGCTGACGTACTCGATCTCATCGAGAGCTTCCTGCACGTACGGGTCAAGCGCCGGCCCGGGCTTCACCACCTCGCCTCCAAGCGAGTAGCCGGCGAATACAGCGAGTACCGGCTCCATGTGCAGATCCTCGCACCATTCCAGAAACTCGAGTAATCCCATGCCATCGGTCGAGTGATAACTCCACGTGGTCGGGTGCGTCGGGCGATCGACCAGAGGCCCGATCGTCTTCCTCCAATCGAAATGGTTTTCGATCCGGTTGCCCTCGAGATAATTTCCTCCGGGAAAACGGAGGAATGAGGGATGCATCGCCGCCAGTTTTTCCATGAGGTCGACCCGGTTGCCATTCGGCCGCTCGTGATAGGTAGGCGGGAACAGCGAAACCAGTTGAAGCCAGAGAGTGGCCGGCCGGTCGACCGTCAGCTCGAGGTGGTTCTCGGACGACGCCGCCACGTTGCCGGACTGCATCTCGAACTTATATTCCTTCCAGCCCGAGCCGGTAACCACGGCGGACGTGCTGGCCAGGAGCTGCCCCGATGTGTCCGCGATGAGGGCGATTTTTACGGGGAGTGCGCCGTCCGACTTGCTCTTCGCGAAGAACGAGCCGCTATACCGCGTGTTCGGCCGGACCGCAATTCCCCAATACCCTTCGTTCAGAAGTCCCGCCGGGCTGTTCGCATCGGCTCTGGCAACTTCGAGCCTCGCACTATTACGAAGCGCCGCCGAGGGCCCCTCCGTGGAATCGACGGTCACCGTTGCCGACGAGGCCCCTTTCTCAACCAGAAACCAATTGAGGATCCCCGTCCAATCCGAGCGGAAAGTGCGGTTCCGGATTAGCTCCGCGTACAAGCCGCCGTCATAGGAGTGGTTAATTTCCTCGGTCATCAAGCCGTACAATGTGGGGCTGACCGCCGCCTTGGGCCGGTTCACGTCGACCGTGAGTGAGGCGGGCGATTG
>CAZKQQ010000348.1:0-4040 GCA_964554945.1 uncultured Solibacteraceae bacterium | reverse complement strand
ATCCTTACGAAGTTCCGCCGAAAACTTTCCGGCGGCCCCAATGGCCGTGAAGTGGGGTTACCGGAAACTGACTCCTGAAACGAATTTTGGCTCACTTTCCGGTAATGCTGTTTATCGTTCAGAACCCTAGTTGGTTTAGGGTTGTCCGATGATGGTAACGCATCTGCCCTGACACTCCTGCTCAGGCCGTTCCGCGGTTATCTGAGAATCGAAATCACCGGGATGGCGGACCCATCCTGACACAGACCTGTGTCAGGTCGACGCCAGAAATGTGCGGTTGTGATCCGAAGTTTCGCGGGCATGCAAGTATCACGGCGTGGCACCAGATGTGCGTTAGCCCACTGCAGACGCGGGCTTCACTTAAGTATGCGATGTGCTGTGTGGCCATTGATTTTCGCCTGCTTGACAGCGTCAGCCCAGTTTCAAAACCTGGTCACGACCAGCGATGGCCAGCAGCTGTATTTTTCCACCCCCCTACGCCTACGCGGTACCGATCAATTCGATTCCCCCAAAATCTTCCGGTATCTCGGAAATGCCGGCTCTTTCGAGCTGGTGGCTCAGGTTCAACAACAGCCCCCTATCGGCTACAGAACAAATTTGTTTCAGCTAACGCAGCCCGATATCAGTGCTGACGGAGCGATTTTGGTGTATACGGCGACCGGCATTTGTTACGGAGGAAGCTCATGCATAGGGTATGTCTCATCTGCAGGCCAGATAACCGGCGCCAGCTTACCTGCTGACGATTCCCTACAAGGCGAGCCGATTCGGATCTCGCGCGACGGGCAATACGTATTAAGGCTTGGCGCAAAGACGGAACTGATCCAACTGGCTAGCGGGCAAGTAGTGACTCTGAATGTCCAACCTTCGGCGCCGCAACCGATTGGAGATGGATACGAGACTCTGGCAGACGGCGGTGTGGCGCTGCTGTATGGGCTTCAAGGTGAAGGGCCTCTGCTCTTTCAAGGGGGAACGATCACGCCGCTCCCTCTCTCGAAGAACCCGATGCTGGCCCGCATTAGCCGTGACGCCAGTCGAATCGTCTATGAAACATACGAGACCGGCCAGGCCTATCAACTGATCGCCTACAATGTGGCTCAGGCGACGGAAACCGTGCTCGCGCAGGGACCGGTGGCGATTCCGCCCCCTTCTCCGTTTTCAGCGCCGGCGCCGTATTTCCTTCCGTGGCTCACTGACGATGGTCTGCAGGCCATCTATTTGGCCGCTCCCGCGGAGGGACAACCGAAGCAGGTCTATCTCGTGTCCACGGGTACGGGGACGATTCGCAAACTAACCGATATTCCGGAAGGAGTAAGTTCCGCTGTGATCTCCGGCTCGGGGAATATCGTCTACGCCGCCACCACCTCCAATCGTCTATTTGAGGCGGACACGGCGAGCGGAAATCTCCGTCAGTTGACCAACCGTACGCCTCAGATCCTCGCCTGGGAAGGCGGAGCCGCGCCGGGCTCGCTCATCAGTTTGGCTGGCGCCGGGCTTGCTGGAACCGATGGAACAGCCACCGTTCGGATCGGGGGTTTGGATGCGCCAACCGTGGATTTCACCGCAGACTCCGGATATGTTCAGATTCCGTGGGAATTGGCTCCCGATCCGACGGCAGTCGTGCCGGTGAGTGTCGGAGCGGAATCGGACTCTCTCTTCGAGCAGGTGTTTTCAATTACCGTGGCGAAAGCAGAACCGTTCTTTCTCACGGTTTCGGTCCCCGGCGGGCGGCAGGCGGTCATTGCGCATCAGGATTTTCGCGGGCTCGTTACGGCGGCCGATCCGGCGGTTCCTGGCGAGACGCTGCACTTTTACATGACGGGCCTTGGGCCCGTTTCTCCTGCAATCAGCACCGGCCAGGTCACTCCCGTGAATTCTCGTTACGTCATTTCAACGCCGCCAATGTGCTCGTTTGCGGGGCTCACCGCCATGCCAGTCACCCTCCCATTTGCCGGACTCGCGCCCGGCTTGCTGGGTATCTATCAGCTGGACGTGCAGGTGCCCCAGGGCTTGACAACGCCCAAGCCGCAGTTTCAATGCTCTGCTCATAACGGGGATATCGGAATTACCTACGACGTTGCTAGTGTTCCGGTTCAGTCCTGTACACGATTGCGCAGACCGGCTAAATCGCGCGGGAGCAGGCAGTGTGAGTATCCCGGCGCCATGAACGAGTAAATGGTTAATCTCGCTCGGTGCTGGTCGCACGTGAAGCCAAATCGGAGCCTCGCGATAAAGCCCACGTATGGTGGGTGAGCAACTCTGCAGGCCGTAAACGCGTGTGAAGCTTGAGCAGGCCTCGAAAGTAGTGATGTTGGACGCCGGCCCGCCGCAGAAACGGGGGAAGGCAGCACGGACAGGGAAGAACCCAGCGCGGGAACGCGAATTGGATTGGGCAAGGGACGCGACAAACGAAAGCGCCACGCCAGGAAGCTTAAGGACACCGTACCTCCGCGACGGAGTCCGACAATTCCCGAGGCCCCCCCGACCTTTGAAGATCCTGAAGCGCTGGTGTTCGCCACGCTGAGGCCGAGACCGAAGTTTGGTGCAGGCGCGGTAGCGTTGCCCGAACCCGATAACGGGGACGACTAGTCCCGCTGCCAGAGTCCCGGCTTGCGTCTCAACCTCGCCCAACCCGCGAGGGCCGGGTAGTTTATGGTAATGCCGTTTTTATCCATAACGCGCATCGGCTCAACTTTCTAAAGTGGCGACGTTCAGCAGAATGCATTGTCAGGCCCCAGCGAGCTTCACAGGTCGGAAACACGAGAGAAGCATCATCGCTTAAGGATTGCCGTGCAACTTCTCACGAGTCGCAACATATATGTCACCCGGTTCGATTCCTTGTCGTACGATCCCGATGAAGAGCGTGGTGCCGTCCCATGACAAGACAGGAGTCGAAACCGCGGTGACTGTGGGGTCATTGAGATCAGCTTTGGAGATAGCGAGCACAGGCGGCATCCACGGTTCGGTTGTTGAAGAACGCGTGGCACGCCAGATGGCCAGAGAGCCGGATCGATTCGACTGAAAAAATATTTCAAGGCCGTCATGTCGAACGTAAGGGCGGCCTTCCTGAACCGGACTGTTGAGTTCGGAGACGAGCGATGGCGGCCCAAAGCCGCCCAGACCCAAGCTGCTCACATAAATGTCCGCGACCGCTTGAGTGCCGCCAGCATACGGCGCACTGTTGAAATACAGCTGCGCCGTGGCGGACTCGTCATTCTCGAAAAAGGTTGGTCCCGACTCGAATCCCACTGAGTTGACGGCCCATAGATTCGCCGCGGGTTCCCACGCTTCATCATCATGAACATGCGTGCGCCAGGATACGTACAAATCGTTTCCGCCGATTCCGCCGGGCCGATCACTGGAAAAAAAGAGCCAGTGCCCGTCGCCGGAGACGAATGCAGCGCGGTCATTTGCGCTGGAATTAATGGTATCCGGCAGTTTGATAGGGACGCCCCAACTGGCCTCAAGATCGGGTCTATGAACGACATACAGGTCCTCGCCTGTGCCAGGATTCAATCGCTGGAAATACAAACGTAGACCATCCCGCGAAATGCCGTTCGGGTACTCGGCTGAGGTCGTGTTGAGTCCGGGGACACGCGTTGGCGTTGACCAATCTGAATATCGAGGTCCCGTTTGCAGGTCGCCTGCTGCAGGCAGGAGCGTGACACTACCCGCCATCACGGCAAGGCAGACGGGTAGAAAGATCATAATCGGCCGTGACATGTGATCCTCCTCATGTGCGTGATTCCGCACTTCGGCTCAAAAGAGCGTAGTCGCAGAATTGGGTGAATGCCTTCCTCGGGTGGCTGGTTGTGTCGCGCTCTGGTTCAGAACGCGAGGACAGAATGCGCCGCGCAGGAAATCATGTGGAGTCCGCAAATATTGTGGCGCTTTGGAGTACGAAAGTCAATGCGCTCTCGCCTGCCTCGCCTTGGACTTGTCCCATGGGCCATGCAAGCGGGTGCTCGCAACTTACGTTGGGCATCTCTGAGATTCTGCAGATCGCTTGGGGTCCATTGGTACTTTGTGATCTTGAGGGCTCT
>CAZKQQ010000347.1:0-4126 GCA_964554945.1 uncultured Solibacteraceae bacterium | reverse complement strand
GCGCCGAGGAACCACCACTCGACGGAATGAACCCCCCATGCATTGATTAGCGGATCGGTGATCGTCTCGAAGATCTCGTGCGAGAACACATCGTTGGTGGAATCGATCAGCTGGCCATTCGGCGAACCCAGCGGCACCGAGCAAGCGGGCACATCCTGGTACGGCTGCAGGGTGGCGAGCACGGGTTCGGCGATATCGTCGTACAGTTCGTACGTGTGGAAGGCGCAGAAGGTCCAGGTTGCCTCATTGTCCGGCGAGTAACAGTCGAATGGGAAAGCGCAGAAATCCACACCCTGCGGCAGGAAAACGCTGTAAATATGGCCGAGACCGGCACCCTGCGAAAGCGCCGCCGCGTGCACGATCTCATCGAAGTCCGGGAATGTCAGTGTGTGGTTGGCCGGAATGGGATAGTTGACGGTAAGCACCGTTCCGGGAATGTAGCGGTTGTTCGCATTTGTTCCCGTGTACTGGTCGACAACGTGGATGAAGTCGCTTTTCCCAAGGTCGGTGAGAAACGTCCCGACATCACCCCAATGGGACGGCCCGTTGTTGATGTAGATGGGATGGAACTTCGTCGCGGTTACCGTGGGATTATTATCGGGATTCGCCAGATCACCCGGGTAGAACACTCGCGGCGGCAGAATCAAGCTGGACTTCGCGGGCATTCCGGCAGCTTTCGTTGGATGGGGATCGGCTTCGAGAACCTTATAGGGGATGCCGCTCACGCCATGTTGCGCCGCGCGCACCGGTCCCGTAACGGTAAGTGTTACCGGCCCGGAGTTCTGAGCCCGAATGAGCCCGGCCGCCCCTAGAAATACGGTCAGGGCCACAAGAAAATAGCATCGGTTATGCATTAAGATCCTCCATTGAATACCCTCATTCCTGGATAACGGATTTCACCGCCATCTTTGGCGTTTCCGAAAAGGGCGCCATCACTGGGATAAGAAGCAGCTGGAAAAAGATTTCAGCAATCTTTGCGGGAGAAGAGGCGCTGTGCGGAAATTCCTAGCGGCGGCCCAACAGGGGTCAATCGTTTCGGCATGAATTCTTCCTCTGTTAGCGCCGCTTCTCCTGCTCGGCGATGAGGTGCGCGACCCCGGAGTTTGGCCGACCGGCTCCGCCATGACGATGTGACTGGCGTTAATGATGGTCGACTCAGGCCCGTGCCACTCGTTGCCGCGGCGGATGAGAACGTTGCTGGCCGTTTTTGTCTCCGGATCGGTGCCGCGCTGTGCTGGTTCCGGTGCGTGAGACCGTGGAAGCCCGCAGGACAGCGCTCCAGCAAGGTTATGAATCTCATGGAGCATCCTCCTGATCCTTTTACTTACTTCTGCTGCCCGAGAACTATCTGCGGCAACGCGCGTCCCCCGGGAGTCTTCGTCAGTGTGTCGTCCACATAGGCGATTACCGCGCGCCCTGTGAGAGGGTCGATCGCGAGCTCGAACAAATCGAGCAGATTGCGAGTCGGATTGCAGGCGCCTCCCTGGGTGCAGATTGGTCCCGTATGATTGGAGCTGTTACTAACCTTGCTCTGCTGGAAATTGGCTCCGTCATCCGTTGTTTGGGCCATATAAGCGTTCCATCCGGCAGTCGCATCGTTGCCGGAGGAGGTTCCGTAATAGACCACGTCTACCGTTCCGTTGTAAGCAGCCACCGCCGGAAATATCGCCGTCACAGCCGGCGAAATATTGACGCGCACCGCCGGCGACCAGCTTATGCCCTGGTCGGACGACGCGGAAAAGGAGACGTTTTGTCCGTCGGACCAAACCGCGTATACCTTGCCAGTAACGGGGTCTACGGACAGGAACGGAAAGACATTGACCAGCGAAGAGCCAGGCGCAGCGCTATACACGGGACTTACCGACCAATGCTCGCCGTGATCTGCACTGCGGCCCACGAACATGTTGTTGAATTGGAAAAAGCTCTTCGCATTTCCATTCTCCCCGGCGGCATAGATCTGGTAGACAATACCGCGGGACGTATCCGCTACGATCGGACCGAGCAGATTGTTGCGGAGGGCGCCCGCCGTAATTGGACCTTGGCCCGTAACCGGGTCGCCTGCGTGCTGCCACGTGAGCCCATCGTCATCGGAACGCCACACGCGGATCTGCGAGTTCTCGGTGCGATAAGAGATATAGACCTGCGAGCCGGACGACGTAATCCACGGGCGATCCGTGACATTGGGATCCAGGATCTGCTTCACGCAGCCGTCGAGAGTCAATGGGTTCGGACAGCGGACTGCCGAGACACCGGTCTGCGTCGAATTGAAAGCCGGGTTGAAAGAAATGAAAGCGGTGGTCGCGTGGAGCGCTCCGCTAGATCCAATATCGACGTCTGCGTCGAAGCCGCCGAGCACGGTCTTACCTTGTTGCTGAAGATCGGAATCGATCGGTCCACGGACCACAGGCGTCGTTCCCCGGGGTCCCGTCCACAGGTTCGTGCCAAATGGGCCCCCTGTGAAGAAGCCCCACAGCAAGCCCGAGATCGCGACGGTCCCATCACTAGCGATCGCGATCGCCGGTTCGCTGGCTCCCTCGGGAATTATTATGGGCAGATTCGAAAATGCAACGCTGCCCGGCACCGTCGCGGAGCGGCTCACGCTTGCGAAGGACAAAAATAGCCAAAGCCCCGCGCCCAAGAAACTGGCGTTACGCATGTTTATTCTCCTGTTCGAACTGAGTTGTCTGGCGCTGTCACTGGGATAAGAAGCGCGCGAAAAAATATTTCAGTAATTGTTTTCGAGAAAGTGCTATGCGGAGAGAAGTATCTCGTTTAGCCGCGGCCGGAGGAGCGGTGGAACCCCCGCGATGGCTACCGGCGGCCCGCCAGGTTGCTCCACTCGCCCGATTGAATGAAGCTGGCCCAGTAGAACGGGTGTTCACGGCCGTTGCGTTTCAACATGGCCAACTGCGCCTGACGTAACCGACCTGGCGAGACAGCTTCGCACGTCCGTTGAGTATCAGGCAGGATCTATTATCGCCATAAGTGTGCACATCGCTGCAAGCCCGAGCGATTCGATAAAGCCGCGGGAATCCAATCGATAGCGGCCCCGAACTTCCGGCCCCCGTCCGCGATCATTGAACCGATACTGAATCTCGATGGTTCCGTCGGTACCGCTGGTTTGCACGACCTTGCCGGCGGCTTCCCGGCCATCAGAATGGAAAACGTTTCCGGCGCCCGCGACTGCGCCAGCCATACTGAGAGCGCCGCAAGGAGAGCGACGCAGAGAAAGCAACGGCCCATGATCAATTCTCCTGCAGAGGCTCCGTATTCGCCCAGCGGTACAACCGGAATTCGCGCTGGTCACGGCAGCCGATGACCGGCCACTATGCGATGAGGATGGCGATGATCGCGATCACGACGAGCAGACCCGCTCCACTGAAGACGGACGTGCCGATCGTCACCGTAAGGCCTTGGACCGATGTTCCGAGCACTTTGCCTTCGATGCGCACGCCTTGGCCAACCAGTCCCGGCGTCTTCGATTCGGTGATGGCGCCGATGATCGTCAGTTGATCGCCTTTCAACATCGCTTCGTGGATTTCGACATGCGAGCCGACGCCATCATGAAAGTCGTCTCCCAGCGTGGCGAAGCCTGGAGCCGCAGGCGCCGGCTCGTTCCCGATGGGAACCTGGACCTTGGCGTCCAATCGGATCAGCCAGTCGTTCATCGGTGCGGCAAGCTGCCGGTTCCACACCATGCCGTGGATATAAAGGCCGTTCATCCGTGGAGCATCGGCCTGCGATTTCGGAACGGCCGATAGTGCCGCCAGGGCGCCGCCCGCGGTGAGAAACTTCCTGCGATTGTTTGTGGTCATGACGTTTCCTCCAAGTGTTTGTGGGAGCTACGGTGCTGGAAAATTATTGGCGCGAACGTAACTCGATCCATTAGCGAGTATTTCGCCGCGTGCGTTATTGGACGCCCAATTTGCCACAAGCGTGCTGGGACCCCAATCTGCCGGGTCCGCGCGGGCCGCGCCGGCGCAGGCCAGGAGCAACACAAACAAACCCCTCGTCATTATGCAGGGCCTCCGTTCTCAAAGCCGACGACCGCTCGGCGCCGTCACTGGGATAAGAATGGGACGAAAAAATATTTCGGTGATTTGACTGCGGAAAGGTACTGAGAGAA
>CAZKQQ010000346.1:0-4139 GCA_964554945.1 uncultured Solibacteraceae bacterium | reverse complement strand
ACGGCCGTCCACATTTTCCCGGTTCCTCGCTTAGGCCGCGAGTTGATGGTGGTGTGGATCTCGTCTCCTGATCGAAGCCGGTTAAAGACGCTGTCTATTACCGTCGAAGGGCGACGGCAGGATTGATTCTTATGGCTCGGCGTGCCGGTATCCAGCAAGCGACTATCGCCGATAACATTAATACGGCACATGAAACGATTAATGTGACCGGATCGGAAGGCGTGACGTTGAGCAGCTCTGATGACAATAACTGATTGACAGCAGCCGACGCTGCCACCCCAAGGACGAGACCACAGCCTGCGGGAAGCAATCCCACCTTGAACATGAGTTTGGCTATATTCCCCGGAGTCGCTCCGACAGCCATGCGAATGCCAATTTCCTGGCTGCGCTGGTTGACTGTATGAGCGATGACGGCGTAGAGCCCGCTCGATGCCAAACCCAGGGCAATCAAGGCAAATATCACGAAGAGAGCAGAATGGTTGCGGATGTTGCTGTAGATTCCGGCGGTAGCCAGGCGATCCTCCAGGTTGTAGGGTCCAAGCCAGATCGGCACGCTCGGGTCGAGGGCGGCTATCTCCTGCCGGAACACCCGCGCAAGTTCACCGGCGGCCAAGGGAGTTCGAATTAGAATCCACATATCCCGCCCCCTTGTTTGCGCATACGGCACATAGATCATTGGCGTGATCTTCTGCCGGCTGGGGTCGTCCATGATATTCGATACGACACCGATAACGGTCAGCCACATTCCGGGCGTTCCCTTGTTGAAAAGGCGAAGGCGTTGACCGATCGCATTTCGCGTCTTCCAATGTTGGGTTGCGAACTGCTGATTGACGATAACTACCGGGGGCCCTGAGCGCCCATCGAACTGATTAAACTCACGTCCAGACAATACCGTTGCGCCAATCGTTTTGAAGTAATCCGGTCCAATGGTTGTCGCTGGAGCCGTTGGTTGGTTTGAACCATCGCTACCGGCGGCGGTACCAGCAACCTCGTACGGCCGGCCCTCCGGTATGCCGCTGGCGGGCGGATTGCCCATCGCGACGGATTGCACACCGGGTATCGCTTCGAGCCGCACCTTGAGCTGATCGAAAAAAGAAACCTGCCTCTCGCTATTGATCTCGCCTTCAGGGAGATGTAGAAACATCGTACGCACGTCGGACGTCCTTGCGCCGACGTTTGCCCTATAAATATTACGGAAGCTCCGAAACATCAAGCCGGCGCCCGTCATTAGCATGACAGCAAGCGATACTTCCCCGATCACCAGAAGCCGGGAAAGCGTTTTTCCGCTCCGTGAGTCCGTAGCGCCAGGTCCCCAATCCTTCAAAGATGCATTCAGATCCAGCTTCGCGAAGTGCACCAGCGGAGCAAACCCAAACAGCAAGCTGGTTCCTGTCGAGATAGCCACTACGTACAGGAAGATGTGTAAGTCCATCGTGTAGTCGAGCAAACCCCGGCGCCACTCTCCAAGAGCCGGGTTCGTCGCGAGCTCGTATGCACGCAAACTCCACTTGGCGATCCACCAGCCGAAGAACCCCCCAATAGCTGAGAGCAGGAGATTCTCGATGAGGAGCTGCCGAACGATCCGCGAGCGTCCTGCTCCGAGAGACAGCCGAATAGACAATTCTCGCGACCGGTCGCTAGAGCGAGCCAGCATCAGATTCGCGATATTGGCACAAGCGATTAGGAGTACGAACCCCACAGCGGCCCAGGCCAGGCCGTATATCGTGGCCGCGGTCGGCCCTATAAAGAACTCGGCGAAGGTATGGGGTCGCGGAATCTCGGCACGATTCGTCTCCGGATAGGCTCTCGCCAATCGGTTGCCAATCGTCTCCAGCTCTGCACGGGCACTGTTCCGAGTGGCGCCATCGGCCCGGTAACCGAAAGCGAACCATAAGGCGCGGTTGTCTCTTCGCCGGAGATCAGAATCCGGCACCAGGGGCAGCCACAATTCCTGATTTTGCGGGAAAGAAAAACCTTCCGGCATAACGCCGATAATTGTGGTTGGCGGTCCGCCATTAATGTCCAAAGTCCGACCAATGATTGAAGAGTCTTTTCCGAAACGGCGCTTCCAAAAACCGTAGCTCAGGATCGCAACCGGCGTGGCACCGGGTGCCTCATCGGATGCCGAGAAGTCGCGGCCAATAATGGGCTGCCGCCCTAGCAACTGAAACCCGTTGGCGGTGATTCTGGTCGCTGTGAAGCGGTCGGGAAGACCGTTTCGGTCGTTAATCGTGACCTTTAAATCAGCGACAGCACCGATGCCGGTGAATGACCTGGCTAGAGCGCGCCAGTCTTCGAGGTCGGGATACGAAACGCCGGAATACTGTCCGTTTCGCTCGCTATGGATGAAAACAATTCGATCACTCCGGTCAATGTCTCGGAATCCTTTGAAGAGCACGGCATTTGTCACAGTAAAGACTGCCGCATTCACTCCGATAGCTAGAGCCAGCGTCGTAACGGCTGCAGCCGTAAAGTGCGGCACCTTAACCACTTCGCGCAGAGCAAAACGACAATCGTGGACAATGGATTCCAGGAACGCAGTGGAACGCTGCAGAAAGGCCACAATTACTCCGTCGTTTCGGTGTTCAGATACCGAGCATTTTAGAGGATACCACCCAGTCGTCCCGAACGCGGTAAGGAGGCCACCGGAGCGCGGAGTAGCCACTCCGCGCGGAGTGGCGCGGGCTCTTGACCCGATGTACGCCGCGCTATTGTGGCTGAAACGCGGGTTAAAGAAAACTGGCTTGCCACTGGAGCGGGTAGTCGCCGTCTCGGACTCTGGCCGGCACCACGCGGAGTTGATCCGGAAAAGTCGAAGCGTCGCGACCATCTGTAGGATCCCTGGCAAACCGGCCTGCGGAATCCGTCCTGTTACAGCACCGCAAACACAATCAGGAACAGCGCTGCTCCGGCTATGGTCATAGGGCCGGCTGGCCTGACCTGGTAAAGCAGAGGCGCGATCTGCGGGGTCGCTGCCGGTCCGCGATCAGGGTTTCGGTTCAAAGTCGCGGGACAGAGCGCGAAATCGATCGAGGCCGTAGGCGGCGAATCCGCGCAGACTGGCCCATTCCAGTTCGGACGGCGCGACGGGATTGAGGGCGTGGAACGCTTTGGCGGTATCGCTCAGCAGCGCATCGAGGCGGACGCGGAGCTCGATGACGTTGGCGGGAGGCCGCGGGTCGTTGGACTGATCGGTGGGCTGATCGTTGGACGGATGCTGCAGCTGGCGGCGGAGCGACTGAATAGCGGCGCGGATGCGGGGCGCATTTTCGGGGGTAAGGGCGAGGGGCTGGCCGTCGATATCGATGGTGTCGGGCGTGACCTGGGCGGCGATCTGCTGAAAGGTTTTGGGCGAGACGGGGGCGATTTCGGTGAGACGGAAGTAGGCGTCGCCGAAGCGCTCGTAGTGGTGGATAAGGTTATCGGCCTGGCGGCGGCTGATGCCGGCGTGGAGGGTGCAGAACTCTTCCCAGGTGAAGCCGAGGTCGTCGAGCATGTGGGAGTCGCGGACCTGCTTGAGACATTGGGCGCGGGCGGCGGAGCAGCCGCTGGAGACGTTGGCGAAGGCCTTCTGGAGTCCGACCCAGGAGCCGAGATCGAGATGCTTTTGCGAGTCCATGGGGGCGTTTCGGAAATGCGTTTCCGGTTTTCCGGAGAAGTTTGTTGCAAAGAGAGAAGATGGCGGGGCGCGGCCGGAACTGCGTAGCCGAAAGCGGGTGGTTGGCCCGCATGCCCGCGAGCTTCTCGTCAACTTCATTATCGCTGGGGGTGGGGAAAAAGGGCGGGGTGAGCGAGGGGTGGAATGAGCGGATGGGGTTTGTTTTGTGGGGGGTGGGAATATTTTGAAAGTTGGTTACCGGGGGAACGGATGGTTCGGATTTCCGTTTCACGCTATCCTCTAGGCTAGATCGTGGTCATTTTTCAAGTATCAGAGGTTCCTGTCATGGGGAAGAAGAATCGCTCGTTCCTTCTGATGGCGTTGCTCGTCAGCGTGTTCCCTATCGTGCAGGCCCAGAGTCCCGGAGCGCCGGCAGCGAAGGCGACGAAGTGGTCTGATCGGGCGACCTGGCCCAACCGCAAGCTACCCGTGGCAGGCGACAAGGTCACCATCGACGCCGGCAAAGAAGTGGTGCTCGACG
>CAZKQQ010000345.1:0-4152 GCA_964554945.1 uncultured Solibacteraceae bacterium | reverse complement strand
CGGACGAAAGGCTTTAATGGCATAAATCTGAGTGGCTTAGAATCACCGATTATAGCAAGAGCCTGATTGGATTCGCAGTGATTTCAATTAAGCGGTAATCCCCTGGCGCGTGCTGGATGGCTCATTGACGCAACTGGATTTAGAAGGAGGAGCGCCGCCGGAAGACCATTGGGTCTACTCAGACGACGCGTCCACCACACTTCTAATACGATCCGGCAATTCAGTCCGAATCCGTTCCATTTTCGTGGCATCTAAATTGCTAGATTCAACAACAGAGGATGCGATGGATACGCTAGTGATTGGTGGAACGCTACTGGGAAGCTTCGTAGGAGCTTTTATGATTCAAAAAGCAGCCTTAGAGGGTTTATTCCACATCCTAAAGACCGAACGGCGCTCGCGCCGTTAACCGTTCGGTTATTTGCGTGAACCGCGTTGCGGGTTCCGCAGCTTGGTTTGCCGCAGTTTCGCCCGCTTCCGTTTCGGCTTAGTGATGATAAAAGTTCCACTCCCTAAATACTCGGCCTTGTAAAGTTTTTCATCCGCCAACGTGATATCTCCTGTTAATCGAATTTGATCTCTCATTGTACCGCGCCGTATTCTGAAGTGAGCGGATGCCACCTTCAGGGACCCAGCCGGAACCAGACGTCACCCCCATGCCCGCCGCAGAACTGCTGACCGCGCCGCCGGGCGCCGGGGCGGCTTCGGCATTCGGAGCTTTGCGCCATCGCAATTTCCGGCTGTTCGTTGGCGGGCAGTTGGTATCGCTGATCGGCACCTGGATGCAGAACGTGGCCCAGAGCTGGCTGGTTTACCGGATGACGCATTCGGAACTGCTGCTGGGAACTGCCTGGTTCTGCTCGCAGATTGCGGTATTTGCGCTGGGTCCGCTCGGCGGCGTGGCCGCCGACCGATTTTCCCGGCACAAGCTCGTGGTCCTAACGCAGATTTTCTCGATGCTGCAGGCACTTGTGCTGGCGGCGCTTACGCTATCAGGGCGCGTGCAGGTGTGGCACATACTCGTGATGGCGGTTCTGTTGGGCGCGATTAATGCATTCGACATGCCGGGACGGCAATCGTTGCTCATTCACATGACCAGCAAGGAAGATCTGCTGAGCGCCATTTCGATCAACTCGGCGGTTTTCAACGCGGCGCGCACCGTAGGACCTGGAGTGGCCGGCCTTCTGGTCGCCTGGCTGGGCGAGGGCGTCTGCTTTCTCCTGAACGGCGTCAGCTTTCTGGCGGTGATCGGCAGCCTGCTCGCGATGCGCCTGCAACCGTTCGAGCGCAAGGCGGAGGCATCGCCCTGGAGCCACTTGAAGGACGGATTCCGTTACGCGAAGCAGCATACGGACGTCCGCCGTGTGCTGACCGTCATGGCGGCAGCGACTTTCGCCAACACCCCGGTGCTCGTGCTGGCGCCAGTCTTCGCCGATAAGATCTTCCACCGCGGCTCTCAAGGGCTGGGTTTCCTGATGGCGGCGATGGGCGTTGGCGCAGTGATCGGCACGCTCGGCATGGCCCGCCGCGCCGAGACCACGAACCTGCAGCCAATCATCGCCTATAGCGGCATCGCGATGGGACTAACGACCATGGCCTTCGCGTTTTCTCCCTGGTATGCGCTTTCGCTGGTGATTATGCCGCTAATCGGGTACAGTGTGTTTCGGCAGATGGTTTCCGCGAACACCACCATCCAGACGCTGATTCTTGACGAATACCGGGGGCGCATCATGTCCATGTACGGCATGACCATCGTCGGCCTCGGACCTTTCGGCAGTTTGGCTTCGGGCGCGCTGGCCGACCGCTTCGGCGCGCGGGCAACCACGCTGCTGGGAGGCGTGCTGGCGATCGTCTCGTCGGCCGTCTTTGCGTGGGCGATCCGGAGGAAACCCGTTGCGGCTTAGGGCGTCGGCCTCACTCGCCCTGGCAGCGGCGCTGCTCGTATGGCCCGTTCCGGCGGCGGAATCGCCGCGCGCCAACGAACTTTGCAGCCAGGCAGGCGGCATCGCGCTGGACTTGGCCGCTATATCGGGATTGAAACTGCTTCATCCCGTTCCCTGCGATCTGATCACCAAAGAAAAAGTTAACGAGTTTCTGAAGAAGCGGGTTAAGGAGGCCACTACCCCGGAAGAAATCCGCGCCGAGGAAATGACGCTGAAGAAATTTGGCTTTGTGCCGGCCGATTTCAACCTCGAGAAGACCACGATTGACCTGCTCACCGAACAGGCCGCCGCCTTCTACGATTACGACAAAAAGAAACTGTTCGTCACCGAGACTACATCTCCTGAAACGCAGGCACCCGTCCTGGCGCACGAACTCTCCCACGCAATTGCGGATCAGAATTTCAACTTGGGTAAATTCATCCGGCAGGGGCGCAAGAGCGATGATGGCGCCACGGCGAGGCTGGCCATCATGGAAGTACAGGCGACATGGCTAATGTCGGAATACCTCGCGCACAAACTGGGGCAGTCGCGGAAGAATTCGCCGACGTTGGTGCAGATGATGAGCGCGCTCAGCGACAGCTCGGGGCAGTATCCCGTTTACGATACCGCTCCGCTGTACCTCCGGCGAACGTTGATTTTTCCGTACACCAAGGGCATGCTCTTCCAGCAGGCGGTGCTCGAGCGTGACGGCAACCAGGGATTCGCGGAGGTGTTTCGGAAGCCTCCGGTTTCCACGCAGCAAATCCTGCATCCGGAGAAGTATTTTCAGGCGGTGCAGCCCGTAACGCCGGCATTGCCCGAACTGAAGCTGCCGCACGGCTTCAAAAGCCTGGTGGGCGGCAGCCTGGGCGAGCTGGATCATGAGGTGCTGCTGGAGCAGTTTGCGGGCAAAGCCGCGGCCGATGACATCGGCCCGCACTGGAGCGGCGCCACTTTCGAGCTGCGGGAAAACAAGAAAGAAGGGCAGGTGGTGCTTTTATACTCCGTGCAGTGGGACAGCCCGGAAATAGCGCGCCGCTATTTCGACACATACCGGCAAGTGCTGGCAAAAAAGTGGAAGAAAATGGAAGTCGCGGCTCAAGCCATCGATTCCCTGTCCGGCACGGGTGATGATGGCCATTTCGAACTGCATCTCAAAGGCGCGCTGGTGACGAGCCTGGAAGGACTACCATGACGCGCCGATCCATTTTTGCAGGGCTGGTGCTGTTTGGCGTGCTGGCTTCAGGAGCCGGCGCTGCGGCTGTGACCCGGGCAGCTCCGGACTTCACCATCAATCTGACGGGCGGCAGGACGGCATCGCTGAGCCAATATAAGGGTAAGACGGTTGCTCTGATTTTTATTCTCACGTACTGCCCGCACTGCCAGAAGATCGTGAGCTTTCTGACGCAGGATCAGAACGACTACGGGCCACGGGGTTTCCAGGTACTTGCGTCCGCAATTGAGGATGGGGCGGCGGCGGCAGTGCCGGGTTTCCTCAAAAAGTTCAATCCGCCCTTTCCGGTGGGCTCCAATGCCCGCGCACTTGCACTTAATTTTCTGCAGCATCCGATCGCGGAGCGACTGATCATGCCACAACTAGTTTTCATTGACCGCCAAGGTATGATCCGGGCGCAATACCCCGGTGATTCTGCATTTCTTGACGAGGCTCAGGCCGAAAAGAACATCCGGGGCAACATCGAGGAATTGTTGAAAGAAAGCGCGCCTGCGGCGGCAAAGAAGCGTACCAGGACGGCAGAAAAATAGGAAGCTGCGAATCGGGGCGACAATCCTAGTGCATTGCCGCGCTGCCGCGCCGGGTATGTTTCGGGCGCCTCATAACCAGCAGAATCGGCAATACCAGCAGGAAAACGATCGCCATTGCCCGAAATGTGTCGACGAACGAGATCATGGCAGCCTGGCGCTGCACCATGCCCCAGACGGCGCCATAAGCACGGTGCATGGCGGTCTGCGCGTCGAGGCCGTGCGCCATCATGTTGGATTGCAGGCCTTTCAGATATATCTGGGCCTGTGGGTTGGACGCGTTCACGTGCGCTCCCAGAACGTTGGTGTGAAACTGCTCACGCCGGAACAGGTATGTGGTAGCGGAAGCAATTCCGACACTCCCTCCCACGTTGCGCATCAAATTGAACATGCTGGTGGCATTGCCCATCTCTTCTTTGGGTATGGGGTCCATAGTAGCTGTCGTCAATGGCACGAACAGCATTGCCAGGCA
>CAZKQQ010000344.1:0-4153 GCA_964554945.1 uncultured Solibacteraceae bacterium | reverse complement strand
GGATGAACTGCGGCCAGAAGATATCCCAATAACCGGCCTGGAGGTTGAGTTTGGACAGTTCATATAGAGTCCAGGCTGAGCCGACCAGGCCGATTGCCAACACTTTGCGCGGATCAAACCGGTTCAGCACGGTTCCGACCAGCGGCATGGTCAGAAATGATCCCAAGCCGCGTGGAGCCATCGCGATCCCCGCATCCAGCGCTGGATACCCGAGCAGGGTCTGCAGAAAAACCGGCAGCAGCAAAAGGCTGCCATACATGACAAACCCCATCATCGTCATCACGAACACACCGGCGGCATAGGTGCGCTGCTTGAATACGCGGAGGTGAATCACCGGGTCGCGCGTGCGCAGTTCGTGCACCAAAAAAATGATCAAGGCAATTCCGGCTATAATCGCCAGCGCTGTGATCCAGTGGGATTCGAACCAGTCTTCCTCCTGGCCTTTATCCAGGACCACCTGGAGCGCTCCGATGCCTAATGTGAGCAAGCCAATTCCCCAATAGTCGATGCCGCGGCTGGCGCGCCGGATGTAGGGCGGATCAAAGATAAACATGCGGGTCATGATCACAGACATCAGACCGACCGGTAGGTTAATGTAGAACACCCAGCGCCAGCTATAGTTGTCGGTCAGCCACCCGCCCAACACCGGGCCGAGCATTGGTGCGACCACGATGCCGAGTCCCCAAAACGCCATCGCTTTGCCACGATCCTGCGGTGGAAAAGCTTCGAGCATGACAGCCTGGGAGAGCGGCTGCAACGCGCCGCCCGTGGCCCCCTGGATAATGCGGCAGACCACTAGAAACTTCAGGGAAGGGGCTAGGCCGCACAGAAACGAGGCTGAGGTGAAACCGAAGACCGCGGCCAGCAGCACGCGCTTGCGGCCGAAAAAGCTTGCCAACCAGCCGGTCATCGGAAGAATAACTGCGTTGGCCACTAGGTAGGAAGTCAACGCCCAAGCCGCTTCGTCGACGCTCGCAGATAAGCTCCCGGCAATGTGGGGTAGTGAGACGTTCACGACGGTAGTGTCGAGGACCTCCATAAAGGTCGCGAACATCACTGCGATGGCGATAATCCAGGGATTGACTTGGGGATGCGGTTCCGGCACTAGACTCTATGATGCGTCGGCGAGCGCGAAAGCCACAAGCGTATCGCCGCGAACACCCGCAGTTTTTTCCAGATCACGGACCAATTCGGATTCGAGCCGGGTGTCGACATCCACCTGACAAGCTGCAATTTGCTCATCGGTGGCGCCGGCATAACATAACTCGCAGACCACGACCGCGTGATCACCCGGCTCGGATGGGAACCGAACCGCCGGGCCAAAGGTCCGGCAGGTAATGGGGCGGGCGGCGTACAGATCGCAGGCGCCCGAATCCGGATCGAGCGCGGGACAAAGCTCGTCATCGGCCGCATCAATTTCCAAGAGCTGAGCCACCGGATTATCGGGAAATTCGCGGCGCAGGCGCGCCACAAAAGCCCCCGCGCGAGCGCGAATGCGCCGGGCCCGATCGGGATCGCGGGCGTCAAGATCGGACAGTCCTTCGCGCAATCTCGCGGCATCCAGCGGCGTGATAGGAAACGGCCCGACGCAACATTGAAAACAGCCGATGCGGCAGGCGAGCCAGGAACCGCTAAGGCGTTGGGCCTCGGCTAAGGCCGCATCGACGATCTGGATCAACTTCTGGTCGCGTTGCAGGGTCCGTTGGAGCGTCGGGCCGGTTGACGATAGAGGCTGCAAAGTGTTAACGTGTTTACCTTAAGACAGCTTTAGCTGTACTGCGCCGGTCTCTCCTTTTATATAAACATGGATGCCACGTTTCACGCTCTAGGTGGGATTCTGCTGAAAGCAGTGCCCACTATTTTATTTCTCATTTTTCTCCATTTTTATTTAAAGGGAATTTTCTACAAGCCCTTGGAGCAGGTGCGGCGGAAGCGGTATGAGGCAACCGAAGGGGCCCGTAAGCGTGCCGAGGAGAGCATGGAGCGCGCGGCGGCGAAAACGGCGGAATATGAAGCCGCTCTCCGCTCGGCGAAAGGGGCTGTTTATCAGGCGCAGGAAAACCTGCATCGCGAACTACAGGAACAACAGGCGGCGGAATTACATACGGCCCGGCAGCACGCCGAAGCCGCCGTTCGGGATGCGAAGGCGAGACTCGCTGGCGAAATAGAGGCGGCAAAGGCGAACCTGGTGCGGGAGAGCGAGTTGCTGGCTAATCAGATTGTCGAATCCATCCTGCGGCGGAGCGCGGCGTGAAGCAATTTCTGCGGGTATTGGGGATCGGCCTGGTTCTGGCGGTTCCGATGATTTTCGCGCAAGAGAACACCGAAGCCGCCGAGAGCGGGCTGGAAGTCTGGAAGTGGGTGAATTTTGCCCTGTTGGTGGCCGGCCTCGGATATCTGGTGATGAAGAACGCGGGCCCGTTCTTTGAGGCTCGCACGCGCCAGATTCGCGACGACATGACGCAGGCGAACGAGATGTGGAAAGCTGCCGAGGCGCGTGCCGCCGAAGTGGAACGAAAACTCGCCACCCTGGAGTCGGAGATTGCGTCCTTCCGAAATGAGTCGCACCTTGAGGCTCAAAACGAAACCAAACGGATGAAGCTGCAAACGGCGGCCGAGATCGCCCGAATCAAGGAGCACGCCGAGCAGGAGATTGCGGCGGCCGGCAAAGCCGCGCGCCTCGAATTGAAGCGGTACGCGGCGCACCTGGCGATCCGGCTGGCCGAGGGGAAAGCCCGGGGACAAATCACTCCGGATACTCAGGACTCGCTGGTGCGCGAATTCGTCCGCGACCTGGATCGGCCCGCGAGCCGCAACTAGACCGATGACTCTTTCTGCCATAGCAGCGCGGTATGCGAATGCCCTTACGGACGCAGTGACAGCCCCTGGCTCCGCCGTCCGCGCCTCCGACGTGCTGGCCGAACTGCAAGCTTTTGAAGCTGCGTTCCGTTCTTCGGCTGCGCTGCGGAACGCGCTGGTCTCGCCGGCGGTCCCGGGGAGTCGCAAAAAAGCGGTTGTGGGGCGCATCAGCAAGCAACTCGGCTTATCGAAACTCAGTCTCAATTTCCTGTTCGTGTTGATCGATCACCGTCGAATCGGGGGGCTGCCGGAAGTCATCCAACTATTTGAGCGGACACTCGACGAACGCTTGGGATTCGCGCGCGCGGAGGTGGTCTCGGCGCGCGAGCTGACCGAGCCGCAGCGCACCGCGCTCGGCGCGGAACTCGAGCGGTTGGTGGGCAAACAGATTCGCATGCGCACCGCGGTGGACGAGTCGCTGATCGGCGGCGTCGTGGCGCGGATCCGGTCGACGGTTTACGACGGATCGGTGCGCGGCCGGCTGCATGCGCTGGAGCGCCGCCTGGCCCGCGAAAGATATTCGTAACGGAAGGGTTGTATGGCTCAAATTCAAGCCGACGAAATTACCAGTATTCTCCGCCAGGAGATCGAGAATTACGAGAAGGCCATCGATGTGACGGAGATTGGATCCGTAATTTCGGTGGGCGACGGGATCGCTCGCATTCATGGCCTGGAAAAAGTCATGGCGGGCGAACTGATCGAGTTTCCGCACGATGTAGCGGGCATCGCCATGAACCTGGAAGAAGACCAGGTGGGCGCGGTGCTGCTGGGCGATTACACGACCATTAAGGAAGGTGACGAGGTCAAGCGCACCGGACGCATCATGTCGGTGCCGGTGGGAGAGGCACTGATCGGGCGCGTGGTGAACGGCCTCGGCGAGCCGATCGACGGCAAAGGACCGATCCAGACTACCCAATTCAACTCCATCGAGCGTCTCGCGCCGGGTGTGGTGGCGCGGCAACCGGTGAAAGAGCCAATGCAGACCGGCATCAAGGCGATCGACGCGATGATCCCGATCGGCCGCGGCCAGCGTGAGTTGATCATCGGTGACCGGCAGACGGGCAAGACCGCCATCGCGCTGGACACGATCATCAACCAAAAGGGCGGCGACATGATCTGCCTGTATGTCGCCATCGGGCAGAAGCGTTCGACGGTGGCCCAGGTAGTGAAGACGCTGGAAGATCACGGCGCGATGGATTATACGATCGTGGTTTCGGCGTCGGCTTCCGATCCCGCGCCTATGCAATACTTGGCGCCGTTTACCGGCTGCGCCATGGGCGAGTACTTCCGCGAT
>CAZKQQ010000343.1:0-4178 GCA_964554945.1 uncultured Solibacteraceae bacterium | reverse complement strand
CAGTTGGGTGATCCCGTCCAGCGTCCGCCCGATGTCGCCGGCTGCTGCTGCCGCCATCACGGCTTGGAATAGCTCATTTACCCTGGTTATGTTCTGCGGAGTCTGAGAGGGCTCCAGAATCGCCATCAATCGTGCCAGATCCGGTTCCGAAAGTGCGCTCAGAATTGCGGCATCGAGCGGTGTCGCAGCTTGGGCGTTTCCGGCTGGAGACGCCGCTCCAACATCCGCCGCCCGCGCAACCGGTCCTGCCTTTGGAAGATCCGTCCCCGCCGGGCCGCCGCCTACTGGCCGCACGTCCATTTTTCAATTTCAGCACATCGGCGCAGGCCGGCTGCGTTGCCGGCTTCACTTCAGGATTTGGTACAGGTTACTGAAATCGTCCGTCCACAAGCGGACGTTCCGCAGTTTTTCGACTTCCCTCGAAGCGTCCAGAATTCCTTTGCTGAATCCCGCCGCCGGTGAAACCACCAACACCCACGTCGCCCCGAAGACGTCCTGCGACTCGTCGTCATCCGTGTCCACCACCCGCGCCAGTTTTCCCGTGGCCTGTGTTTCGCCTCGCAAAACCGGTTGCAGGTCCAGGTACCGATTCGAAATATGCACCGCTAGAATGCCGTCCGGTTTCAAATGGCGGAAGTACAGGTCCATCGCCTGCCGCGTCAGCAGATGGACTGGAATCGAATCGCTCGAGAAGGCGTCCACAGCCAGCACGTCGAAATTCTCCGGAGCTTCGCGCTCGAGCGACAGGCGTGCGTCCCCCATCGCAATCTCGACACGCGCCTTCGAGTCTCCTACAAAGTGGAATTCCGAGCGCGCCAGCCGCGGCACCAGTGGATTAATCTCGTAAAAGCGATAGTAATCCCCCGCCCGTCCGTACGCTGAGATGGTTCCCGTGCCCAGCCCGATCACGCCTACCCGGATCGCCCCCTTCTTCTGTTTGTCCCGGATCGCCACTCCCACTCCCGTATTGGGACCGTAGTAGGTGGTGGGCCAGTCCCGGCGCGTCGGGTTGAGAAACTCCTCTCCATGATTGATCGTCCCGTGTGTCAGCGAGCGCACCGCATCCAGCCGGGCCTCGGGCCCGGAATCCCGCACCTTGAGCCCTCCATAAAAATTACGCACCAACAGGCGGGCGCCCTGATTGTTCTCGCGAATCTGCATTCCCAGATAAGTGATCAACGCGACAGTCAGTGCGGCGGCCACAAGCGGCGCAGGCTGCCGGAAATTTTGAAACCAGGTCAGCTCCGGATCGTGTTTCAGGACCAGCACCACCAGCACCGCGCATGCCCCCATCCCAGCCGGCATTTCGTAGAATGCGTGAAACAGGTGCGGCGCGATCAGCCCCACGAAAAGACCTCCCAGCGCTCCTCCCGCCGAAATCATCAGGTAGAAGTGCGTAAGATACCGTGGATGCGGTTTTAGCCGCGCCAGTTCTCCGTGGCACACCATGCAACAGGTGAACAGTCCCATGGCGAACAGCGGCAGCATAATCTTGATCGGCAGGTTGCCTTCCTGCTCGCTCGACATCGCGTACGCCATCGAACCCAATGCGACCGCGAACAGTTGCAGATACGGTGTCCGCCGGTACCAGCCGCTTCCCTCGAAGCACAGAATGAACGACAGCAGATAAATGCTCAGCGGCAGAATCCATAAGAATGGAATGGCCGCAATATTCTGCGACATGTGATTCGTCACGGCCAGCAACAGCACCGACGCACAAGCCGCCAGCCCCATCCACATCCAATACTGCGCCGCGCCCGGCTTGTGCTCCCCCACGACTTCCACCGATTCTTCCGCTGCTACCGTCGTGCCCGAGCGGAACGCCGTCAGCGCGCACAACGCCGCGAATCCTACATACGCCACGGACCATATTGTCGCCTGCTGCCGCGTCGTGTACACCGGCTCGAACAGCACCGGATAACTGAGCAGCGCGAACATCGATCCAGCGTTGGAAAGCGCGTATAGCCGGTACGGAATTGCGCCTTTATACCTCCGCGCATACCACGCCTGCAGCAGCGGCCCGGTTGTTGACAGTAAGAAATAAGGTAGCCCTACCGTCATCGCCAGCAGACCAAGAATTCGCAGCGATGGATCTTCACTACCATAGGGCTTCCAGCTCGCGTTCGGATAAATCGGCAACACCGCCGCGCTCAGCAGCAGCAGCCCGGCGTGCACCAGCATTTGCATCCGAGGCTTTAGATAACGGACGGTGGCGTGTGCGTACAAGTACCCCAGCAGCAGAACCATCTGGAAGAACAGCAGGCACGTGGTCCACACCGCCGCCGATCCCCCAAACCACGGCAGAATGATTTTCGCGATTACCGGCTGCACCTGAAACAGCAGAAACGCGCTCACCACAATCGTCAACGCATAAAGAATCATGATTCTATTTGTAAGCCGCCACTCCAGTAACCTTCTCTCCAATCACCAATGCGTGAATGTGGTCGGTCCCTTCGTAGGTTTTGACGGTTTCCAGGTTGCACATGTGACGCATGATCGGGTATTCGTCCGTGATTCCGTTCGCACCCAACAGATCGCGGCTCATACGCGCGCACTCCAGCGCCACGGCGGTATTATTCCGCTTCAGCATGGATATGTGCGCCGGCTCGAGCCGCCCCTGGTCCTTGAGCCGCCCCGCCTGCACCGCCAGCAATTGCGCTTTGGTGATCTCGGTAATCATCCAGGCCAGCTTCTCCTGCACCAGCTGATGCGATGCGATCGGCCGGTCATCGAACTGCTTCCGCAGAACCGAATATTGCCGCGCCGCTTCATAGCAATCCATCGCCGCGCCCACCACGCCCCAGCCGATTCCGTACCGCGCCTGGGAGAGGCAGGACAGCGGCGCCTTAAGCCCCTGCGCTCCCGGCAGCATGTCCGCATCCCGCACGCGGCAGTCTGCCAATGCCAGGCTTGACGTCACCGATGCCCGCATTGACCACTTGCCGTGAATATCGGAGCTTGTAAACCCTGGTGTGCCTCGCTCCACGACGAACCCGCGAATCCCTTCATCAGTGCGGGCCCACACCACGGCCACATCGGATGCCGAGCCATTCGTGATCCATGTCTTCTCGCCGTTGATCACCCAGCCGTTGCCGTCTTTTTTGGCGCGCGTCCGCATGCCCGCTGGATTCGATCCGAAATCCGGTTCCGTCAGTCCGAAGCACCCCACCGCGCGCCCGCTCTGCAGAGCCGGCAGCCACTTTTGCTTCTGCTCTTCGGTCCCATAAGTGAGTATCGGATACATCACCAGCGCGCCCTGCACGGAAACAAAGCTGCGAATTCCCGAATCTGCCCGCTCCAATTCCTGCATGACGAGCCCGTATTCGACGTTGCTCATCCCCGCGCACCCGTATCCCTCGAGGTTGGCGCCGAGAAATCCGAGCGATGCCATTTCCGGAATGAGTTCCCGGGGAAACCGTGCCTCGCGAAAACAATCACGGATCAGCGGCACTACCCGCTCCTCAGCGAACCGCCGGGCAGTCTGGCGGACCAGCAATTCCTGCTCGCTAAAAAGCGAGTCGACACAGAAAAAGTCCACGCCCCGAAACGCCATATTTTTCGTAATCTTTATATTTGCATAAATGGTCAGACGCATTTTCAATCTATGACGGAGGATTCAACATGACGACCCCTATGGCAGCCGATCTGCCTCTCAGACACATTCTCGCCACGATCGTCTACCGAGCCGCCAAGACACTGCGCGATGCGCCGCCCGATTTCAGCGCGTTTCGGCCCGGCACCGGGTCGCGCTCAGCCGGCGAGATTCTCGCGCACGTTTGCGATCTTCTGGATTGGGCTCTCTCCCAGGCTCGGGGACAGGAGCGATGGCGCGCCTCAGAGGCTAAGGCTTGGGATGCCGATAGCGATCGGTTCTTTGCTGCTGCAACGGCGCTGGACAAATACCTCGCTTCGGGCGAGAAACTGCATTGCGTCCCGGAGAAGTTGTTTCAAGGCGCATTGGCCGATGCTCTCACTCATGTCGGCCAAATCGGGATGCTGCGCCGCCTGGCCGGCGTCCCCGTGCGTGCTGAAAACTACTCGAAAGCGAAGATCGACCAGGGACGTACGGGAGCCGATCAGAATAAGCCTATCCAGGAATTCGATTAGACGCGGGCTTCGGGGAAAATATGGTAGGCACGGGCAGATTCGAACTGCCGACCTGTCGCTTAGGAGGCGAC
>CAZKQQ010000342.1:0-4191 GCA_964554945.1 uncultured Solibacteraceae bacterium | reverse complement strand
AAGATTCCATTGCCAAACCGGAAAGCCAGAATATTCTGTACCGTCTCCTTGCCGAGATAGTGATCGATGCGGTAAACATCGGCCTCGTTGAAAACCTGATGCAACTGCTCGCTCAACGTGCGGGCGCTTGCCAGATCGTGCCCGAACGGCTTCTCCACCACCAGCCGGCGCCATCCGTTGCCCTCGCCCAGTTTGGCGCTGCCGATGCCCTCCGCGGCCCGAGCGTACTGGCTGGGCTGCGTCGAGAGATAGAAAAGCACGTTGCCACCCGTGTGATGCGTTTTCTCCACCTCCGCCAGCTTCGCCGCCAGTCTTTTGTATGCCTCCGCATCCCCGATATCGCCGGGAACATAATACAAACTGCGCGCAAACGCTTCCCATACCTCGGGCGAGAACTCGGTATCTTCCGAGAAATGTTGCACCGCGTCGCGCATTTTCTCGCGGAACTGCTCGTCATTCATCGGTGTGCGCGACACGCCCACCACCGCAAACCCCGCCGAAAGTCGCCGATCGTACGCCAGGCGATAGAGCGCGGGTATGAGTTTCCGCCGGCTTAGATCGCCGGTGGCTCCGAAGATCACCAGCGCGCACTCCGGAACACGGCGTTGAAACCGGAGCGGGTCTTCGAAAGGATTCTCCCGTGTCATCGAGTCCACCGTGGCATGGTGCAATTGTACCGACACACTCATGCCGATTTGATGAGACCAGTGCCTTAGCGGTTGCGTCAGGCCATTCCCAGCGACACGAACAGTCATTCCCGCCGTGTACAATAGAACAATATGTACCGACCGCTGTTCTGTTCCCTGGCGGCCTTTTTGTGCTTCGCTGCCGGCAGCCAGGCCCAAAAGAAATCGGCCTTCGACAAAGCCACGCTGGAAGCTTACGTCCGCCATATGTTTGTCATGGACAAACAGATCACCGTGCAGGTGGGCGATCCCAAGCCTTCCCAGTTCTCCGGCTATCAGGAGGTCACGGTCTCCGCTTCCGCGGGCCAGGCCCATCAGGATTTCTCCTTTCTGGTTTCGCAGGATGGCTCGAAAATCGTGCAGGGCAATTTCACCTTCTTCGACATCAACCAAAACCCGTTCAAGTCCGATCTGGATAAGTTGAAGACCGACGGGGCTCCCAGCATGGGCACGCAAGGAGCGCCGGTAGTGATTGTCGAATTCAGCGATTTCGAGTGTCCTTATTGCAAGAACGAGGCCTCGGTCCTGCGCAAGAACCTCCTGTCCGCGTTCCCCAAAGAAGTGCACCTCTATTTCAAGCAGTTTCCGCTGGAGTCGCTGCACCCCTGGGCGCGCACGGCGGCGCTTGCGTCGCGCTGCGTCTATCGCCAGAGTCCGGACGCGTTCTGGGCGTATCACGACTGGATCTTCGAAAAGCAGGATGAAATCAAGCCGGAAAATGTGAAAGACAAGATTCAGGAATGGGCGAAATCCACCAAGGGCATCGATGCCGCGCAGCTCGGCACTTGTCTCGATAGCAAGTCCACCGACCTGGAGGTCACCAGGGACATCGCCGACGGCCGTGCGCTCAAAGTCGATTCCACGCCCACCATGTTCATCAACGGCCGCCGCGTGGCAGCGTCGCTCGACTGGCCGACCTTGCGCTCCATCGTCGATTACGAAATTCAATATCAGAAGACGGCCAAGAATGCCGGCGAGGATTGCGGCTGCACCGTCAAACTCGATCTTCCAGGGCTCAATCAATCCGACTCGGCGCCAGGCGCGATTTTAAAGTAGGGCAGTCTGCAGGGGGAATCATGAAGTTCTGGAAATTCGGGCTGCTGCCCGCTGTTTGCGTCATCTCCCAGATCGCGTCCGGTGCCACCGCCGTCGTTGATCCAAATGCGTATTTGGAGGACGTCAAGTATCTGGCCTCTCCGGCATTAAAGGGGCGCGCCACCGGAAGCCCCGAGCTCGAGAAGGCCGGCGCATTCATCGCGGCTAAATTCCAGAGCTTCGGCCTCAAGCCCGCCGACGGCAAGAGTTTTTATCAGGCTTTCGAAGTCACCACCGATGCCCGGCTGGGCAAGGCCAATCGTTTTCATTATTCCGATGCCGGGCGCACCAGCATCCTGCATTACCCGGATGATTTCATTCCGTTCAACTTCTCGTCTTCCGGCAAGCTGGCTGGTCCAGTGGTCTTTGTCGGCTATGGCATTACGGCCCCCGAATACGGCTATGACGATTACGCCGGCGTCGACGTCAAAGGCAAAATCGTCCTCGTGCTGCGGCACGAGCCGCAGGAATTCGACGAGAAAAGCCCCTTCGAGGGCAAGAGCTTCACGCAGCACTCGCAGTTCGCCAGCAAGGCGACCAACGCCAAGCTTCACGGCGCCATCGGCGTGATTTTGATCAATGACCGCGGCAACCACCGCAACGAGGAAGATAAGCTCGAGCAGTTCGGCGGCGCCGCCGGTCCCGCCAACGCCGGCATCCCGTTCGTGCAGCTCCGCGCCGACAAAGTGGAGCCCTGGTTCACCGCCGCCGGTAAGAATCTCGATACCGTGATGGCCGAGATCGACCGCGGTCTGAAACCGCAATCCTTCGCCTTTCCCGACTCGCTGCAGGTAGACGCCAACCTCGATCTCGAGCGCGCCGTCAAGACCGTACACAATATCGCGGGATATCTTCCTGGTGAAACCGACGAGTATGTCGTTATGGGCGCGCACTACGACCACCTCGGTCTCGGCGGGCAGTATTCGCTGGCGCCCAGCCAGGTCGGCACCATTCATCCGGGCGCCGACGATAACGCTTCCGGCACCGCCGGTGTCATCGAACTGGCCCGCTGGTTCTCCACCCAGCCGAAGCAGAAGCGCGGCATTCTTTTTCTCACCTTCGCCGGCGAGGAACTGGGCTTGCTCGGATCCAGTTTCTACGTGACGCACCCGGACTATCCGCTCGCCAAGGCCGTCGCCATGATCAACATGGACATGATCGGGCGCATCCGAAATGAAAAGGTCTACATCGGTGGCGCCGGCACCGGTAGTACGCTACGCCCGATGTTGGACAGCGTCAAAGCGAAGTACGGCCTCAATCTCGATTATTCCGATACCTCGGGCTACGGCTCGAGCGATCACACTTCTTTCACCACCAAGGAAGTCCCGGTCTTGTTTTTCTTCTCCGGCCTGCACAGCGACTATCACAAGCCCAGCGATACCTGGGACAAGATCGACGCCCCTGACGCAGCCAAGCTCCTGCAGTTGGTTGCTGAGGTAACCGATCACCTGCGCGAAGACCCCGTGCGGCCTCAGTTTGTGCGGATCGCGCCGTCGTCCGGTCACGGCGAAGGCCCGGTCGGCTCTTCTGCCGCCAACGTCTCCGGATACGGCCCCTACTTCGGTTCGGTTCCCGATTTCGGAGAAGGCATCACCGGCGTGAAGTTCTCGGATGTCACTCCGAATTCTCCAGCTGCCAAAGCCGGGCTGAAAGCCGACGACGTGATGGTTGAATTCGACGGTAAGCCGATCCAGAACCTGTACGACTTCACCTACGCCCTGCGCGCCAAGATGCCCGGTGATGTCGTGAAAGTCAAGGTTCTTCGCGCCGGCAAGCCGCTGGAAGTACCGGTCACATTAACCCAGCGCCGTTAGACTGCGCATGCCATCGCAAGTCGTACTGTCTCAGCTTTCGTCTCTGAATCTGCCGGACGCTGTAGAGTACGCTCTCATCACTCCTCCGGAGTACGATGAATCCGGTCCGTTGCCGTTATGCATCATGCTGATGGGCGGCGGTGGAAGCCGCCAGAGCCTTGTCGATTGCCGTCCGCTTTTCGATGCGTGGTGGACTGCGGGCTCGCTTGCCCCCATGTTGTTCGCTACTCCCAGCGCCGGGATGAGTTACTATGTCGAAGATCCCGCGTCCGGCGTCCGATGGGAATCGTTCCTGATGCAGGATTTTATTCCGCATCTCGGCTCCACGTACAAAGTAGGGAATGTCGCGATCACCGGCATCTCGATGGGCGGCTATGGCGCTCTTAAAATCGCCTTCGCGCATCCCGAACAGTTTGCCGCCGTGGCCGCGATGAATCCGATGATGGAGCCGGGTTATGCCGATGCCGAGATTGGCGCGCGCAACCGTATCCACCACACTTCGGGCGGCCCTCCCCGTTTGATCGGCCCCGCGCGCGATTCCGGTCTGTTCGCCGCGAACCAGCCGGCGACCCGCGCCCGCGCTAACGCAAACCGCA
>CAZKQQ010000341.1:362-4332 GCA_964554945.1 uncultured Solibacteraceae bacterium | reverse complement strand
CGTGGGTATGGCAACGGCGGGGGAGGACACACCACCCCATTATGCCAAGGGTGGCTATTTGTGGGCTTTCCGCGCAGGTTTATGGCCCGCTCGCATGATGTCCTGGTTCAGCTTACTGAGCCGATTGAATTCGTCCAACCACTGCTTCAACGTCAGCTATTACAGTGGGAACTTGAGGGTCCGATCGAGCCAGCCAGCAGCCTCGCCGAAATGGAAATAGAAATAGCCGCTTCCCTTCGCCAGCCGCCTCGTGAGAAAGGCACGCCGGACAATTTTGGCTCAGCTACAAGCGTTTCTCCGGCCTCACTTGCCTTTGAGCAAACAGTGCCCGATTGAACGACAGGTTATGGAACGTGGCACCATCATCGCGAAGCCGGAAGTGGGCGCCCTTCACGATCGTTATGAAAGGATCGCGGCGTGATGATGAACGGAACGCAATTTTGGCGAACCACAGGTCGAAAATAACGGGACATTCCCTCTCAATTCTGTTCACGTCAAAAGATGATTTTCAGCGCCAGTTGAATATTGAACGGCTCGCCCGCTCCAATCCCCGGTGCGCCGTTGTAGTCGCCGACCGTGTCAAAAATCCTTCCAAAACTGCTCGCGTTCAACCTGGTTCCAGGAGGTGACGTCATGGAAGCTCCACCCGATCCCGGAATGGGTAGGTTCGTACGGTTAAACAGGTTAAACATTTCCAAGCGGAGTTGCGCTCGAACGCGCTCCGTGATCGGAGTATTCTTCACAACCGCAAGGTCCACGTCCGCGTAGCCAGGGCCGAACAGCGCGTTACGCCCTAAATTTCCGAACGTGCCCGGAGCCGGCTGCGCGAAAGCTGCGGGATTGATGTATTGCACGTATTTCGTACCACTCGAGGTCGTGATGATTTGCTGGCTGACGCCTTGGAAAGGATCGCCGACCAGGTCCACTCGGTCCCGCCCTTCAAACGTCCCACTTACATTCCTTCCGGAATAAGGAGTGAAAGGAAACCCGGTAAAGAAAGACATTTGCGAATTGAATTGCCATCCCTGCACCAAGCGTTTCGGCCCGCGCGTGAATGCCGGCAGCGCGTACACAATATAGTCCGTGAACGTGTGCCGCACGTCGAAATCGGAACTGCCGCGATCGAACCTCACGTTCCTGCTGTCGGTTGGATTACGGCTGCGGATCGCCGAACCGTCATCGATCGAATGCCCATACACGTACGAGAATTGCGATGTCAGCCCGTGCCACAGGTTGATCCGCAGGCTGGCGTTGACAGCGTGGTAACTAGCGTTCCCGATGCTCTCGATCTCGTTGATCGTCGAGAACTGCGGGAAGGTTGAATAGTAAGGCCGCAGCTTATCTTGAGCGCTCCGGCTAGCCGACGCTCCCAGAGGAGAGGGTGGCGGCTGGTTGATATCCCGGATCACCAGCAGGCGCCGGCTCAGGTTTCCGACGTACCCGATCTGAAAGACGGTCGAGCCGCTGATTTGATACTGAACGTTCAATCCGTAATTCTGGCTGTACGCATTTTTGAAATCCTGGCTTACGGAGAATAGCCCATAAGGCGGTGGCGGCACGTTTGACGCGGAAAAAATCGGCTGACTCGGCACGATCGTGTAATTCGCTCGATTTACCGTAAAAACCGGCGCCACGCTCCCGGGATTCGCCAGCACACCGGATGCCCCACCGTTTGGTGGTCGATTGTCGCCAAATGCTTTCAGGAGCGGGCGGTCGTAATAGATTCCGTAATCGCCCCGCACTACCCACTTGGGCGAGGGAGCATACGCAAACCCGAGTCGCGGCGCGAAATTCTTGTACCGTTGCGGGTATAGCGTATCAATTCCATGACCGGTGTAGACGATCCCGCCCTGACTGGGAATAAACGTCGAGATCCGGTTGGTGGGATCATAGAACGGTCCAAAGTAGTCCCATCGCAAGCCCAAGTTCAGAGTAAGAATGCGGGAAACCTTCCAGCTATCCTGAACGAACCAATTGAAGTCGTTCGCATAGTAATCCCGTTGCGTGTCTCCCAGAACGATGGAAGAGGACTGCACGAACCCGCCGAGATAGTCCGATAACGATTTTAGGTTATCTGGTACGGTGGCATCGTTGGCCCACGGTCCTTGCGAGCCGTCGAAGCTGAACGTGCCTCGGCCGTTTCGGTTGTAGAACACGTCACCCCGGGATCGCCGGTACTCGCCGCCGAAGCGGAATTGATGGCGACCCGTCGTATATGTCAGCGTCTCGGTTAAATGACCGGTGGTATCGATCCGGCCGAGCGGCGGCGTCAGTCCGATTTCATCGAAACCAGAAATGGTGATGTCGGGCGAGCCCAGCAGTGTAGGGTTGGTGACTCCGGTGTTCAGGCCCGCGGCCACTGGGTTGAAGGATGTATCGAAGTCGACGAACACCTGCTTGAAGTAATTCACTCCCGCCAGCACCTGGTTCACGAGTCTTGGAGTGATCACCGAGTTATAGACTAGGGAAAAATTGTGCATGCGACTCGGCGCCACCTGGTAGTACTCGAGATAGGGAGAGCCTACCGGCGCCGTCTGCTTGCCCGTTCCGACGAAGTATCGAAACGCTATGTTGTTCTTGTCGTTAATGAGGTAATCGATCTTCCCGATACCGTTGTCGCTATAGTTATCGCTGTTATCCGTGCTGAAAAAATTGGGACTCGAGGCCGGCCCTGTGCGTCCCCGCGCCGGCCAAAACGAGAGCACGTTCAGGGTCGCCGGATTCACCGCAACGTTGTAGCGGTTCAAGACGCCGGTCGCCAGGTTCACCCAAGCGGCCGACGGTTCGGTTGCCCCAGTCTGATTGCCAATGATGAATTTCTGCCGCTCGTAAGTCAGGAAATAGAACAGTTTATTGCGCACCGCCGGACCGCCGACCGATCCGCCGAACTGATTGTTCTTCAGCTTGGGAGCGGCCGAGCCTGCTGGCGCAAACGGGGTCCTGGCGGCGAGTGCGTCGTTGCGATTGAAATAGTATAGGCTGCCATGCAAATCGTTGGTGCCGGATTTAATCACCATGTTGATGGATCCCGCGTTGCGGCCCGTTTCGGCGTTCCCATGACTTTGGACGGAGAACTGGTCGATGGCGTCGATCGGCAGTAGGGTGCCTGCCACTCCGGAAACTCCTCCCTGGTTTACCGAAACCGAGTTATGCCAGACATCGTTGTTGTCGGCGCCGTCGATTTGCCAGTTCTTCTGGTCGATGCGCCCTCCATTTAAAGAGCCGGCGCCGTTAACGCCGGGAGCAAGCTTGACCAGCTGCGTAAAATCTCGCCCGTTCAACGGGACATCTTGCACGGCGCGGCTGGGAATCACGGCATTGAGCGCGGCAGAATCAGTCTCCAGTATCGCCGGTGTGCTCGTCACTTCCACCGTTGTGGCTTGTTGCGCGACGCTCATTTTTACAGGTACGGTGGAAATTCTTCCGACTTCGACTTCCACGTGTTCCACCTGCACGGTCTGAAAGCCACTACGTGAGATACTCAGCGTATAGCTGCCCGGGGGAAGGTCCTGAACCGCAAAGTCGCCGGTCGCCCCGGTGGAAATTTCGCGCGACAAGCCGGTAGCGGCATTCACTGCCTTTACGGTCGCCTCCCCGATTCCCGCGCCCGTCAAATCTGTTACGGAACCAGTGATCGCTCCGCGGAACGTTTGGCTACGCGCCGGCAGACTCCCCATCAGAAGAGCCGCGGCCAGAATTCCTATTCGAAGTTTACCCATACGATTCTCCACTTTGGTTGATACCGCGATGAATGTGTTTGCGACTGGGCTGGGGAAACTCAATACGGAATGAGCGGATGCGGTTACCGGCTTTAACCGCAAAGACGATAAATCCGACCGCCTACCTGGCATAGTCCTCGCCCCAGTATCTGTGTCGGTGAGACGACCCGGCTCACCTGTAGCCAAGATGCTTGGAAGATAGCACAAACGATGTCTGAAAAGAAGAACCGTCGCCTTTGGCAAGCTCGCCC
>CAZKQQ010000341.1:0-352 GCA_964554945.1 uncultured Solibacteraceae bacterium | reverse complement strand
GTCGAGCATGAGGGAGTACGGATCATTGAGCGCGTCGAGGCGCAGTCCGAGCGGCCAGCACTGCGTGTCTCCGCGTCGCGCGGCACGCATGTTCACCTGCTGGCCGGCGCCACCGGCCGTGTCATCCTGGCAAGCTGGCCCGAGCCGATCCAACCTGGAATGTTCATGGCCGGTCCATTCACCTTGTCGCCGATGATGCTCCTGTTGTTGGTCATCGGCATAATCAGGAGCATCAAACGGAGGAGTGCACATTCGCCGATGGCGGCGCTCGGCGATGCCGGCCGCCTCGCAAAGACCGATTGTGTAGCATATACTTGCCTCGTACGTCTTTGGGTGTTGATCCTAGTGGTTG
>CAZKQQ010000340.1:0-4336 GCA_964554945.1 uncultured Solibacteraceae bacterium | reverse complement strand
GGGATGCCTTTATAGCTGCCGTCGACCAGAGCAAATCGTCGATCATGATGTTGGCTGGCTTGTCCGGTTCTCGACAAACAATCACAGTTGAGCCGACGCTCTTCTTAGGTTGAACGGTCCTTGCCGGCCGAGGCCTGGTGTACTTAAGTTGAATCAAAGGAGATGGCGATGGCAGACTCTAAAGCAAAGATTCTTGTTGTATTTTACTCTCGTGACGGCTCCGTGGAAGCGCTCGCCCAAGCGGTGGGTGAAGGAGCTCGTGAGGCCGGAGCCGAAGTGCGCCTCCGCCGCGTACACGATCTCGTTTCTCCGACAGTAATGGCCCATGTTCCGGGCTGGGAAGAACGTAGCAAGAGAATGCTCGGCGAGTATGGAGCGGCAACAAAAGCCGACGCGGAATGGGCTGACGGAATCATATTCGGCACGCCGACGCGTTTCGGGAATGCATCAGCGGAGTTGAAAGCATTCATAGACAGTCTGGGAAGTTTGTGGTTTGAAGGTAAACTGAACGGAAAGGCGGCAGGGGCCATTACGTCGACGGGAGGACCGCACGGCGGAAACGAGACTACGCTGCTCTCGCTGTACATCCCAATGGCGCATTTGGGATTCATCATCGTGCCGAACGGCTACACGCACCCCAAACTTTTTGAGGGACACGGGACACCGTATGGATCGTCGTCGATTTCGGGACAGAACAGCGCCCCGCCGACTGCGCACGAGATCGAGGTTGCCAAGCATCAGGGTGCGCGCATCACCCAGGTGGCTGCTGCCCTGAAGGCCGCGCGGTAAGGCGGCCGGTCGCCAGTAGAGTTCATAGCCGCGGATGTTGGGGTTGCCGCGCGGCTCGCCGCTGGCCAGAGACGCGTGCCACTTTTCCACGATTCCTTCGAAATCTCGGGATGGGTGAACGCTGTCCACTTCTAGCCCTGCAAATCTTCTAACGACCGCCCTACGTACGTAAGCCATACTACTGAAGAAATCGAGATGGCCGTCGGCCTACTCGTGTGAATCAGGCTGGGAGCCGAATCGACAAGGAGCCGAAGGTCCAAGATTTGATCCCGTCGGACGGCACCGTCTCCATTCGAGGCCATGGTTGGCATTGTAATCTTGTCTCGCCCTAGCAGGGATCTCTCCAAATCCCCGCGAACACCAGAGCCGGTCAGGCCGGCTGGACGCGTAGTTTGTCTTCAACATGCCGAAGGATGCACACGGACCCGGGTCAGACTCCGGTCGCATGCAGCACGTAGCGTTGGCCGTCCCCAAAGGGCATCCATTGGTTAAGCTCAAAGGCTCCGGCTGCACGACTTGAGGACGCGCCGTTCGCGCCTGGCTGAACCACAACGCCGCAATGATGGCGGCCCGCCCGTGGGGCGGCCGCTTTTGCCCCCGTTATGTATTGTCTTCACGCCTTTTGTTATAACGACTATTAAAGTAAGACGTCATGCCAGCGGGTCGCGGCAGGCGGTTAACAGCTCACTGAGCTCTTTCAATCGTTTCTCGCCCAAGTGTCCTAATTGCTCGCGATGGACCGCCTGCACCGGTTCATCAAGCCGGCCCACAAGGTCTAGCCCAGCGGGCGTCATTCGGACCATTACCGTCCGCCGGTCCTTAGTTTCGCGGGAGCGCGAAATCAATCGTCGCTTTTCCAGCCGGTCGAGCAGCCGCGTCATATCGGGGTCCCGCGTAATCATCCGGTTGCCGATTTCGCCGCACGAAAGACCGGCCGGTGCTCCGCGCAAAATCCGCAGCACGTTATATTGGGTCCCCGACAACTCCTCCTTTTTCAGCGTCTGTGACAATCTCCGGGACAGAATGTCGGTGGTGCGCGACAGCTCCAGAAAGGCCGATTCCTCACGGCTGCCTCTCTTCCTTGTTTTGCCCCCCGCCATCACAAACCCATTATATACGTCCCAACGACTATTGGTGCCAACAAACGCTCATCGATCCCCGCTCTTTAATAGGTGTTGGTAACGGATTTTGCCGACCGAACGGTCTATCCTAATAGTTGTTGCAACGAAGATCGTTCAAACGAATCAAATCCAAGTGAAAGGGAGGAAGGTAATAGAAATGAGCGCAGCAAACGCAATTGCAGCCCCAACGACGACCTGGAACATCGACCCGGTTCACTCGACCGCCGAATTCAAGGTCAAACACATGATGATCAGCAATGTCAAAGGACAGTTCTCCGCCATCAGCGGCGTGATTTCGCTGGACGAGTACGATGTGGCTGAATCACAGGTCGAAGCCTCGATAGAAGTCGGCTCGATCAACACCCACAACTCCGATCGGGACGCGCACCTCAAGAGCGCTGATTTTTTCGATGTGCAGACGTTCCCGATTTTATCGTTCAGCTCGACACTTGTGAGCCCCAAAGGCGACGGTGAACTAACCGTAGAAGGAAATCTAACCATTCGCGGAGTGACCCGGAAGGTCGCGTTCGCAGTAGAAGGGCCGACTGCACCGGCCACAGATCCGTGGGGCAACACGCGGATAGGCATGTCAGCGACCACAAAGATCAACCGGAAGGACTTCGGGTTGACGTGGAACACGGCTCTAGAGACAGGCGGATTCCTGGTGGGCGATGAAGTGACCATCACACTGGAAGTCCAGGCGGTGAAAGCCTAATTTGCAGGTCCGGAGGAGGAAGCAAGTGAACAAACAAATCCTCGGAATCCACCATGTGACCGCAATTGCAGGTGATCCTCAAACGAATATCGATTTCTACACCAACGTCCTGGGCTTGCGCCTGGTAAAACTCACGGTGAACTTCGACGACCCTGGCACGTATCATCTCTATTATGGTGATGGTGCCGGGCATCCGGGCACGATCCTGACTTTCTTTCCCTGGCCGGACGCTCCTAAGGGCCGGCGGGGAACCGGTCAGGTGACGGACACCGCATTTGCAATCCCGGAGACCGGCATCGATTTCTGGGCTTCGCGATTGACCGAGCGGCGCATCGCCTTTAAGGGTCCATTCGACCGTTTCGATGAGCCAGTCATCGCCTTCTCCGATCCCGATGGACTGGCAATCGAGCTGGTCGCCACCAAGGCAGCACGCGACGATCTAGCATATCAGGCTGGACCGGTGCCGCTCGAATTCGCCGTTCGGGGATTCCATAGCGCGACGTTGCCTGAGGCGAACCCAGTTGAAACTGCCGCCCTGCTAATGAATACGATGGGATTCAGGCTCGTTGGGAAGGACGGCGGGCGATTTCGGTACGCGGTTGATTCTGGCGAATCAGCAGCACTGGTGGATGTCGTTCCGGCGAGCCAACCAGGTCGCATCTTGGCAGGCACAGTGCATCATATCGCCTGGAGAACTCCCGATGACCAACAGCAACTCAAGTGGCTCGATGAGCTTACTCGGCTGAGGTACGGCGTGTCTCCGGTGAAGGACAGAAAATATTTCCACTCCATCTATTTCAGGGAACCAGGCGGAATCCTCTTCGAAATCGCGACGGATCCCCCAGGATTCGCCGCCGACGAAGCGCCCGAGGAACTCGGGACAAAACTGGTGCTTCCGCCATGGCTGGAGCCTGAGCGCGCAAAATTGCAAGCTGTTCTTCCACCGGTACGTTTGCCCTCTCCACAGGAGGCAGCCGTATGACGCGAGATCCACATCGCGATCAGCCCGTTCTGACGGCAGGCTGCAAACTCAGTGAAGCAGCGGGAGCTATCATACTGGTTCACGGCCGAGGAGCTTCCGCCGAAGACATTCTCCAACTACGCGACGAACTCGATTACCCGGAGCTTGCGTACGTTGCGCCGCAGGCCGCCGAGAACACCTGGTATCCATATTCATTCCTCGCGCCGATTGAGCAAAATGAGCCCTGGCTGACCTCAGCGCTCAACAAGCTGAAGAATATTGTTGGCAACATTACGCGCGAGGGAATCCCTCAAGACAAGATCGTGATCGCAGGTTTTTCCCAGGGGGCCTGTCTCGCCTCTGAGTTCGTCGCCAGAAATGCGGCGAATTACGGCGGACTGATCGCATTCACCGGCGGCTTGATCGGACCGCCGGGAACCGACTTTCATTATACTGGCAGCCTTAGGGGTACCCCCGCATTTCTCGGCGCGAGCGATCCCGACGCGCATGTGCCTTGGCAGCGCGTGCGAGACTCGGCTGATGTTCTATCGGCGTTAGGCGCGGACGTGCTCTTGAGACGCTACCCCGGGATGCCCCACACAATTAGCCGGCAGGAACTCGAAGAAGTGAGAAGGTTGCTTGACAGGACCTTTAGCTCGACAGTCGAGACCGGTTCATAACTTTGTCGGGCCGTTTGCCAACAATAGGCACTGGGCCAACAGTTCTGGCGAGTCCCAGGGAGAGACCTTA
>CAZKQQ010000339.1:0-4364 GCA_964554945.1 uncultured Solibacteraceae bacterium | reverse complement strand
CTGCCGATATAAATCCACGATCCCGCGGTCATCTGTCCATACATGATGAGCCCCATCCGCTCGAGATCGCGAAACTCCTCGTAATTCGACCAGTGCCCCACCAGGTTGGAATTCGCCAGCAGCACGCGCGGCGCCTCTGTATGCGTGCGAAAAATCCCGACCGGCTTGCCGGATTGGACCAGCAGCGTCTCGTCATTTTCCAGCGACCGCAGTGAGCGGACAATGGCGTGAAACGACGGCCAGTCGCGCGCCGCCTTCCCGGCGCCGCCGTAGACCACCAGATCTTCGGGCCGCTCCGCGACTTCCGGGTCGAGGTTGTTCATGAGCATCCGCAGCGCGGCCTCCTGCTGCCATCCCCGGCACGTGCGCTCGATTCCCCGGGGCGCGCGGATTTCTGTGGCGGTGCTCATATCCCAACCGTAGCGTCCCTTTCGCCAAAACTCAACACCAACTTATGTCCCTCCAGCATTGCTAAGTGGGTGTGCCTCAAGACCCCGGAATAACATCGTGGCGGGAAATTCTGGATTGATGCGTGAGAAATCGCATGTTACATTCGAAACAACTTTTCGCCTGATTCGTTGTAACGGGTCCGATCTGATCTCCCCCGTTCCTGCTTCCGGACCCCGAAGCCAAAACCAATAAGGAAGTCGTGTGGCCGCTTTTTTCAGAGGTGTGCCGCCCACAGGAGGACAATGCCTGATTCACTTTCGTTCCACAGACCATTCCGACGCCCCCTTCCACTGATCACTTTCGTTTTGACCGTGGCGCCATTCGTTCATGCGCAGACCGCAACAAACTCCGTGCAGCCCGCTCAGGATCCCGGTATTCGCAGCGGTTCGCCGGCCGCCGGAGACCCCATCGCGGGGCTCACCAGCAATCAGAGCGCGCTGTTTACCGCCACGCAGTTGACGTTTCAAGAAGTCGATTCGGTCGCCGGCGCAATGCCCGGCGAACCCGGTGTTGGACTCGGTCCTAGCTTCAATATGAACAGTTGCTCGGGATGCCACGCTTTCCCGACTGCTGGGGGTAGCAGCCCGAAAACCAATCCGCAATTGGCTGTCGCCGTTCTGCATGGCGCTAACAACACCATTCCATCGTTCCTCTCCGCCAACGGCCCGGTCCGCGAGGTGCGCTTCAAACGCAATCCTGATGGCTCTCCCGATGGCGGTGTGCATGACCTGTTTGTAATCACCGGCCGCTCCGACGCGCCGGCGGGCTGCCAGTTGACGCAGACCGATTTCGCCACGCAAGCCGCGCGCGGCAATGTTTCCTTTCGCGTACCCACTCCCACTTACGGCAGTGGCTTGATCGAAGCAATCCCCGATTCCACAATACTGGCGAACAAGACGGCCGCTGCCGGCATGAAAGCGTTGTTCGGCATCTCCGGCCACGAGAACCGCACGGGCAATGACGGCACCATCACCCGCTTTGGCTGGAAAGCCCAGAACAAATCGCTCGTCATCTTCGCCGGAGAGGCCTATCACGTGGAACAGGGAGTCACGAACCTCGTATTTCCCAATCCCCGCGAGACAACCGCCCCGTGCGAGACCATCGGCCATCCGGAGGACCAGGATGATGTCGCTCAATTCGCTACGTTCATGCGTTTTCTCGCGCCGCCCGCTCCGGCCTCTTCTTACGGCGCGGTCAGCGCAGCCTCCATCCAGCACGGATACAATCTGTTCCTCCAAACCGGTTGCGCGCTTTGTCACACCGAAAGCCTGACCACCGGCCTCTCCTCGGTTGCCGCACTCTCTAACCAGACCGCGCGACTGTTCTCCGACCTGCTTGTTCACAACATGGGTTCCAGCTTGTCCGATGGAATCTCCCAAGGCAATGCAGGCGGCGACGAATTCCGCACCGCGCCGCTCTGGGGACTGGGGCAGCGGATCTATTTCCTACACGATGGCCGCACGTCCGACCTCATGCAGGCGATCCAGGCGCATGCCAGTCAGGGCTCGGAAGCGAATCTCTCGATCGCGGTCTTCAGCCATCTGTCCGAAACCAACAAGCAGGACATCTTGAACTTCCTGCGCTCATTGTAGAAGCGCGGCATCCGCCGTTGTAGGCCTTCGGCGCTGCTGTGTTACACTTCCGCCGGAGGCTCTCTTGCGTTCGTTTCTGTTTGCGTTCCTGGTCGTACCGGCGGTCGCTCTCGCTGCCGATTCAGCCGCCGGCCGTTGTTCCGGCAATTCCAAACCGTTCGCTCCCGGCCCCGAGGATTGGAATGGGTGGGGTGTGGAATCCACGAACTCGCGTTTTCAGCCGCAGCCGCGCCTGGCGGCGGAAGATGTTCCGAAGCTGAAGGTGAAGTGGGCTTTCGGATTCCAAGGCGAGAGCCGCAACCAGGCCCAACCCGTGATCGTCGGGGGCCGTGTTTTTGTCGGCACCACCGGCGGCACTCTGTATTCGCTCGACGCCTCCACCGGCTGCGTGTACTGGACCTACACGGCCGGCGGCGGCATCAAAAACGCGATCAGCATTGCGCGCGGGGACACGCCGCGCTGGGTGGCCTATTTCGGTGATGCCGGCGGCTATGCCCACGCCGTCGATGCGGAGACTGGCGCGCCGATCTGGAAAGTGCGCGTCGACGATCACCCGGCGGCTCGAGTCACCGGATCCCCGACCTTTTATCAGGGCCGCCTGTACGTTCCGGTCGCCTCCGGCGAAGAGACCCTGCAGTCGCAGCCCAAATACGAATGTTGCACCTTTCAAGGCAGCCTCGTTTCCCTCGATGCGAAGACCGGCCGTACTCTCTGGAAAACGCGCACCATTCCCGATCCTCCCAAGCCTTATAAAAAAAATGCGGAAGGCACCCAACTGTACGGCCCGGCCGGCGCGGGCATCTGGTCTGCGCCCACCATCGATGAAGCGCGCAAGCGCATCTACGTGGGCACGGGTAACTCGTATACGGGCATCGATCTCCCCACCAGCGATGCCATCCTGGCGTTTGATCTCGATAGCGGCAGTCTCCTTTGGTCCAGCCAGGTGACTCCCGGTGACAACTGGATTCCCGGCTGTCCGCGCTCGGTCAATTGCCCGGAAAATCCCGGCGACGATCTCGATTTCGGGAATTCCCCGGTTCTGCGAACTCTTGCCGGCGGCAAACAGATTCTGGTGGCTTCGCAAAAATCGGGCGTGATTTACGGTCTCGATCCCGAGGCGCGCGGCAAGATCGTTTGGAAGACGCGGCTCGGCGTCGGCAATGGCATGCTCGGCGGCATTGGGTGGGGCACCGCGTTCGACGGCGCTAATGCGTACGCCGCCATTGCCGACTACAACAAGCCCGACGGAACGCCCGGCCTCTATGCCGTACGCGTCGACACCGGGGAGAGAGTCTGGGGAACGGCCGCGCCGCAAAGCGGCGGCAATCGCGCGCAGGCCGCCGCCGTTACCGCGATTCCCGGGATTGTTTTCTCCGGATCCTTCGGCGGGCATCTCCGCGCGTACTCCAGCAAGAGCGGCGAGATCGTCTGGGACTTCAACGCCGCTCGCGATTTTGAGACAGTCAACCAGGTGCCCGGCAAGGGCGGTTCCTTCGATGGTGGAGGCGTGGCCATCGCAAACGGACTCGTCGTCACGGTAAGCGGCTATGGTTTCGCCGGTGGTTTACCCGGAAACGTACTGCTGGCGTTCTCGGTCGACGGAAGATAAGCACGATGGCAACGGACTGCCGACGGTCGCTCCCCGCGCCGGCTCCTTATATGCTCTCTCGTTACCCAAAAGATAGTGGGCGGCGCCCGGGCCCGCACGGGTTCCCCCGTCCCTCCTTAGGTCCACTAAATCAACCACCTAATGCCTCCGCGTTTCGTGCGTGATCGCACGTCCGCCCCGGGGGACCATAACCATAGGTAGCTTGTTGATTAGCGCAAGGTAATCAGACAATCGCCATAGCCCACGAGAAGGAGGGCTTTGGATGCATATCATTCTTCGTTATCCGACACGCCGCCGTGTCGAGGCAATTCTACTTTCCGCGACTACCGATCGCATGCGAATCGTAATCAAAAATCAGGACGACGCGATCGAGCTTCGACTCGTCGGCAGCCAGTGGTTTTCGGATCGCGGATCCGCCGTTGAAATCGATTCGATCATGACCGATGATCCGAACGCGGTGGCGCGGATCTGGAGTGACGCGCGTCCGCGTGTCAGCGGCGCTGCGTACTGACCGTCATTACCGCATCACGAACGGATTCTTGCTGCTGCCCGAAATATCGATCCACACGCTCTTCGTCTGCAGGAATTCCCGGATGGCATCCGCTCCGCTCTCGCGGCCGATTCCGGAACGCTTATACCCGCCGAACGGAGACATGTAGCTGATCGCCCGGTAGGTATTCACCCAAACCGTTCCGGCTTCCAGCCGCTCCGAC
>CAZKQQ010000338.1:0-4433 GCA_964554945.1 uncultured Solibacteraceae bacterium | reverse complement strand
GTCCTGTGCGATTATCCAGATGCCGGTTCCATTGAGGTCTCCGGAGTCCTATACCGCGATTCGGTGTGGGCGCACCGCCTCGGTCGTCTGCGAGTGCCAACGCAGCTTGTAAGGGAGCCATCCCCTGGTGAGCAGACGGTACCCGTCACCGGAAGGCTCGATTTCGAGATACACGGCCGACCACCATTCGACATACCGGGGGACATTCCAAATAGTGTCGAACGCGTCTTCGATTCTTCCCCGCACGCGCCAATGACTGACGAACCGATAATCGTTTACGGCCATTCTTGCCCGCCCTGAAATTCCGAGTTGATCACTCGCCGAACTTGGCGCCGCGGCGCTCGCGCCCCAATCCGGTCGCTATAGCGGCCAGAATGAAGACGGTCGCGGCGGTGGCCGCCATGGCAACCGAATAGCTCGTACGGCCCGCGAAGACGGCTTCAATATAAGCAACGGAACTCGCCAGCAGCACGCCGCACTGATATCCGAAGCCGGGAAGGAACCCGCGGACGGAATCAGGTGACAACTCCGAAAGATGCGCGGGGATCACGCCCCAAGCGCCCTGCACCATGAACTGCATCAGGAACGCGCCGGCGATCAGGATGCTCATTGACGGCGCGAACGCCCAGATTGGGATAACCAGGATCGCCGCCATCAGCGCGGTGATCATGGCGCGCCGCCGCCCGATCTTGTCCGAAAACAACCCGAACAGCGTGCCGCCCACGATCGCTCCGATCGCGGAGATGGCGGTCATCACCGACCTTTCCTTTGCGGAGAAATTCCATTGACGTTGCAAGAATGTCGGATACATGTCCTGTGTGCCATGGGAAACGAAGTTCATGGTCGTCATGAGAATGACCAGGTACAGGAACAGTTTCCAGTTCGAAAGAATGGCGCGGCCGAGATGGCTCCACGTGGTGTGACGGGTCTTCCGCCACACTTCGGATTCGCGCACGCGGAAGCGCACGAATAGCGCCAGCAACGCGGGAAGGCCGCCGATGAAAAAAAGAGGACGCCAGCCGATACGGTCGAACAGTAATAAAAAGCAGATGGCCGCGATCAGATTTCCGGCCGCGTACCCCTGCTGCAGAACGCCCGACAAGAGGCCGCGCAGACGCGGCGGAACTTTTTCCATGGCGAGCGACGCGCCCACGCCCCATTCCCCACCCATGCCGATTCCGAAAAGTGCACGGAGGATCATGAACGTCGTGTAATTCGGCGCTAAGCCGGAAAGGACCTCAACCACGGAATAGAAGACCAGGTCGAGCATGAGCGGCAGCCGCCGCCCATAACGGTCGGCCAGCAGCCCGAAAATGAACGCGCCCACCGGCCGGAACGCCAGAGTGATGGTGAGCGACAGCGCCATCGCGGCGTCCGATTTGTGAAATTCCCTGCCAATGGCCGTCAGGCAGAACACCACGAGGAAATAGTCGAACGCGTCGAGGGTCCATCCCAGGAAGCTGGCCGTAACGGCGGCTGCGTGATCGCCGGCGACGGTCGGCTGTGAGGATGCCGTCACGGATACTGCGGATTTGGCCGGCCGGCTCATTCCTTGGCGGCCCAGTGCAGGCCGATACCTCCCAGGATGAAACTGCGCGCATCTACCTTCGGATATCCGGTGCGGCGCAGCAGCGATGAAAAATCATCGATTGAGATGAACGTGCGGAGTGAATCCGGGATGTACGTATAAATGCGCGGCTGGCCGTGCAGCACGAGTCCCCAGAACGCGCCTTGCGCATACAGATACGCCAGATAGACCGCTCTGAGCACCGCATGGCTCGGGAGAAAAAAATCGAGACTGACCAGCAGGCCGCCGGGCCGGGTGACCCGCTCGATTTCGCAAAGAGCCTGCTTGAGATTGCCGAAGTTCCGCAGACCGTATCCGATGAAGACACAGTCGAACGAACCATCGCGGAACGGGAGCAGACTGGCGTCGGCGCAAACCGTGCGTTCGATCCCCCGCTGGCGGGCGAACCGCAACATCCGTTCGGTGAGATCGACGGCAATGGGTTTGGAGTCGGGCCGGATGCGCCGGATGATTTCGCAGAAATCCCCGGTTCCCGAGGCCAAGTCCAGCACCGTGGCACGGTCGGGGAGCGTAGCCCTGTCGACGCCAGTTTGCTTCCAGCGCCGGTCCATGCCATAAGAGAAAACCCGGGTGATGAAGTCGTAACGCGGAGCCACGGTGTGGAACATGGCGCGCATCAGGCGGGAGTTTTGTTTTTCTGCGGGAGGTTTCACTCGCAGCCGAATTGTATCAAACGCGCGGGACTCGGTAGCGGAGTCTCGGCCGCCGGGCTCAAAATGGAAACCGCTCCCCGCGAAACGCAGGGAGCGGCGATGTTCGGCTGAGAACCGGAGAGACTTAAACCTGGAACGAACTGCCGCAGCCGCAGGTGGATTTCACTTGAGGGTTGTTGAACTTGAAGCCCGCGCCCTCCAAGGTCTCCACGTAATCGACCTCGGCTCCATCCAGATACAGCATGCTGGCTTGGTCGATGTAGACCTTAAGACCGTCGTACTGGTAGGTCTTGTCCAGCATATTGGGCTGATTCTCGAAGGCCATCGAATAGCTGAACCCGGAACAGCCGCCGCCCACCACCGCGATACGCAGCCCGACCGGCGCCGGATCCTGGGTCGCCATGATTTCCTTCACTTTGCCGACTGCTCTTTCAGTCAATTGCACCATGCGTTATGAACTCCTCACACTGAGCTTCGTACCCATTATACATTCGGGACCGAAATGCTCCAGCATTCAACTGCTTAGATGCGACAATCGCGCCCCAGGTCGCGTCGATTTGCAGCCGAGTGGCGTCGGAGCCAATCGGGCCCTGTGCTATCTTGCAAGTGGTGATATCCGCAAGCAAATGAAACCCGAAACGGTGTGGCCGCGTCGGTAGCGGTGTATGGGGACACTGACCGGCGCGCTCCCAGTACCGGCATTCGGAAGCAAGGTTGCGGCCAAATCGAGAGTGGATTACCAGAACACCCCCGAAGGCGCGCTGGTGCAGCGGGCGCAGTCAGGCGACGAGACCGCATTTCGCGAGATCGTGGAGCGCTATCAGGCCAAGGTTTTTTCCATTATCCACGGCATCGTCCGGCAGCGCAATGACGTCGAAGACATTGCACAGCAAGTATTTGCAAAGGTTTACCTGTCCCTCAAGAATTTCGACTTTCGCAGCTCCCTGATCACCTGGATCTACAAAATTACGGTTAACGAGTGCTTCGATTACCTGCGTAAGCGAAAGGTCCGGCGGTTGGTATACGAGAGCGATCTGAGCGAAGACGAAGCGCGGCGTGTCGAGAACTCGGAGCCCGCAGTCGACCGGCAGGCACCGGCCGACTCCAGTCTGGCCCAGCGGGATTACATTCTGAAACTCCTCACCCGGGTCTCAGAAGAAGAGCGTATGTTGTTGATGTTAAAAGAAGTTGAGGGGTACTCTGTGGAAGAGTTGGCGGCCCGGACCGGCATGAATGAAAACACTATCAAGGTGAAGCTCTTCCGCGCACGGCAGAAGTTGGTCAAGGCGGCGCAGCGCCTGGATCGTGCTCCCGGCTTGGTACCCGGTTAATGCCGGGATTTGATAGTTTGGTTTGTTCCCTGAGTGGGCGGGCCGGTTTCGGCAATGAGACCCGCCAGGGAAGTGGTTTAGGCGTGGTAATTTACATCGTAAGGGAAGAAACGTATGCACGCGGTAGTAATGGAGAGCCTCGAGGAGTTTCTGGCCGGTACGCTGGAACCGGCCGCTCAGCGGCAAGTCGAGGCACACCTGGGCGCCTGTGAGCTATGTCGCGAAGAAGTCCGAAGCATGCAAGAGGTCTCGCACTGGTTCGGCTCTTTGCGCTCCGATGAGCTTCTTCAGCCGGCGCCGGGTTTTTACGCCAGGGTCATACAAGAGGTGGGTGCGCGGAACGCGACGCCTTCCTTCGCTAGCCTGTTTACGTTGGACTTCGCTTTTGCGCGCCGGTTAGCGTTTGCCTCGTTGGTGACGCTGGCCATCCTGGGCAGCTACCTGGTTACCCGGGAGTCGGCGTATCCGAGCGGTCCGTCTCCAGACGCCGTAATGGCGCAGCAAGAGTCCCCGGCCTTCGATTCCGCACCACCGCAGGACAATATGCTGGTAAGTCTGACCGCCTATGAGCACTAGGCTTCTGGAACAGACCTCCATCGGGAGAGGGCGGGATCCGCGGGTTGCATGCGCGGTGGTGTTGACGCTGGTGTTCCTCTGCGGCGCGGCGGCGGGCGCCATCGCGATGAACCTGGGCGTACACAGCCGGCTTCATCAACCGGCATTTGGAACGGCGGCGGGCAATGCGCTGTACTTCGACCGGGTTCAGAAGGAATTGAACCTGACGCCTGCCCAGTCCGAGCAAATGCAATCGATTCTGAACGACATGTGGCAGTACTATCGAACCGTGCTGACCGATAGCAA
>CAZKQQ010000337.1:891-4453 GCA_964554945.1 uncultured Solibacteraceae bacterium | reverse complement strand
CGTCCTACTGTACGCCTCGGCTGGCCTTGGCGAGCCACCAGCGCAGGCCGACAAACAGAAACCGGTAATCGCGGAAGAACTCGGGCGGTTTCCCTTCGAAGGCATGGCCGATGAACTGCAGCCCCCAACCCGCTGCGAAGAGACCGGCTGGAATACGCCACCGATCCGGCCGTCTCACAAGCGCCGGCGTCAGCAGAATCGAGAGTGCGATTGCCGGTATTCCGATTGTGTGGCACACGCGGTTGACCGGGTGCTGGTGACCGGACTCATACTGCGCAATCCATTCCTCCCAACTGCGGTTGCCGAACATGGGCGATCCCCCGCCAGACATTCTATCCGAGCCGACGCCGAGATCGCCCCCCCTCACTTACTTCACGTGCTGCCGGAATGTCTGGTTCTCATTGCATATGAATTCGATGAGGTCCTGGTCCACAACGAGCCTCTGATCGACTCGCACCGTCCATGGCTTCGTATATGCCTTGGGATCGTCGACCGTCATGTCGATCTGCAGGTGGTCGTATGTGGGGCGGCGGAATTTCTCTGTGAACTTGGCCTGCTCCGAATACGGACTGCCGTTCACGTCCAGCCAACCGTCAAACTTGCTGTCTTCGGCGCCCCGGAGGTTATTCGTTTCGACGATCAGCGTATCGCCATCCCAATGGCCCACTGAGTAGCCGTACCACCATGGCGTCGGCTCGCCCTGCGGCGGAAGTTTGCGCCCGTCCATATAAATATGGCGCAGGCCGTAATTCGCTTCGTACTCGATCAGGATCATTTTCGGATTTGCCACGTTCATCATCCTGCGCGGCTGGGGCTGTTGGTGAAATTGCAGAAAGCCCATCGGCAGACAATTGGCATCGGGGTTGTCACGCGCCTGCAGATCCTTGAACCGCTTATCCCGGATGTCCTTGGCCCACTGAGTGTACGGCAGCCCGCCTTCCATGTTCGCGCCCGCCTCGAAGAAGGTGGCCACCGGCGGGCCAGTCGGATCGAAAGGGAACGGCGCGGTGGTCAGATCTACTGGAATGCCGCCACGACCGCCACCGGGGGGAGCCCCTGCAGGCGCCCCACCCGGCCGGCCACCACGCCCGCCCGGCGGTCCGCTGTTGGCATGCATCCAAAGCCCGGAAAAGTCTGGCTTCCCATCCGCCGTTCGTGGAGCCGGCGCATCTCCACGTACTTTGCCCTTGGAATCGCGCGGAACGTTCGGATCCGGGACGGTCGGCCATTGCGCAGCGATGGGCAGGGAACCCCACATAAGGACGCTCAAGACAAAAACCGTTCTGCCTATACTCTTGGTCATCGTTTGTTACTGTCCTCCGCCTCGCTACCGGCAGAGCCATGACAATCGGACGATCCTTGAAACCGAATGCCTGATACCGGACGCAGAAAATCAATATACACCGGGGCGGCTGCCCAGTTGCGCATTCGCTCATGCGCGCCGGGAGTCTAGCCAAGCCGGGAGCGGCGGGCCGCTGCGTATAATAAGGGACAACCCAGGAGCCCTCCGCCGTGTGGATCGTGCAGGTCGCCCTCAAGCGGCCCTATACCTTTGTTGTCCTCGCGCTGCTGATTCTCGTCATCAGCCCGCTGGTGATTGACCGCACCCCCACTGACATCTTTCCGAACATCAATGCCCAAGTGCATCTCAAGCTCGCAGCGGCCGCGCCAACGCTGGTTCTGCCGGTAAACGCGCTTCTGTTTCGCAGCGAGGGCCTGCGGGTGGGCGTGGTGCGGGAGGGAAACAAGGTTGACCTGGTGCCGGTCACAATCGGGAAGGATTTCGGCACGGAAGTCGAAATCACATCCGGAATTGCGGCGGACGATTCCGTTATCGTGAGCCCGCCCGATTCGCTGGCTTCGGGTACTGTGGTCCACGTGGCCGCGCAAGCGAAGTAGCGCGAGATGCCGGGCGCCGACTACACGCAGCCCGATTACGGGAATATCGCGCTCCTCACGATTGATATCCAGCGCGACTTCCTGGACGGTGGTGCGGCCGCGATTAGAGGCACCACCCAGGTGCTGCCGCAGATCCAACGGCTTCTGCGCGCCTTCCGGGCGGCGGAGTTACCGATCGTTCATGTGGTGCGGTTGTATCGGGCCGATGGCAGCAACGCCGATCTTTGCCGCCGCGGAATCATCGAGCAGGGCGCGCTGGTGGTGCGCCCCGGAACGGAGGGCGCGGAGCTGGCGCCGGAACTGATGCCGGCGGCGGATGCGCAGCTCGACGCCGGGCTGCTCCTTTCAGGAGCGCTGCAACCGCTTGGTCTGCGTGAGTGGGCGATGTACAAGCCGCGCTGGGGCGCTTTTTTTCAGACGCGCCTGGAAGAGCATCTGAACGGTCTCGGGGTAACCACCTTGGCCTTTAGCGGTTGCAATTTCCCCAATTGCCCCCGCGCCTCGATCTACGAAGCGAGCGAGCGCGACTTTCGGATTGTGCTGGCCGAAGATGCCGTTTCGGGGCTTTACGACCGGGGACACGTGGAGCTCCGGAATATTGGCGTGCACCTTATGACTGCGGACGAATTGGCCCAGGAGATTAACGGGCGTGCAGCCGCCGGTGTGTAGCAATGGAGCCGCTGTTTGAGGTTGAAAATGCGGAAATTAGTCGTGGCGCATCGCGGAGATCGAAAGCGCGGACGGGAGAATACGGTCGAGGCTTTTCAGGGAGCGATTGAGTGCGGAGCCGACATGATTGAGTTCGATGTCCGCCGCACCGCGGACAGACGTCTAGTGATCCATCACGATGCCGAGATTGACGGCCAACCTATTGCGAATTTTGGGTACGTAGAATTGCTTGGGCAAAGCTCCTACAAGTTGGCACTCTTATCAGACGTTCTACAGTTGGCTACAGGAAAGATCCAGCTCGACGTGGAGCTCAAAGAGCCCGGCTATGAGCAGGATGTCGTCCGGGAGATTCTCGATCACGGTTTCGACCGCGATCATTTTGTGCTTACGTCATTTCAACCTGACGTATTGAAGGCGGCAGGCGAGGACTCGCGGACGGGATTGCTGGTCGAGAACATGACTTGGGAGCAGGCGCTCGAGCTGTACCATGCGGTTCATGCCGAGTTCCTGGCGCCGGAACACACGATCATGGAATCGACACGCGTTCCGCTGCTGCCCTGGTCGGTCAACGGCGAAGATGCGCTCCGCAGGATGTTCCGCACGCCAGCCGTGTTCGGTGTGATCACCGATGAACCGGAGGAGGCTCTTCGGATCCGCGCATCGCTCTGAGTTTGTTCCAAAACAACTGGAAGTCTTCGCGAAATGTCGTCTTTCCCGCTTCCCAGGTCGAATTGACTTGCGGGACTCCAGCCCAGGTTTTGAAGATCGTCATCCACCCACCGATGCGCGGATCGTCGCACCAACGGTCATGGTCAAGTTCAAAATCGAAGTAAATGTCCTCGACAAGCTGGATTAACGTCATACAGAAGAAGTACTCCGCGGCTGGATCGCTCGCCTGCGGGTCCATCACCTGGATGGCGTTCGGGAACAAGCGGCTCCCCAGAGCGTGCAAACGCGAGTCCGCCCGCAGCTTATCGAAGAGCTCGTTGAGCGT
>CAZKQQ010000337.1:0-881 GCA_964554945.1 uncultured Solibacteraceae bacterium | reverse complement strand
CAATAATTCTTCAGGGCTTCGAAGAGCTTGCACGTGCTAATGTTTGGATCGTCGCCGTGCCAAGCCAGCCATTTACCGGCAGGCTCGAGCGCGCTCCACGCGGCATGGTGCCCCAGCTTGCGATAGCTCTCGAATTGGGACTCGGTGAACCATTGGTCTCCCGTTGACTCGTGCGGAAAGAGGCTCTTCCCTGCCGCGTATTGCAGTACATCCTCCGGCTCGTCACCGGTGAGAGAAGACTTGATGTACAGCAGGATGCCCTTTTCTCCATCTCTGTACGTGATCGTTCCGACGGCGCAATGCGCCTCGCTGCGCTTTCCAGCTTCGAGGGGGATAATCCGTTTTGGGTCGATATCGATTTCCGCGCCGAAATCGATGCGGCATTTGCGAATGGCCATACCCAGGCCGCCGAACTTGAAGGCGCCGTCCTGTTCGGCGTCGCAGAGGACTACGTATTTGCAGCGCCTCCGAACCAGTTCGTAGAGGCCCATATTATCGAAGTGCCCACCGTCCGAAAGGCTGACGAAGTTGGACCGATCGTCTGTTTGTCCAAACAACTCACTAATCAGGGCCGCCAAGCCGAATCGCGGGCTGGACAGCTTGCATTCCTTGTCTTTGCGCGGATTACCCAGCCACCACCCGAGCCGAACATCAAACACCGTCATGAGAAACGCTACAGCAGGAGAAGTGTTGTAGCCTTGGTTCGGGTCTGCCGCGGCGCCCGATATTGCAATTGCGGTACCCAGTTTGATACCACCCCTGGTTGCGTACGCCTTTGTTTTGCGGTACGCGCAAGGTTTCAGGTTGGCCATCTTCGTCCCAGCGCTTGCCGCGTCAGTCTCCCTGGGCAGGTGGAACCCTGAATAACATGGCGTAAAGGT
>CAZKQQ010000336.1:0-4453 GCA_964554945.1 uncultured Solibacteraceae bacterium | reverse complement strand
CCGGAATCATGTCGCCATCGGTCCGGATGTAGACGAAATTCTCCGGCTTGATCACGTACGGACCTGCCGAGCCGTTCGACACCGCCGTCTGCAAAATCGTGTATCCCTGCACATGAGGAGCAAGCGGGGCGAACATGACCGTCACGCCGCTTTTGGTCAGAGTCTGGTACTTGAGTCCATTGTTTTCAAACTCGATCACTTGAGCGGGAATAGGAGCGGTGACGAGGGCTAGTGCGAGCGTCCAGACTCGGGCGGGCCGCATCATTAAACCATCTTACGATAGGAGTGCGTAGCGGCATTCTGGGGCGGACTACCTCCTCGCACCAGTTGAAATACAGTGAGCTCGGGCGGCGCGCCTACGCGCATGGGCGCGGCGATCGTACCGATGCCCCGGTTCACATAAAGCTGGCCGCCGGGTCTGTGGAACCAGCCGGCAACGTACGGTGTCACGATCCGGCTGGGGGCGATTTCCGGGCTGATGAATTCGAGGGCGAGTTGGCCGCCATGAGTGTGGCCGGCAAGGCTGAAATCGATTCCCAGTTCGGCGGCGCGATCGAAAGTCTCCGGATTGTGGCTGAGCAGGATGTTCACCGCATCCTTCTCCATCAGATCTTCCATGCCTTCCAGCCGCAGGGCGTTCATATGTCCGTTGCCCGCCGACATGTGGCGCGAGTTGGCAAAATCAATGCCGATCAGATTGAGCCGGTCGGCCGCGCTGCGGATCGCCACATGCTCCTGCCGCAGGATGCGAATGCCGGCTTGCGCGAAGAGTTCGGTCAGCGAATCCTCGGAGCGCGCCCAGCTGTCATGGTTGCCGAGGCAGCCGAAAACTCCGTAGGGAGCGCGCAGGCCGGACAGCGCGGCGACTACCGCCTCTTCAGGCGAAGGATCAAATGTGAGAAAGTCTCCCGTCAGCACGATCATGTCGGGCTTGAGCGCGTTGGCGATCCGCACATACTTGCGGATCTCGTCCTCGCTCATGAACGGCCCGATGTGGATGTCGGAGAGCTGCGCGATGCGGAATCCTTCGAATGCTTTCGGCAGGTTCTTCAGCGAGATCGGATGACTTGTGGTCTCCAGGTTGAGCCGCCCATAGAGCAGCCCGTAAGCGCCGGCGACAAACGGCGCGGCCACAGCGGCGGTAGCGGCTCCTTCGAGGAACTGGCGGCGCGATGAACCCGGCGCGGCCGGCCCGGTTGGTGGAGCGGTAGACACGCTTCTGGCGATCCCACGAATCAATCCGGCCATCCCGCGAACAATCCAGATCAGCACCACTACCAGGAATGCGATGGTGGCGCTAAAGATCCACCAGCGGAACGGCGCGACTACCAGCGCATCCCACAACGTCATATGAGTGGGTTCGGGCCGCCCGATCTCACCCCGGACGTTCAGGACGAAATAACTGACATAAAGGGCGAGTCCGCCTCCGATGGAGCTGATGCGCCCCGAGCGCGAGCGAATCCGCTTCCGGATCCAGCGGGTGGCGCGCCATCCGAAATAGACCTGGCTTCCTAAAAAGAGGAACAGGACTGGGGCAAATCCAAAAACGAAAGGCATCCGATTCTGAGTTCTCCTCTATGTTGACTCAAAACGCCTCCGGGATGCCACTATGACCCATTAACTTCAGAGAGCACAAATCATATTGATCTTGCCAGTGTGAACCGTCATCAAGAGAACTCCTCCGGCGCTTCTGTAAAGAAAGAGGCCGCGGCGCCGTTCATAAGCGTCGAAAGCACGCGTATAGGGGGAACTCTATGAGTGAGAGCATCGAGCGGGAGAAGCGGCTCGCCCGGGCTAAACGCCGGAAAGGATCGGAACTGCTGGAGTTCAGCCTGGTGTTATTGCCATTGCTGGCGATGATGACGGTTTTGGTGGATACCGCGTGGGCCATCTTCGCGGAGAGCACTCTTCAGCGTGCAGTGCGCATCGGTGTCCGAACGGGAGTGACCCTGACGGCATCGTCGCCACAAATCACAGCCTCCGGGGATCTGACCACGGCTGTGAAGGGCGTCGTGCAAGCCAATTCGTTCGGGTTGCTGAACGGAAGCTCGGGCCTCGCCAAGGTGAAGGTCAACTACTACCTGCCCCCTGCCCCCAACTCCGCGTCGGCGGCTACGGATGTGTCCACCCAAGCCAACGGTGATGCGGGAGGCAACATTATGAAGGTTTCCGTAATAGGCTTTTCCCTGAATCCTCTGATGCCCCGCATCTTCAGCGGCAATGCGCCGGTGGATAACTCGCCGCTCGTCATCAGCGTGAATTCAGCCGATATTATTGAGCCCTCGCGAAATCCACCGCCCATCGGAACGGCACCCTAGGAGATCAAGATGAGACGAAATCGTTCCCGGGGAGTATCGAGTATTGAGTTCGCGTTCAGCCTGCTGGTGATGGGACCGCTGCTCCTCGGCACCGGCGTTCTGGGGATCAACATGATTCGCGCGCTGCAGACCGTCCAGTTAGCGCGCGACGCCGGCCATATGTATGCGCGAGGGGTGGATTTTTCCTTACCCGGAAATCAAACGGTTCTGGCGGACCTTGGCTCGAATGTCGGATTAAGTACGACAGCCGGCCAAGGCCAGGCGGTCGTCATTCTCTCCTCTTTGACGTATGTGGACCGGAACGCCTGCGCAGCCGTCGGCGCCGTGGATGCGATGGGCAACCCAACCGCTGCCTGCACTAATTACACAAGATGGGTATTTACAGAGCGCCTCACGATCGGTAATACGTCGGTGCACTCCAGCAATTTTGGGAGCCCGCTCACCAGCGGGCCTACTGGAGTGACGATTGCCGCCAACGGCAAGATTTCGCCATTGGATCAGGCCACCAAGGCCGGCGACGTGGCGACATTCAACGGCGTCAATCCATATTCGGTGACCAATGGCGTAGCTTCCGGATTGCCTTCCGGACAGGTGCTTTATCTGGCCGAAGCCGGGGTTCTCGGCTTCAACATGCCGCCTTTCGTATCGAATGCCGTCATGTATGAGTTTGGCTTCTTTTAATCGTAATGGAGAGGGAACCAAAATGATACGCGCTGATTCGCGAAGGAAGACCAGACAAAAAGGGGCGACCCTGATGCTGGTCATGCTTGGTCTGCCGGTCGTTTTTATTCCACTTGTGGGATTAGCAATTGATGGCACCCGGCTTTATCTCGTGCAAGCGAAGCTCTCTTCTGCTGTAGATGGGGCGGCGCTGGGCGCCGGCCGTCTGCTCGGGACGGCCGCCAATACCACCGAGATCGCGAACGAGTTCTTGAACGTGAATTTTCCGACTGGGTATTGGGGAACCCGGAACCTGACTCCCGTCATCAGTTACACCAATAATTTCGGGACCAACACGATTAGCATCTCGGCGACTGTGCAGTCGCCGCTGCTGTTTATGCGCATCTTCGGGCAAGCGTATTCGACGATCGCCTCCAGCGCGGTAGCGACTCGAAAGAACACTCGTGTGGTCCTGGTGCTGGACCACTCCGGGTCCATGAGCTGCGGCGGAACACCTGGCGGCACGTGTCCAGGCACGATGGCTTCAATGATTGCCGGCGCAAATCAATTCACGGGCATGTTTACGCCTGCTTACGATGAGCTGGGGCTAGTGGCGTTTTCCGGAAGCGCGATCGTGGCGTACCCCGTCTATCCGCAGCCCTATGACCCGAACCCGAACAGTGCAACACAGCACGGGCCCGACCAGAATTTTGCGACTTCCGCGACGACCGGCCCCATGTTTAATCAGATCAACGCCATGGTTGCCAACGGCGGCACCAACGCGGCTGAAGCGCTTTCCATGGCCTACATCGAATTGCAGAAAGCTCACATTCGCGATGCGGCCAATGGCGGAGACAACAACCTGAACTCGATTGTCTTTTTCACCGACGGCATTCCAACCGCTCTCTCGGTGAGCCCGAACAATCCGGCTAACAATTCACTGAACCCCTACTCCGCTAGTTACAGCACGACTCGTAGCCCCTGCCAATACAACAGCAATGGGGGTACAGCGCCGGGCGCCGCGACCACGATGGCAGGTTGGTTTGTGATTAACAACGCCAAACCACCATGGGGAGGAACAACCTCGTTTCCCATTGGGCTTTTTCTGCTGCGCTCGAAGGATACGGTCCATAACAGCACTTGGTGGGTGGCGAACGGCAGTGCCGACCAAACAACTTCCAATCCCTCCGCTGCTATCGCGGGCTGTCACGGCATGGGCAACGGCGGTACCTATGATGCGAGCGACCTGGCCAAGATCCCGTCCACCGACTATTACGGCAACTCGACCGGCTCCGTCAGTGGAGCTTACACGTTAGGCGCATCCTACGCCAGTCCCTGCAACGTGAGCTACAATCCCACGATAGTTAAATCACAGTGTCAATGGGGCCTGGCAATGTGGAACACGGTGGACAATGTCGGCAACACGATTCGAAACGGAGCAATCATGGGTTCGTTGCCCGCTCCCACCGGGATGC
>CAZKQQ010000335.1:0-4499 GCA_964554945.1 uncultured Solibacteraceae bacterium | reverse complement strand
GTTTGATTTCAGCCAGAGTCGTAGGCGGGTCTAGTCGGCCGAGAAATGCGAGATCCACAACGGCGGATTTGGGATTCTTCGGATCCGTGCGCGGCTCCGATTCCACGGAGGCCAGCCCCACGACTCCCGACACCCCTCCGCTGTGATAGATGAAAACACGATCGCCCGGCCGCATATCGCGAATCGCGCGAACTGCCTGCGGATTGGTCACTCCGTCCCAGGTCGTCTTCTTTTCACGTTCGAGGTTGTCAATGGAGTAAGTGTCCGGATCGGTCTTGGCGAGGAAGTAGGCCATGCGTACAACTCTAACTGATCAGGCGCGCCAAACCATAGGCTGCCGCCGAGGCCACACCGCCAATCGCCACCGTTTGCAGACCGCCGCGCAACGGCCGGATTCCCGTCAGCTTGCCTTTGACAAAGCCGAATATGAATAATGCCACCAGGGTAACGGCCACCGAAAGACTCAACGCGGAGTTCAACTGGCCCACGAACATGTACGGCGCCAGCGGCACCAGTCCTCCAACTATATAGGAACCCGCGATGGTTACGGCGCTGTCGCGCGCGCGCCTGGGATCCGGCTCTTCGAACCCCAGCTCAAAACGCATCATAAAATCGACCCAGCGTTTTTGATCGGAACAGATGGCCGCCACGACGGGGGCGAGGTCCTTCTCCGACATACCATAATCGCGGAACACCTCGGCCACCTCTTCGGTTTCCTTCTCGGGGATCTCGATGGTTTCGCGCATCTCTCGAGCGCGCTCGGACATGTAATGATCCCGGTCGGTGCGCGCGGCGAGGTAGCCGCCCAGCCCCATGGCAATGGAACCGGCCGCGATCTCCGCCAGGCCGGCCACGACGATGACGGTGGTGGACGCGACGGTGCCGGATAGACCCGCGGCCAGCGCGAACGGCACCGTGAGTCCATCGGCCATTCCGATGACCACGTCGCGGACGGTTGCCGACGCTTCAAAGTGGCTTTCAACATGCGGCGCAGTGGGCATAAGCCCCAGGATCGCACGTGGATGAGGACGACTCCAGGCTTATGTGCTCCGCCATCCATCCGGATTCAGCCGGAGCTCCCCCCCGGCTTTGACCGGCTCGCCGACGGAGTAGACTGTAAGAAGTATCCAAATTTGGAAATCTCACTCTGAGGAGGAAACCATGTACAAAGCAATCTTGGCGCTTGCGTTGACCGCAGGTTTCGCCGGTAGCGTAATGGCCGCCGAATATAAAGGGTATATCATCGACGAGAAATGCTCGAAGGTCGCCAGCATGAAAGGTGACGTCGATTGCGCGAACAAGTGCATCAAAGCGGGCTCCCCCGCGGTTCTGCTGACGGACAGCGGCAAGGTGTACAAGATCGCCAACCAGGACAAGGTCGTGCCGATGGCTGGCAAACAGGTCACCGTTAACGGCAAGGCCAGCGGCGACACCATCACGGTAGACAGCGTGAAGTAGCAATTTCTTGGGGAGGCGCGGACCCGCGCCAGGACTGAGCCTCCCACCTCTTCCTTTCTCCACTCCTGTTTCCTTCGCGATAGAATCTGAGAACCATGCCTTCCCTGGCGCCAGGTGAGCGGCTCGGCCCCTATGAAATCGTCATGGCGATTGGCGCGGGCGGCATGGGCGAGGTGTACAAAGCCATCGATACGCGCCTCGGCCGCACCGTGGCCATCAAGACGATGCATGCGGCGCACCTGGAGCGGTTCGAGCGCGAGGCGCGCGCCATTGCCGCCCTGAACCATCCGCACATTTGCACTCTATACGACGTTGGCCCCGATTACCTGGTGATGGAATATGTGGAAGGCCAACCGCTCAGCGGGCCCCTGCCGGTGGAGGAGGCGCTGCGCGTCGCCCTTGAGATCGCAGAGGCCCTCGAAGCCGCGCACAAGGGCGGCGTCATCCACCGCGATCTGAAACCCGGCAACATTTTGGTCACCCGGGCCGGAATTAAGCTGATGGATTTTGGGTTGGCCCGGATCGCTCTGCCTGATGCCGGCGACAGCGTCACGGCCAGCCACGGCGGCACGGTTTTCGGCACCATCTCCTACATGTCGCCGGAGCGCCTGGAAGGCAACTATACCGACGCCCGCTCCGATATCTTTTCTTTTGGGCTCGTGCTCTATGAAATGCTCGGCGGACGCAAAGCGTTCGGCGGACCCACATCGGCTTCCACTATCGGCGCCATCCTGCACAAGCCACCGGCGCCGCTTAACGCCCCGCCGCAACTGGAGCGGATTGTCATGCGCGCCATCCGCAAGGCGCCCGAAGATCGCTTTCAATCCATGTCAGAGGTGCGGGCCTCGCTGGAGGCGGTACAGGCGGCGGGCCTTGCGGCACACGCGCTCTCCATCGCGGTTTTGCCGTTTGCCAACATCGGCGGCGGCCCGGAAAAGGAATACTTCGGCGATGGTCTCGCGGAGGAGATACTCAACGCACTGACGCAGATTTCGGGACTGCGCGTCGCTGCACGCACCTCAGCCTTCGCATTCAAGGGAAAGAACGAGGACGTCCGCAGGATCGGCGAGGCCCTCGGCATCGCCCATATTCTGCAAGGCAGCGTGCGCCATGCCGGAACTCGCGTGCGCATTACCGCGCAATTGATTGCCGTTGCCGACGGCAGCAATCTCTGGTCTGACCGCTACGACCGGGAGTTAATCGACATTTTCGCGATCCAGGACGAGATCTCGCGCGCGATTGTCGATGTGATGAAGGTCAAGCTGACCTCCAAGGACCGGCCCATCGTCAGACGGCAGACTTCGAACCTCGCGGCGTACCAGGCGTATCTCGAAGGCCGGTATCAGTTCGAGCAATACACGCCCGCCAGTCTGGCGCGGAGCAGCCATTATTTTGAGCGGGCGATTCAACTGGACCCCAGTTATGCGGCGCCTCACGCCGGTCTCGCGGAATCGTATCTGTACCTGACGAATTACCATCCCACTCCCATGCGCGAAGTGATTCCCAAAGCACTCGCGGCGGCTGGCAGCGCCATCGAGTTAGATCCTCGTGCTCCGGAAGGGTACATCGCTCGCGGCTTCCTCCGCGGAGCCTGCCAGCATCAATGGAAAGCTGCGGGTGAAGACTTCGACCAGGCCCTTGAGTTCAATCCCGATTCGCCGCTCGCCCATTACCGGCGTGGGGTCTGGTATCTGGTGCCCCTCGGACGGATGGATGAAGCGGTCGTCGAAGCGCATCGCGCAGCGGAGCTGGACCCGCTTTCCGCGCTTGAGCGGGCGGTCGAACCCCTGATTCTAAATTTTGCCGGCAGAAATCAACAGGCTCTCGAGCGCTGCCGGACCATGGTCGAGATGTTTCCCCCAAGCTTCACCACATGCCTGACCGCCGCGCTCGTTTTCGGAGGCAGCGGAGAATTCGACGAGGCCGAAGCGGTCATTGAGCAGGGATTGCAGAACTCGACGGGTAACGTATGGCTCATGGCCGTCCAGGCTGCGGTGTATGCCCGCCAAGGAAAGATGGACATGATGAAGTGGATTCAATCGCGGCTCGAAACAATGGCCTTGCGCCAGTACGTTCCCGCAACCGCCCTCGGCTTTGTCCGCGCGGTTTCGGGCGACCTGGACCGCGGTTTCGAGTTGCTGGAAAAGGCCGTCGACGAGCACCAGATTTGGACCGTCTTCTATTTGCGCGCCCCGCTGTTTGCGCAATTCGTGGCCGGGCCGAGGTATGAGGCTCTGTTCCGCAAAATGAACTTGGCCTAACGCCCCGCCTCGACCTTGCGGCAAACGTTTCAATTCATCGATGCATTGACGGAACTCCCTGGCTGCTGGTTGAGCCGCGCGGGTCCGGAGCATTGGAGGATCTTTCAGGGGCTCTGCGAGCACGGAAATCTGAGGGGCAAACTCGTGGCCGATGCTTCGCACGCGGCGCTCGCGATCGAAAGCGGGTGTGAATGGGTGACCGCATACGGATTTTGCCCGATTTGCGCCCGCGCTTCTCTGGCGCCATTTATAAAGCCACTGCTCCTCCGGGTTGCGTCATATCACCCAATCAATGATCGCCTCAGTTAATTCAACCCATTGAAAACGCAAGGTCATATTTTTGGAAGATGGGGTGCATCTGTGTCTTTTTTCGAGGGCACGCCTATGTTCCGATTCGATCAACTGATCCGCCGCGACATGATCGTCCGTGACGTGAAACAACGTCATCCTGATACCGTTCCCGTTTTCGAGCGGCTCCGGTTTCACCCGGTCTGCGATGATTGCGATATCGGAACCGTGGCGCGCAAGAATGGCCTGAGCATTCCGGACGTATTGACTGCGCTGAATGACGCCGCGTTCGGACCGCAGGCGGAAACGGGGCAACATGCAGATCACTAAACCGACCCGCAAACCGGTCCATGGGAGAACGACGAACGCACTGGACGTCTTCTTCTCGCCCAGAAGCGTAGCCGTGGTGGGAGCCACGGAAAACGTGGGCAGCGTGGGCCGCACCATCCTGTGGAACCTGATGACCAGCCCCTTCGGCGGCACGGTCTTTCC
>CAZKQQ010000334.1:0-4563 GCA_964554945.1 uncultured Solibacteraceae bacterium | reverse complement strand
ATTGTGGTGAACGGTCGTGTGGCTGCGACCGCATCCAGCGCGAATCCCGCCGGGCATTTGCACTGGTCGGGCGCGATCTCCGTTCCCAAAAGTTCCTGGGTGGCGGCGCGCGTCTGGGGACCGGACAACGACCGCATTGCAAACGGGCCGTCACGCTGGTCGCAGCGACGCTCGCCGTCCGTGGCGCTGCTGGCGCACAGTGGCCCGGTGTACGTTTCGGTGAGCAATCAACCTGTCTTTTTCGCTGCGGACCGAGATTATTGCCTCCATTGGATCGACGCGCTGACCGCGCGGATTCGCAAGGACGGGAAATTCGCGAGCGATGCTCACCGCAACGAAGTGTTGGCCTTTTTTGCGCGGGCGCGCCGCGTGTACGAACGCATGGGAGTTTCAGGGGAAGGAAATCACCAATGACCAATCTGCCAAGGAAGGTTTGGTATGCAGCCAGCGTAGTTCTGATCGCGTGGTCTATCGGAGTTGCAGTCCAAAAGCTGCATTCGGCCCCGGCGGCACGGCAACCCGATTGGGTGTCCACGAGGAAATATCGCATTCTGGTGAGCGTAGATCTTCTCGATATCGGCTCGCGTAAATCCGACGAAATGCCTACGCGCATTCACATCAGTGCTGCCGACGTGAGCGCGCACGCCGGGTCGTCCGGTCTGATCGATGTCGCCTCTCTACAGGTAGAGCAGTACGATCCCGCTACCGGCAAACCGGTTCCATACGGCAAATGGGCGTACGCGACCGCCGATTGGGAGGTCCCCTACCGCTGGTATGACGACTCCATTCCCGAGAACTTCCCGGAAGTGGTCGGGAATATTAACCCCGATACAGGCGAGTTAAAGTTCACTTCCGAGCGCAACTGGGGCTACTTCTACGAAACCCTTGGCGACTGGAAGGGTGGCAATCTCGCCTGGACTCATACCCAAAAAAGCCACGAACCTTCGTTTTATGCGATCTATTTCAACCTGCTGCCTCCCGGTACGGATCCCGACCAGCTTCCGCGCCGCGGGTTCATTGGAGATGGCGGCGAGCGAATCGAGGAAGTCGGCGCCAGCACCGATGGCATGTTGCTCAGCCGCATTGAGGTTGCGGATTGGAATGGAGACGGCCTGCCGGACCTGCTCGTCGGCGGCGAACGGGGCGGGATCGTCTGGTACCCCAATCGCGGTACCAAGACTCACCCTTATTTCCCTTACGCCAAGCTGATGTTCACCGCCGACGGCAAACCGCTCGACGTTGGCTTCAGCGCAACTCCGCTCGTCATCGATTGGGACGGAGATGGCGTTCAGGATCTCGTCTGCGGCGTCGAGTGGAACCGCGTCGTCTGGTACAAAAACGTCGGAACGAATGCCGCGCCCAAGCTGGTCTACAAGGGATTCGTGTACACCGACGACGGCAAGCCCATGCAGTTGCCGCATTCGCCCGTTCCGGAAATCAAGGGAGTATATAAGACCGACTACCACCCGGTGCTTGCGGCGGCCGATATTAACGGCGACGGCCGCGTCGACATCCTGGCCGGCGGCTACGTGACCGGTCGTATCTACCGCTTCGATAACCTCGGCTGGAACCCAAAAGATCACACGCCCATCCTGCATTACATGGGTCCGCTCGAAGCCGACGGCAAGCCGCTCGATGTGGGTTGGGCGGCTGCTCCTACCGCGGCCGATGTCAATGGTGACGGACTGATCGACATCGTCTCAGGCGATATGCCGATGACTGCCACGGGCGGCGACTCATCCAGCAGCGAGAACTACCTTTACTACTTCAAAAATGTCGGCACGAAAACCGACCCGAAATTCACCAAGTTGAAGTTCCCGGTGAAAGGCAAGTTTCCATCGGGTGCAATTGCGGCGCCTCGCCTGGTGGACCTCAATAGTGATGGCTTGCTTGACTTGGTCGTCGCGCGCGACACCGATGTTTCGATTTACATGAACGTGGGCACGAAGACCTCTCCTCTTTGGGAATATGCGCCGCCGCTGCCGGGAAAATGGCATACGGCGCCTCTGTACGGCTGGGGCACACAGCTTGTGGACTGGAACGGCGATCGCCACTTTGATCTTGTGGAGGGGTTCACGGTCCGCATCAATGAGGACAGAGGCAACCCGCAGTTCTTTGCGCCGCCGGTCAGCATTCTGGGACCGGGACAGAAGATTTTTCACGCATCGCCTTATGGCGATCCGTGGACTTTTACCTACGTGACAGATCTGGATAGCGATGGAAATCCGGACATTCTATATGGAACCCACTCTGGGAATGTCTACTACCACCGCAATCTGGGTACGGCGAAAGCGCCGCACTTCGATATTAAGGGAGTGATCCTGACCACCAGCGACGGAAAGCCGATCAAGGTGGGGCCAATGGCTGGCCACAAGTGGGACTTCGATGTTCTCCAGGGTGCGCGTACGACGCTTGCTGCCGCCGATTTCGACCGCGATGGCAAGGTCGATCTAATTGTCGGCGATACCTACGGCTATGTTCGTTATTACAGAAATCTCACCGGCGGCACGCATCCGGTTTTCGCGCCTCCCATCGTTATTGCCAAAGCACCGGCGCGGCTCGTGCCGGCGGTGGCCGACTGGAATGGCGACGGCTGGCCTGATGTCATCGTTGGCAGCAACCGTGCTTGGATCGTGCTGAACTCCGGACGCAAGGACGGTGATCGCTTCCTTCCTGCTCAGCCGTTGCGGTTGGGACCGCCGAATGGGTCCGGCGGTGGCGCGTTTGAGCAGGTACCAGGGAGCCCGCAATGGCGCGAGGCAAAGGACGATAGCGGTGGATTCCTGCCGTACGAATCCATCGTCTCAGCGGTCGACTGGAACGAGGATGGCGATGTCGATATCCTGGCACGCGCCTCCTATGGCTACCTGTGCTGGTTTGAGCGCTCGTTCCTGGAGCATGGCTACGCGCCCGCGAAGGTGCTCGCTGTCACGGAGAAAAGATGAATTCCCCAGGAGATGTTATGCATCGGCTGCAAAGAATCACAAAATGGGCGCTGATCATGGTGGTGTGCTCACTACACCGCGCTGCCGCCGTCCCACCAAACAGCAACACCGCCAACCCTGAAACTCCTCATGCAGTCTCCGTCTTCCAAGCTGGCCCGGATGAGCACTATCCGTTCCGACAAAATATGTATCGGGCGCTACAGTTGCCGGACGGGCGCGTGATTGCGCTGTCGATTGCCCGCAGCAGCGACTACCAACAGACGATGCAGGGCCGCTATTCCACCGACCAGGGACAGACCTGGTCGGAACCCGAGGACCTGTTCCAGTGGCCGCGCCAGGAAGGCGGCTTCGGATTGTTCGACGCGCTAGTGGATCACGAGGGTGAGATCCACATCTGGATCCTAGGCGACGCCAATTCCGGCATTCTCTATCCGAAATCGCAGGAAGCACAGGCGACGCGTCCGGGTCAGATTCTCGACATCTGGTACGTGCGGTCACGCGATCATCGCACCAAGTGGGAGCCGCCCAAGGCCATCTGGAGAGGGCACGGCAGCGATTTGCTGTCCGTCATTCAACTTCGCGACGGGCGCCTTCTATTGCCCTTCGCCTACGCAAGGGACGGCCGCAATTGGGGAAATCGCGGTGGAGGATTTCTTGATTACACCTTCGTTGGTGCCTATAGCGTGAGTTCCCTGTATTCCGACGACGGCGGCGCGACCTGGAAAAAGTCGGCTGACGATATGTCGGTGCAGACCCCGGACCTCAGTACCTATGGCGCCGATGAACCGGTTGTCATTCAACTAAATGACGGCCGCGTGTGGATGCTGATGCGCACGCAACGAGGGCGTTTCTACCAATCGTTTTCCTCGGATGGTGGCGCGACCTGGAGCGCTGCTCGGCCCACCAGCCTGATCTCTTCCGATTCTCCAGCGGGGCTGGTACGCCTCAAGAACGGAGATATCCTGCTGTTTTCCAACGCTTGTTTGCGGTATCCGTATGCCTACGGCGCACGCAACGTGCTGCACGTCGCGGTCTCAAGCGATGAGGGCAAGACCTGGCGCGGATTCCGAGAGGTGGCGCGCGATCCTTTACGGAATGAACCTCCGTCAAGCCTCGCCGACTATGGCTTGGCCTATACCTTTCCGACTCTTTTGTCAGACGGTCGAATTCTGTTTTCGAATTGGGTGGAAAGCGGGCGGCAGCGCACGTTCCGCCGCTTCGATCCACGGTGGATTTATGAAACACACCAGGCATCCGAATTCGCGAAAGGAATCGACGACTGGTCTGTCTTCGGCAGCAAGGGAGTGAGCCTGCGATGGGAGGGCGAGGCAAAGGTTCTGGAAATCCGAAAGGCGGACCAGAATTGGCCTTCGGCCGCCGTCTGGAACTTCCCGGCCGGAAAGAAGGGGACGCTGCAGCTAGAAATCAAAGTACAACCCGGATTTGGTGGCGCGCTGCTTGGGCTTACGGATCACTTCTCAGTTCCATGGGACTTGGAAGACGGTGTTTATAACGTGTTTAACCTGGCGATCGCGTCCAATGGGGAGATTCTGCCGAACGTGAGGCTCTCCCCCGGAACATGGCACAAGCTGGTACTCGCGTGGGATACGTCGGGCCG
>CAZKQQ010000333.1:0-4594 GCA_964554945.1 uncultured Solibacteraceae bacterium | reverse complement strand
GGAGTAACACTAGCAACCTGCCAGCCCTATTTCTGTCACCTGTCGACCGGGGTATTTCTTCTGATTCGTGATCTCAAAGTGGGCCAACGGCGGGCCAACACCTCTTCATCGCCCGGAGTTCTGTTGAAAACACACGTAGTTGGCGCGATAAGCTCAAGGTCTGCAAAACCTTTATTCCTCGGTTCGATTCCGATCCGCGCCTCCAGCAACGGCCACCGCCACAAGCAGACCGGCACGAATTCCTTACGCGAAGCGGGGCTCTGAGTGTAAAGAGCGGGTCGAGTTTCGCCTACTCCCCAGCCACCACGAATGCCATCTGGTCATAAAACTCCCCGCAATGACCGAACGCCACCACTTTTTTTCGGAAGCTGGCTAAGTAGTCGCATAGGGCTCTGAATTCTCCGGTCACGCTGTCGAACTCATCGAAGATGAGAACGGTTCCAGGCAACAGAAAGCGGTTCATCACGGCAAGAACGTAGAGCGTGCTGCTGTACAGATCGGCATCGAGGTGCAAGATCAGCCGGTTGCGGGGCTGATACGCTGCGGTGAAACCCTCCAACGTATCCTGGAACATGCCCTTGACCCATCGGACGCGGCTGTCGTCGATATCGGGCGTGACCCCCTGCGTCGAGAAATATCCGGCCGGCAGGGAGTGAGTGACATTCTGACGCCACGATTCGGGCAGTCCTTCGAAAGTATCGAATCCGTAGAATTGGGAATCCGGGCGGCGGTTGGCCTCCACCCACCAGCGAATCGAGGCACCTTTGTAGACGCCGAACTCCAGGTAATCGATCGGCGCATCCCCCACGAGTTCCTTTTGAATGCGGCCATAGAGTTGATAACGATCGGCCGACGCAATGCTGGTGCGCAGGTTGCCCGCTCGCGAAAACTCCCCCATCTTGAGCAACTGCGTAACGGGTTCGGCGAATCGGGAGGAAACTCGCGATGCGAGGATGAGGCGCTTCAGCACGACGTTCAGACGATTGATGAGGTTCACTTTACTCCTTCGTGAAACGACTGACGGTCACGGGCGGATGTTTTCGGCTCCGATTCCGACCGCGCCAAAAACTGTCACCGCCACAATCAGACTATCGCGAATTCGTCCCTTGTTGCCGCCGTAATTCTTCGAACGCGGTCGTTGGCTCTATGCCTTGCAGGTGACGGGCGTTCCCGGTTTCACCATGCCGGCTAGTTCACTGGCGTCCCAGTTTGTGAGGCGGATGCAGCCGTGCGACTCGGTATGGCCGATCCGTGCCGGCTCCGGTGTGCCGTGAATCCCGTAGTGCTCTTTGGAAAGGCCGATCCAGACCAGTCCGACCGGGTTGTTTGGCCCCGGCTTGATTGCTGCCTTTTGGTGTTTCGGGTTGGCATCCCAGAAGAGTTTTGGGTTGTAGTGGAAAACCGGGTTGCGCTGAACACCCGTAATCTTCCATTCGCCCAGCGGCAGCGGATCGTGCGCGCTTCCAATCGTCGCGGCATACCAGGCCAGCACGTGCCCTTGCGCGTCGAATACGGTAACAGAGCCTTCGGATTTGGAAACCACCACGCGCTCCGCCGCGCCCGGCACCGGCGTGATCACGTTGGGTACTAGAATCTGCTCCCCGGCCTGGTCGAGATGCTTGCCCGGATTCAAGTCTGCCAACACTTTCGGACTGACATGAAACCGCTCCCCCAAGCCTTCCTGCGGGGAAGCATAACCAAGGCCGGGCAGTTTCCCCTCGAGGACCGGATCCCTGGGGATTTTGAAAAACGGTCCAGCAAGATCCTGCGGGCTGATCTGGTATGTCACTAATGCCGGCGCGTGGTCCTGGTTTAGCGCGTTCCATGTGGCGCCGTCGAGGTTTCCTGTACTCGGAAGATTGTGGGTGATCTGAAATACAGACACCACCTTGCTCAAGTTAGTGCCGTAATGTCCATCGAGTTCACCGCACGAGAAATGAGCCCGATCCAATAGAATCTGGGCACGCAGCACGCTGGAGCCATTTGATTCGGGCCGCAAGTCGGGCGCTAGCCCCGCATTATTGATGTCGTCGGCCTTTAGTTCCATCGGCGCCGGTGCAGGCGCCGCGCGCTCCCGCGCTCCGCGACGGTGAGCAGCCGGTTGTGCGAAGATCCACATTGCGCAAACGCCAAAACAAATCGTCAAATTTGCAGCACGCATCGGAATTGTCCCTCCCTCGGAAGTGCACGTCCGGTACCGCCGTCACTGAACACGTTAGTGCAACTGCTGTTTTTTAGCGGTTCATGTGCGATATCGAACGCGCCGGGAGATCTGTTCTACGGCTTATTAATTGCGCAATAGTAAAGGGAGGAGATCGAAAGATGAAGCTGGATGAGTTGGGTAAGACTCTCGAAGCTTCCGGCACCCAAGTAGATCTGCTGGCGGCGGGCGACTCGCGAGCATTGGTGTTGAAGCGATTGCCTGCTGGCGCACATCTGGAGGGTGCTGAAGGCGAGGGCGACCTGTGGATTGTCGAAGGCGACATCAGTGAACTCCTGAATCCCGGCGCGCGGGTAACAGGCACTGGCAAGCTCACAGTCGGGGACTCGACAATGCGCGTGAGCCGCGTGGTGGCCCCCAGTTTGCGAGGGCTTGGAGTCAAGATCGGCGAGGGCTCCGGCAATCTCGCACGCCGGTCGGAGTGGTTCGGAAAGCGCCGCCGACGGACAGGCTCTTGAAGATTCCGGACGCTACTTCAGCTTGATTCGCCAGATGCTGCGGCCGTACGTGGCTGCGTACAGCGCGCCCTGTCCCACATGATAGACCAGGTCGACCACCATCACGTTGGGAAGGTTACGGTTCATGTTGTTCCAGGTGGTGCCGGCATCCGTCGTGACGAATACGCCGGCGTCGTTGGCAACGTACAGGAAGCCCGGATTGTCGGGCGGAATCACGATTGCGTGATGCGGCACGTCGGGAAGCTTGCCCCGGTCGATATCTGCCCACGTCGTGCCGGCATCGACGGATGAGAATACATGCGAGGCGCCAGTGCCGGCCGCGGTGACCAAGACTCTTTTTCCATCGCTGGGATGGGTCTCGATACGCGTGATGATGCGGCCTGGCAGGAGCGACCCGGCAATGTTGCCGGACCAGGTAGTCCCACCATCCACACTGCGGAAGAGTCCTCCATTCTCCGTGCCGGCATAGACCAGCTTCGAGTTGGCCGGAGCGACTTCGATGGCGCTGATGAAGCTGCCATCGAGATCACTCGACACCGGCTGCCACGAGTCTCCGTCGTTCGTGGTCCGCCAAACGCGCGTCGATCCGGTAAACACAGTGGTGGGTGTGGATGGATCGGGAGTGATGTAGCACATCCAGATCTCCTGCTCTGCTTTGGTCGCCGGCGGCGAGATGTCCTTATTGGTGGTCCCGCGGAAACGGAAGATGTTGAAATTGTAATAGGAGGCGTACACGCGAGATGCATCGAGCGCGTTGTAAACCATCCAGCCACCATCTCCTCCCAGGAGCTCGAAATGATCGCTCGCGCCTCCCGTAACCGTCACCAAGGTTCCGTTATCCTGGGCGCCGCCACCGAAGCTCTTCGCATCGGATGGAGCAACGTCGATGTCGTAATACATGGTCGCCGCCAGGCCGTTGCTCAAATTTTTCCAGGTAGCGCCACCATCATCGCTTCGGTCCATACCGCCATCGTTGGCATCGTATACCCGGCCCGCCGCCATAGCGGGCATAAGCAGCGCGTGGTGATCCGCGTGGGCATACTTGCTCGTTCCGCGCGTAGCGTCCCATTTCGAAGTCACGACCCAAGTCTTTCCACCGTCCGTGGTACGGTGCAAATCGACTCCGCCACACAGGACCCATCGTGGATTCGTGGGATGGACGGCGATCGAGTTGCCGTACGACATCTGTCCTTCTTTGGCGAAATGCGTGCCGCCTACGTTCTTCCACGTGTCTCCAGAATTTTGACTCTGGAACACCCCGAGAACGCCTTCGGTCGCGTTTGCCGTCACGGCATAGATCCAGTCCGGCTTCGACGGCGCAATCGCGAGGCTGGTTCGGTGGATTTGGTCGGGTGAAGGCAGCCCCTTCGTCAGGTGTGCCCAGGTTCCACCACCATCGCTTGAGCGCCAAATTCCGCTATTTGCGCCCTGTTCGTCGACGGCCGTGAATATCAGGCCCTTTTTCGTGGGATGAAACACGATGGAATGGCAGAAGTAGGGCTTGGAGGAAACGAACGTCTCCATCTTCCAGGTTCCGCCCCCGTCACGAGTCACAAACAGGCCCGCCGGATCAGGGTCACGGTGCCTGACGCCGCCTATGCGAATGTGCTTGGAATCGAAGGGGTCGACCGCTATCGCCCCGATGCGCTTTGGTAGCTGGAGTTGCGCCGCCGGCGCCCAGAGATTCCAGGTTGCGCCGCCGTCCTGCGTACGGTAAATGCCGACTCCCGGGTAGGAATCGGCGGACAGGTCCGCCTCTCCGGTTGCACAGTAGACGATGTTCGGGTTCGCAGGGTCGACCGCCAGAGCGCCGACGTTCAGACTCTCCTGGGAGTGCCACAAGGCCGTCCAGGAGCCACCGCCGTCGGTGCTCTTCCAGACTCCTCCGCCGGCCGAGCCGATCCATACTATGTCT
>CAZKQQ010000332.1:0-4651 GCA_964554945.1 uncultured Solibacteraceae bacterium | reverse complement strand
GAATACGGGCTCGACGGGTCCTGGCGCGGGCCGTACACATTGAAATAGCGGAGCGACACGGTCGCCACACCGTACACGCCCGCAAACACCTCGGCATAGTATTCACCCACTAGTTTCTGCAGCGCGTATGGCGACTTCGGGTGCGGGTTCATGGTTTCGACTTTGGGAAGTACCTCGGTGTCACCGTATGCCGATGAGGAAGCCGCATAGACCACCCGGCCCGCCTTGCCTTCCCGCGCCGCAAGCAACACATTGAAGGTGCCGTCAATGTTGACTTCATGCGACGGCACAGGGTCGTCAATCGAGCGCGGCACCGAAGGAATGGCCGCTTCATGGAATACCACGGCCGCTCCCCGGATCAGGGGCGCGATTTCCTCATAATGCCGGATGTCAGCGCGTTGAAAATCGATGGAGCCGCGAACTTCCTCCAGATTGGATTCTCGTCCGGTCAGAAGGTTGTCGATCACCATCACCCGCCCCGCGCCTTCGCGCAACAGGGCGCGCACAATGGCCGAGCCAATGAAACCCGCGCCGCCCGTCACTACAAAATGATTTTCCATTGGATCAACCAGTTTACGATAGCTTGCCGCGCGACTTCTATAATCCGTCGGCGGCCCGGCGGCTCGGCGGTAAAGCTGAGGGACGGATTGGACCCCACGGATTACACCCTAAGTTGTCCGATGGGTTGACGTTAACAGAAATCGGCCGCAAAGCCGTATCCTATGAGAATAGGGGCTGGATGGATCCAATCGGCCGATACCAGATCGTGCGGGAACTGGGGCGGGGAGCCATGGGCGTTGTCTATCTCGCCACCGACCCCAACATCGGCCGCGCTGTCGCCATCAAAACCATCCGGCTCGGCGAGGTGCACAAACCCGAAGAGCGCGAACGGCTGCGGGAACGATTGTTTCGCGAGGCCCGCTCCGCCGGTATGCTATCGCATCCCGGCATCGTCACCATCTATGACGTAGATCAGCAGGGTGATTTGGCCTACATCGCCATGGAGTTCGTCGACGGCCCCACGCTCGACTACGTGCTTTCGCAAGAATACGCGATCAGTCCCGGGCAGATGTTCAGCGCGCTAGGCCAGACCGCCGCTGCTCTTGATTACGCCCATTCCAAAGGCATCGTGCACCGCGACATCAAACCGGCAAACATCATGATTGCGGCCGATGGCGCCACCAAGGTGACCGACTTCGGTATCGCCAAGGTCACCACCAACGAGCACCTCACCATCACCGGCACGATCGTGGGGACCCCCCACTACATGTCTCCCGAGCAGGTGCAAGGCCTTGAGGTGGACGGGCGTTCCGATCAGTTTTCGCTGGCTGTGATCGCGTACGAAATGCTCACCGGCGAAAAGCCGTATACCGGCGAGCATCTCACCACTGTGGTTTATAAAATTGTCGCCGAGGAACCGCCGGCGCCCCACCGCCTGAATCTAACGGTGGCCGGCGAAATCGAAAATGTTCTGCGCAAGGGTATGGCGAAGAGACCGGAAGGCCGCTATGCCACGTGCCAGGAATTTAGCACGGCTTTGGAAACGGCTTGTGCCGCGACACCCGGTTGGAAAACGATGGCGCGCGGTGGAAGCCTCAGCGGTCCGACACTGGTGGAGGCGAAGCCCGGTGTGTCGCTTCCGCCCGGCCGGCGACCGCGTCTTTCCGAAGCCACCGTCGATCGGAACGCGGGAAAGAAACCCGGCTTTTGGGCGTTCTTGATGGCCATCCTGGTCGCCACCGGATTGCTGGCTTTACTCGGATGGCAAGCGGCCCCCTGGCTGGCGAAGACGTCCAACCCGCAACCCTCGCAAGCCAAACAGGAACAGCCGCAGCCACTGGATCAGCCGCCACCGCAGGCGCAGCCGGCGCCGGAACCGGCTCCACAATCTCCGCCGGAGCAGACCACACCGCCAGAGGCAAGCGATAAGCCGAGCCCGTTACCTCCAGCCTCGGGGCCGGCGAATGACCAGCCGGCCGAAAGACAAACGGCCGCGGCCAAACAGTCGGGCACGCCCAACGCCGCTCCTGCGCCGCCAACCACCTATCCCGTCACAGTCGTCAGCAGCCCCGGCGGCGCCACAGTCACGTTGGATGGCAAGCCACAAACGGCCTGCACCGCTCCCTGTTCGGTCGATGCCGCCCCTGGTCGCCACGCCATTGCGGTTACCCTGCCGGGTTATCAGGTGGAGCATCGGGACATCGAACTCGGTAATGGAGGCGTCGAACTTCCTCCCGTCATTCTCCGAATCATCGGCGGCACCATCATGGTAACCAGTGAGCCGGCCGGCGCCTCCATTCTCGTGAACGGGAAAAAGCTGTCACAGGTGACGCCGGCGCAAGTCACGCTGTCGCCCGGAACCTATAACCTCACAGTCGAAAAGGATGGCAGACAGGGAACGCGCGCTGTCGACGTGCGCGCCGATTCGATGAGTTATTTGAAAGTAGTTCTGGAGTAGGCGGACGCGCCGGGCCGCCTTACGCCGTTTCCCCGCGAACCAGGTCTTCGTACGTTTCACGCCGCCGGATCACCTGGTATTTGGCGCCTTCCACCAAAACTTCCGGCGCACGCGGCCGCGAATTGTAATTGGAAGAAAGCACGAATCCGTATGCTCCCGCCGCGCACACAGCCAGATAATCGCCCGGCATGACGTTAGCCATCTCCCGATCGCGCGCCAGAAAATCCCCGCTTTCGCAGACCGGCCCCACCACGTCCGCCGTGATCGCCGGTAGCCGATTCTTCCGCAACGGAATAATTTCGTGATGCGCGCGATACAGCGAGGGTCGGATGAGATCGTTCATGGCCGCATCCACCACTACGAAATCCTTCGGCCCGTTCTTCTTGCGGTAGAGCACGCGCGTGAGCAGCACACCGGCAGCCCCCACAATGGAGCGCCCCGGTTCCACCATGACGCACAACCCGCTCGCCCGGAGACGGTCGTGCAAGCTGGCAATGAACTTACCAATTTCGGGAGCCTGCTCGCTCGGACGGTAGGCGATGCCCAGCCCGCCGCCTAGATCCAGGTGACGAATCGGATGCCCGGCCGCGCGCAGTTCCGCCGCCAGGGCCAGCACCTTGTCCACGGCTTCCAATATCGGGCTCGGGTCCAGAATCTGCGAGCCGATATGACAGCTCACGCCTTCCGCCGTAAGGTTGGTGAGCTTGCGGGCGCGCGCATACACGTCCGCCGCTTCCGCCATAGCGATCCCGAACTTGTGCTCGCTCAGCCCGGTCGAAATGTACGGATGGGTGACCGCGTCAACATCCGGATTCACCCGAATGGAAAAGCCGGCCCGCACGCCGCGCCGCGCCGCCAGCGAATCAATCAGCAGGAGTTCCGATTCCGATTCGCAATTAAAGCTGTGGATACCATGTTCGAGCGCGTATTCGACCTCGTCGGGAGTCTTGCCCACTCCGGAGAACACCACCTTCCCCGGGTCTCCGCCGGCCTGCAGGACGCGAAACAGTTCGCCTCCGGACACGATATCGAACCCCGCTCCCGCCTTAGCCAGCAGCGAGAGAATCGCCAGAGACGAATTCGCTTTCACCGCATAGCAGACGTTGTGCGGAAGGTCGGCGAAGGCTTCGTGATAAGCGCGGTAGTTGTCCAGTATGGTGCCAGCCGAGTAGACGAAGACCGGCGTACCCACGGAATGGGCGATGTCCTCAAGTGCCGTGTTCTCGCAGTACAGATCGGAGCCGGAATAGGGAAACATATGAACCGAAGAAAAGTCAAAAGTCAAAAGGCAAAAGTGATTTGGGTACGCCGCGTCTACAGCGCGACGGCTTCTTTTTGCGTGCCTTTGGTAGTCGCGACCGCCTTTGAGAGTATGGCACGGAGTTGATTGGATTCGTCAAGCAACGGACCGAGCCGGTCGGCAGGTACGATCTCAGTTTTAGCTAAAAGTCGCAACCAATAATTCGATTCCCGCAATTCCTTTAGCGCAACCTGCAGCTTATGGACAAAGTCCGATTTCGATTCAGCCGCGTGCGCCTCCTCATAATTGGCCCCCACGGCCATCCCGCTCCGCAGCAACTGATCTCCAATTCTCCGTCCGATCAACGTCGTCGGCAGCGCGCCGACCAATTTCACAATCCGGGCGATAATCCAACAATCGTTCCGCGAGATCATTCATAAAACTCGCGCCGCGTAGCGGCGCCTCCTAATCACTTTTGACTTTTGACTTTTGACTTTTGACTTTTGCCCTTTGACTTTTGACTTCTTCATTTGACTTTCATCACCATCACCGTCTGATCATCAAACGCCGCCGTGGCAAACCGGTCGACGTCCTTAAATATCTCCGCCACCAGCGAAGCCGCGCTTCCCGAACAGTGCCCCCGCACCACCTGCGCCAGCCGTCCGCGCCCGTATTCCACGCCCGCCGGATTGATATGGTCGGTGATGCCGTCGGAGTAAAGCACCAGCATGTCCCCGGGCAGCGCCTGAAACGGCACTTCTTCATACTCTCGCGACGCAAGCAGGCCAAGCGGCACTCCTTCCACCCGCATCTTGAGGATTTCGTTGCCGCGGCAGATCATGGGCGGCAGAGCTCCCGCATTGGCCATTACGATCTGGCGCGTCACCGGGTCCCACAACAGCACGCACAGTGTCACGTAACGCGATTCTACCCGGCGCTCCACCAGCGCGTCG
>CAZKQQ010000331.1:0-4727 GCA_964554945.1 uncultured Solibacteraceae bacterium | reverse complement strand
GGACGACAAGGTTGCGCGGGAAACACAGTACTTTGCGGATCCATTCGTGGCTCCCACATGGCGCTCTCCATGGGTCGAACGGATGGACACATAATCTCGAGGCGCGAGAATTCGCAAACGACACCGCCATTTGCGGTTTACAACATAGTTTTCAGTAGCAGGACTGGCGGTAAGTCCCCGATTTGACACCACAACTCGGAAGTTGCCCGGACCGAAGCCGACTTATCGGTCCTAATCCTGAGAGACTTCCCCGAACCCTACTTGTGCCAACCTCAGCATAGGCGACTTCACAATCACAACCGCTACGAGTTTTGTCCTAGTCGCGATTCTGTTCCGCGCGGCGGCGTAGTCGCAGTCACGGTAGTAGCCGCTGCAGCGGCGGCCAAACAAAACGCGAATCGACCTAATTGCCTCTGATCGGGGCGATATCCTGCAGAATATCCCTGCAGACTGCAAGGCATTCTTCGCAAATTGAAGCGTTCGGAGAGTGGCCGGATGACGACCGCAATCGGACAATCGCACTGCCTTTGTGGCAAAAGGAGCAGCGCCGTTCCTGCGCCGAATGACCACCCGAAGATGCTGGCGCATCAACGATGGCAACAAGATAAGCCCGAACACACTGGTCACAGATGTATACTGGCCCGTAATCGTTAGGCGAGGATACCAACTTTTCGAGTACATCTTGGGACCTCTTGCAGAACGCGCAGTGCATGGTCTTCTCCCGACGATGACCCAAGAAGAACGGCACGACATTTAAACATATCCGATATGCTGAGCACACAGCTCACCGCTGCCGGCGCTCAGCGTTAGAATGAGCGTCCCGTTGTGCGGTTTGGAACAGAAGGGGTCAGTAGGAGTCGGGTGCGTCACTTTCGGGTCAAGCCACTACACGTCCAAGTGGCTTTTCCCAATACGTCACGTGCCTGGAATACGGTAATGTGATTCCATCCGGCAAAGAAGTGTTCCTTCCGGTGCGAGCCACAGAAACCGTGCGTGACGGAAAGCGGTTGTTGCGCAACGAGATTACGTTCCAGGACTGCCGCAAGTTCTCCGCGGACTCGAAAGTGGCCTTCTGACAGGAGCAGCGCTGATTTCGGTACCCTGAGGGCATGAGACCCGCGCTCTGGCTCGCGACCCTCAGCTTGAGCTTCTTCGCCCGCGCCGAGGCCGGGCCGCAACCTCCCTGCGGCGGCGATTCCTCTCCGGCGTTCCCCAGCTCGGACGCTGAGCCCGCCGTCAAAACCTGGGACCACGCCGACTGGAATCCGCCCGCGTGCGTCACGTGGTCCGCCTCATCCTTGTCCACACTGGTCGCGACAGCGGCACGCTTCAGGAACGCCTCCGGCACCGAGGGACTCCGGCGACGGATCGGCGCGGTATCGGCACTTAAGGGCTTACTCTATTGGTCTACCACCAGCAAACGTTGGCAAGCGCTCATCGTCGAGGCGCACGCCGCGACTGCCGCGTCCGGCGATCAGCGCCGCGGCGACTTTTCGCTTGACGAAATAACCGAAGGTCGAACCCTGTACCTCCATCAAGAGGACAACCTGTTCGGTAAAGCCGTGTACCGGTTACGAATCATCCGGGCTTCCGCAGATCACCTCGTCTTTTCCACCGACAACAGCAGCGCCGTGCAATCCCTCGCGATCCCTCTTTTCCGCCCCGGCGAACTCGAATCGATCACGTTCCTCGAGCGGGAAGCAAACCCCTCGTCAAACAACGTCTGGCGTTACTACAGCCTGGTGCGGATGAGCGGACTTGGCACAACTTTGCTGTCCGGGCGTCAGGCATCTCTCATAAACCGCGCCGTGGCGCTCTACCGTTACATGGCTGGAATTCCGGCGGACAAAGAGCCGCCGGCTGCGCGATAAAGATCGCGTTTCACTTCGCCGCGGCAGCGGGTTTTTGCACCAATCCCAACATTCCCCACTCGTCGGACATCGAAACACGGCCGTGGCCGAGGGGTGGTTTTAGTTCCTCGAATTGAAACTTGACCTCCGTTGCCCGCACCGTCGCCAGGGCATGCCCGAAGAACCAGCCGCCCTCGTACGCCGCATCCGCCGGGCGCAGGTGCCCTCCCGAGCTGGGCATCGAGATGTAGTCGATTCCCTCGAGCGAGAACCGCAGAAGCTGATGGACGTGTCCGGCGATCACGTATTGCACACCGTAACGGCGTGCAATACGGTGCAGGGGAAAGCCCGTATTCCGCAGGGCCACGCTCACCAGCCAGGACGGCCGGTGCGAGAGGATCATCTTCACCGGCTGCGACTCGTGCGCCTTCAGATCTTCTTCCAGGAACATCAGATCCTCCGGCGCGAGCTCGTCGGACCGGCTGTTGTCCAGGATCGTGACGTGCGTCGCACCGCGATCGAAGCTGTAATGCCGCGGATGTCCCGCGTGCTGCCGGAACAGGCGCTCCGAGGCCTCAGACCAAATGTCGTGATTGCCGGGCGCGAGATACAGCGGAAATCGGCGGTATGGTTTGAGGATCCTTTCCACTTCCTGCCACTCCGTCCGTGCCGTAACGTCATGCATCCCCTCGATCGTGTCGCCCACGGTGACGACGAAGGCCGGATCTTCCGCGGCTACTTCCTTCCAGGCCTGTTCATAGACGTCCGGCTGGACGTCGCCGGTGCGGTCGCCGAGGATCGCGAAGCGAAGAAACTCCGCCTGCGGCGCCGCGGCGCTTCTGAACAACAACAGGCCCAGCGCGGCGACGGCAAGGAACGCCACTCTGCCCGCGCTAAGAATCGAGCGCATCTTTTCTAAGCTTACCGAGTCTCGGCTTACCGGGGAGCCTCTGTCTGGGATCGCGGCACTTCGGATGTCGAGCCAGCCACGGTTCGGCGGAAGCGCCCAAGCCGTTGATTTGACGGAGCGGAGAGTCGTTTGTCAGGATAAGGACCGACAAGCGCGCTTCTGGAAACTCACCGCAGCAGACACCTCGGCGAATCGGCCTCGTGGGAGGCAGAATAACTGGAAATTATCATGCCGGAGAATGACCCGCCTAATGTAGTGCACGGTGTTGTCCGGCCCGAGACGCGGACCGCGCGCGAGCGCCGCAAGCTGTTCCCGCCCTTTCGCATACGGCCGCATGGACTCGCCGTCTGCGGCAAACAAATCGGCGTAATCGTAACCGTTGTTGCTGCCCGTGTCGAGAGCGAACGCAAACCGGTTGACGAGCTGCCGGATTTCGATGTAGTCCATCGGCGTCAGCGCCTTCACGCCAGGTTTTACTTGTCCGCTTATGGTGCCGGCGAGTGCTGCGAGCGCTACGGCGAGAACGGCAGACCATACGCGTATCGACATAGATATGCTCCTACTTGTTCACGTTGTGCGCCGGCACGATCCCAGATGCCTTCAACTGGATCGTGTAGACGGCATCGCATCCCGCCATAAACAGGGTCCTGCCATCCGGACCGCCGAATGCGACGTTTGTTGCACAGATCTGCCTCTTGGGCTCGCCGCCGTAGATGGGCAGATTGATGGTGCCGAGCAGCCGGCCCTCAGGCGAAGTGATGCGGATGATGCCGGGGCCAGCCCCGCCGGTCGAGAACACATTGCCTGCCATGTCGGTCTTCTCGCCGTCACCGATGCCGACGCCTTCAGTGAAGACAGTAAATGAGCCTAGCGTGCCATCGGATTTGACTGCATATCGCCGCATCTGACGATTTGCAGTGGACAGGTACATCCACTTATCATCAGGCGAGAGCGCAATACCGTTCGGAGTACCACCGAGATCTGCGCCACTTAGTACGAGCGTCGTCTTGCCTTCCGTAATCCGGTAGATGCCATTCTGCAGCTGCTTGTCGGGATTCTTTCCGCCGTCGCGCAGGCCGAAATCGTTGTCCGTAACATAGACCGCATCGTCCGCCGCGATCGCGATGTCGTTCGGGCCGCTGAACCTGCGGCCGTCCATTCCGCCAGACAACACCGTATGCGTGCCGTCCTTCTCCAGGCGCATCACTTGTCGATCGTTGTCGGCGCACCAGATCACGCGGCCCTGGTGATCCATGCCCGTGCAGGACGGACCGATCAGAAGCACATGACTGCGACCGGAACGAGTCTGCGCGCCGACATGCTCAGGATCGTTGCCGGTATAACCAGCCCTCTCCATGAAGACGGAGACCTGCTTCTGCGGCGTGACCTTATAGAGGACATTGTCCAGTAGCCCGGCGAAAATCCAATAGCCACTGGGCCCTTCGGCGATCCACAGCCCGGCTTCGGTAAGACCAAAGCCGCGCCCAAGTTCCACCAGCTTCGCTCCTGGCGAGATGATGTTGTCGAGCTCAGGATCGCTCCTCGTGATCGAAAAAGGCTTGGCCGGAGGTGGAGGACCGTCGCCGCGCATCTGAGGAACTGCGGGGCCGCGCTGTGCCTGCCCATGGGCAACCGCCACATTGATCATGGCAAGCAGAATGGCGTTGGACCAAGAGGCCGTCTTCATGGTGTCGTCCTTCGTATTATCGAATTCAGTTCCTGGAGGCCGCGTTCTTCAGCATGGCACGAATCTCGGCCGCGCTGGCCGGTACAGCTTGAGGACCACCGCCCCGACGTCCGCCGGATCCCGCCCCATGATTCACAGGTGCATTTGGCCGAGTGACGGGCGATTTGGACCGTGGGCGATATACGGGCGTTTGGGAGATTAGGAACGAGAAACGCGCTTCCGTCTGCCAAAACCAGCGATCGTCCGCAATCGACGTAACGAAATCGCAGCACAGCGCCGC
>CAZKQQ010000330.1:0-4731 GCA_964554945.1 uncultured Solibacteraceae bacterium | reverse complement strand
CGGTACCGGCCGGCAGCAGCGGCGCCACGTCCTCCGCATATGGATAAGTGATGCTCCACCCGAATTGATAATCGCTCACGCAGCTGAGGGTTTCCGATTTTGCCGGGCCGGGCCGCGCGGAGTCGGGGCGGACGTCCGGGTAGATGGCTTCCATGCACTGAGCCTTACCGCGCATATGAAAGTGAGGTTGGAAGGCGGAAATCATCGCAGGCTTCTGAAGGCGGAAATAGCCGTCGCTGCGAACCACCTGGCCGGCGGGGATGTCGAGTTCCGTCACATCGCCCATGTGCTGGGTGAAGGTTACGTATTTGGGCACCACGCCCTTGGGGAAGAACTTGAAACCTACGGAAACCTGGACGGGGGTGGCCTCACCATCGGGATGGAGGTGAAGATTGAAATGGATCTTCGATCCGGCGTGAATCAGACGGCCGGCATTCTCCGGGAAAAGGTCGGCGTTCTTGCCGACCGCGTATTCGTTCAGGAAAAGGCCGACGGGGTCGTCCGGATCCTCGATCAAATTCGTCGTCGCGTGATGCAGCACCTTGAAACCCGAGTCGGGCTTGGTCTCGACGGCTGAAATGTAGCGGTCCTCGGTGAATCCGGGGTCCACATCGATGTCGTAGTATTCGTCGCCGCCTTTGGCTTTCAAGAGATGGGGCTTGGGCATCGAGACCACAACATCGGGCTTGCCGATGTGCCACTCATCGAGATCGCTGAACTGGCGCGGAGGCGGCATGTCCGCGGGGTTTCCCTCGGCGGCGCCCTGGTCGACCCACGCTGAGATTGTGGCGATCTCCTGCTCACTGAGCGAGGGATCGTCTTTGAACTTGGTGATCCCGACGTTGCGGTCGATGTGCCAGGGAGGCATCTGGCGGAGGGCTACCTTTTCCTTGATTGAACGAGCCCAGGGACGCGCGTCCTTGTAAGTCAGCAATGACATCGGCGCGATCGATCCCGGCCGGTGGCAATTCTGGCAGGAGCGCTCCAGGATCGGCGCGACGTCCTTGCTGAAGGTGACTGGTCTTGCCGGATCGGCTGCCCATCCCGCGGCTGCGGCGGACAGCGTGAAAAGCCCTATGCGTACAAAGCGGCTCATGGCGACCTCCTCCGGCCGAGGCCGGCTATTGAGACATTCAACCGCAACGGCGCGCCGAGAGCAAGGGCCCGGCGTTCCTAGGCGGGAGGTTCGGATACCTCGGCGGAATGGTGTCTGAGAGGGACGTTGCGCAGGAACAGGTTTAGCGCGACGGCGGCCGTCATGATGACGGCGCTGGAGACGAAGATCAGCTGCAAGCCATGAATCAGCGATGTCCGTACGTTGGCGAACAATACGTGCAGCAAGGCCGTCCCGCCTGGATATTTTCCGAAAGCGGCTTCGAGCTGCGGCCGGATCTGCGCCAGCATCAACGGGTTCGAAAAAGGCGGCAGCGCTATGGCAGGGGTGCCGGGCGGCAGTGCCTTGGCGAAATCGCGATGATAATTAGTGAGCAGCACGCTTCCGAAAACCGCCACGCCGAGCGTACTGCCGATCTGCCGGAAAAACGTAGTCGAAGCGGTGGCTGCGCCCATATATTTGCGCGGCGCCACGTTCTGCACGGCAACCGTATAGACGGGCATCAGAAGGCCCATACCGATTCCCGAGATCACCATGTTGCGGACAACTTCGAAGTGCTGGGTGTTGCCGTCCATGCGGGCGAAAAGAATCATGCCGATTGCGATCAGGATCGATCCTACAACGGCTTGGGGTTTGTAAGTTCGCAGACGGAGGTTCAACTGACCGGTAGTGATGCTGCCCGCGACTGAAGCCATCAGCAGCGGTGTCAGCAGGTTGCCCGATTGCGTCGCGGATACGCCCATCACGCCCTGCATGAATAGCGGCAGGTAGATGATCACGCCGAACATGCCCATGCCGAGGACGAACACGGCTAATGACGAGAGGCTGATGACCGGGTTCCGGAAGAGTGAAAGCGGGATCATCGGCTCAATCGCCTTGGTTTCGGCGTAGAGGAAAGCGCCGAGCATGACGGCAGCGAAGGCGAGCAGCGAATCGACGCGCGCGGATCCCCAGCCGTAATCCGTCACCCAGGTGAGGGCGAGCAGCAGCGGAACCATGCAGCCAATCAGCGAGAAGACGCCTGCCCAGTCAATGCGCCGGTGGATGCCGTGCGGGCGCCAGTAAGGAAAGTACAGGTAAATGGCGGCGATCGCAATAATCCCAACCGGCAGGTTCACGTAGAACACGGCGCGCCAGGAGATCTGATCGGTGAGCCAGCCGCCCAGAGTCGGCCCGAAGATAGAAGACAGGCCGTACGTGGCGGCGAAGAAGCCTTGGTATTTTCCGCGCTCGACTGGTGAAAAGATGTCCCCGATGATCGTGAACGCGAGCCCCATCATCATGCCGCCGCCGAAACCTTGCAGGCCGCGGAACAGGATCAGTTGGTTCATGCCGTCGAAGGGGAGCGGCAGGTTGCCGGAGGCGCCGCAGAACGCCGAGGTAAGCACGAAACCCGCTGCTCCAGCCAGAAAAAACCACTTCCGGCCGTAGATATCCGACAGTTTCGCGAAGATCGGGACGGCGATGGTGGACGAGAGCAAATAGGCCGTAGACACCCACGGATATCGGTTGAATCCCGAGAGCTGGGCAATGATGCGCGGTTCGGCTGTTCCGACGATGGTCTGGTCGAGCGAGGCGAGCAGGACCGAGAGCAGCAGCCCGGCCATCGTGCCCATCAATTGCGGCCGCGAGAGCCGGACCAGTCCGGAGGTTTGAAATTCGGTCCCGGCGGCGGATGCCATCTACCGAGTTTAGCAATACCGGAACCGGCGTCACTCGTATCGCAGCGCGTCGATGGGATCGAGCAGCGCCGCTTTGCGTGCCGGGTAATACCCGAAGAAGACACCGACCAGCCCGGAAAAAACGAACGCCAGGACAATGGCAGTCGGGCTGACCAGGGTGCTCCAGCCGGCGAAGTGTGAGATCAGCATCGAAGTTGCTACTCCGAAGAGGATTCCGGTGATGCCGCCAAGGATCGACAGCGTCACGGCCTCCACCAGGAATTGCGAAAGGATGTCGCGTGCTTTAGCGCCGATCGCAAGGCGTAGGCCGATTTCCCGCGTGCGTTCCGTCACCGAAACCAGCATGATGTTCATGATCCCGATGCCACCTACGATCAGGGAGACGGAGGCGATGGCGCCGAGCAGGATTGACATCACGCGCGCCGAGCTTTCCTGGGCGGCGAACACTTCGGAGAGATTGCGCACCGTGAAATCGTCGTCCTGGCCAGGCTGCATGCGGTGGCGTTGCCGCAGTAAAGCTTCCAACTCGCGCTGGGCTTCGTCCATTGCGCCTGCATTCACTGCCTGTACCATGATGGAGCCGACTGAACCGGCATTGGCCTGGCTGGCGCCCACCACGTTGCGCTTGGCGGTGGAAAGCGGAACGAGCACGAGATCGTCCTGATCCTGGCCGGTGGGCGACTGGCCCTTGGGGCTGAGCACGCCGTCGACCGTGAAGGGCACGTTCTTAATCCGGATTGTCTGGCCGGTGGGGTCGGCCTCGCCGAACAGATTCTGCGCAACCGTTTGGCCGAGCAGGGCAACCTTCGCCGCCGAGTTCTCATCATCGGACGTGAACGAACTACCCAGGGCCGCGGACTGCTGGCGGATGGTGAGATAGTCGGGCGTGGTGCCGACGATGGAAGTGGCCCAGTTGCTGTTCCCGAAAGTGACTTGCGCGCCGCCGCGCACACCGGGAGCGACCGCCGCTACCGCCGGACACTCCGCCCCAATTGCTTTGGCGTCTTCTTCAGAGAGAGTCACGGTGGCGCCACTGCCTAGCCGCACGCCATTGGAGGTAAGGCTGCCGGGGATTACCAGAATGAGGTTGCTGCCGATGGCCTGAATCTGTTCCTGGATGCGCTGGGTGGCGCCTGAGCCGACTGCCACCATCGCAATCACGGCCGCCACTCCAATCACAATGCCGAGCATGGTAAGCGCGGAGCGCAGGCGGTTGACCCGGAGAGCGCGCAGCGCGATGCGAACCGCAGCGAGAACTTTCATATTGCGACCGCCTCCTGTTCGTCTTCCGCCGGTAGAGCGATCAGTTCCGTAGCGGCATCGCGCGGTTGCCCGATGCGCACATCCTTCAGCAGCCGGCCGTCGCGGAAATGAATGTTGCGGCCGGCATAAGCGGCGATGTCGGGTTCGTGCGTCACAACGATCATGGTGATGCCGGACTCCCGGTTCAGCCGCTGGAAGATGGACATGATCTCGATGCTGGTCCGAGTATCGAGAGCGCCGGTGGGTTCATCGGCGAGAATAATCCGTGGATCGTTCACCAGGGCGCGTGCAATCGCCACGCGCTGCTGCTGTCCCCCGGAGAGCTGGTTCGGGTGGTGCTCTTCGCGGCCGGCGAGGCCGACGGCGGACAGAGCGGCCAGCGCGCGATTGCGGCGCTCGCTAGCGGGCGTCTGCGTATAAAGCAGAGGCAGTTCCACATTCTCGAGCGCGCTGGTGCGCGCCAGCAGATTGAACTGCTGGAACACGAAGCCGATCTTCTGGCCGCGGATCTCGGCCAACTGATCACGGTCGAGCGCCCCGACATTGACTCCGTCCAAAAGGTACGACCCAGAGGTTGGCTTATCGAGACAGCCAAGGATGTTCATCAGCGTGGATTTCCCGGAGCCGGAAGGGCCCATGATGGCGACGAACTCGCCCTCCTCGATCGCCAGA
>CAZKQQ010000329.1:0-4731 GCA_964554945.1 uncultured Solibacteraceae bacterium | reverse complement strand
AATCAGCCGCTCTACCAACTGAGCTAGGGTGGCCTGTGTATCAATCAAATGCAGAAATAGTTCGAATCGCCGGGCGCACTCAGCGTAGGAACTATTTTAGCAAAGCCGATGCCGCCAATTCCGAGGGCGACCCCACATCTTTTCGCTGAGCAGGTCGACGGATTGTTTCCAACGGTTCCGCTAGCAGAGCGCCGGGAACCGCGGCGTGACCGGATGGGGGTGATTTACGGTGCGAACGGCCGAGAGCACGGTTGTCGCCGCATCTTCTACTGTCAACGTGTCCAAATTCATTTCGGGCAGTTCCGTATCCACTTCTCCTGAGGCTCCACAAGTTTCGCAAACCCACAGTACTCTGACCGGCACGCGTCCGAAGGATATCAGGAGACTAGTCCTTTTGAACGCGGCTGAGTACTATTCCCAGAACGCTTTGTACTGGAACTGATGAGGGAAAACACCCGAGCTATTACGCGGCGAGCCTTTGCTTTTGCGATCATTGCACATGACCTCCGGTATCTCGGTTGCGGCATTCACCTTGCTACTTGCCGTTTTCGCGGGATGCCGCACCGCACCCCGGAGCGCCGTCGATTCCGAACTGGCGTCTTGTGTTCCGGCAAATGCGAAGCTTCTCGCCGGCATTCATATCGATCAGGTTCGCGCGAATCCTGTGCTGCAGAAGTTATTCGCCGATTCCTTGAGCCTGCTCGCGCCGGCACGCAATGCTTCATTGGTGCTCGTCACCTATACCGGCACCGATCTGCTTTGGGCCGCTCGCGGGAACTTCTCTGAAGCGCCACCGGGAGCTACGCTTCTCGGTTCACAAATTGCATTGACCGGCTCAGATGCGATCGTGCGAGCTGCCGCCGCGCAGCATGCGAGGGGGCGAACCGGTGCGCCCGCGCTCGTGGCCCAGGCGGAGGCCATCGCGAAACAGCCGGTCTGGGCCGTCGCCTTAGGGAGCACGCCGTTTCCGTTTTCCGGGAACGCCGCGAATCTGAACCGCCTGCTCTCGCTCACCGACTACACCACTCTCGCGCTTGACGCGGGTTCGCGGGTCGGTCTTCACGCGACCGGCATCTGCGGATCCGCTGATCGGGCCCGCCGGTTCGAAGAGACGCTGCGCGGCTTGCTTTCTCTGGCCCGCGCCGCCGCGCGCGATCGCGATATCGAATCCGTTCTCGCGGCGGTGCAAATCCGCCGCGACGATATGCAGGTGCGGGTGGACACGTCAGCCGCGCCGGAAACGATTGAACGGCTCTTGCGCTCTGCAGCGAGGTAGACCAGCTACCTGGCTGTTCTGCGAGCCGCGCGTCACGCTTTCAACGAGTCGAGCAGGGCACGGAGAGCCTGGCCGCGGTGACTCACCGAAAGCTTTCGTTCGGGCGCCGCTTCACCGAAGGTGCAGCCGAACGGAGGATAGTAGAAAAGAGGATCGTATCCGAAGCCCGCGGCTCCTCGCGGCTCCTCTATGATTTCCCCCTCGACCGAACCGCGAAAGATGCCGCGCACCTCATCCTTGTCCACCAGGGCGATCACACAGACAAATCGCGCCGAACGCGGTTGAACGCCGTTCAGGGTTTCGAGCAGAACGCGATTGTTAGCCGCGTCGGTAGCCTGATAGCCCGCAAAACGAGCGGAGAAGACCCCCGGCGCGCCGCCCAATGCATCGACCTCCAGGCCCGAATCGTCGGCGAACAGCAGGCCCGGGGCGTGGCGCCCATAATGGCGCGCTTTGAGAAGGGCGTTTTCCTCGAAGCTGAGGCCGGTTTCCGCGCACGGTTCGATCGCGGAAAATCCGGGCACTAATTCAATCTCAATGGGCAGGCCTTCCGCCGCCATGCGGAACTCGCGCAATTTTCCTGGATTGCCGGTGGCCGCATACAAGCGAATCACAAGGCCATAGCTCTTTTCTGGATATCCACGAGACTGCCAATGCCGGCGCGCGCCAAATCGACGAGCGCGCTCATCTGGGTATCGTCGAATGGGGCATGTTCGGCGGTGGCTTGCAGCTCGATGAACTTGCCGCTGCCAGTCATGACCACATTCATATCGACATCGGCGCGCGAATCTTCTTCGTAACAGAGGTCGAGCATGGCGATGCCGCCGACCAATCCCACGCTGGTGGCGGCGACGTAGTCGCGCAGCGGCATCGCTTTAACGGCTTTGAATTGGACCAATTGCTTGAGCGCCACGGCCAGCGCGACAAAAGCGCCGGTAATGGCGGCGGTACGGGTCCCGCCGTCGGCCTGCAGCACGTCGCAATCCAGAATCACCGTCCGTTCGCCGAGGGCCTGCTGATCGATTACGGAGCGCAAGGCGCGCCCGATCAGCCGCTGAATCTCGTGCGTGCGTCCCGAGGGGCGGCCTTTGTTCACTTCGCGCGGGGTTCGCTTACTGGTGGCGCGGGGCAGCATGGAGTACTCCGCCGTCACCCATCCTTTTCCGGTGTTGCGCAAAAAGGGCGGGACGCTTTCCTCCACACTGGCGGCGCACAGCACCTGGGTGTTGCCGACTTTTATCAACGCGGAGCCTTCCGCGGTGGCCAGAAAGCCCGTAACGAGCTCGACCGGACGCATCTCATCGGGCCGGCGTTTATCCGTTCGCATTTCGCATCACGAAGTACATAAAAAGCATAACCAGAATCATGCCGGCCAAAACGAGGATCACGCAGGACACAGCGCCCGGGGGCGGAGCGGTTCGCTTGGGCTTGCCGCGCGCCGGCTTGAATTTGGCCATAACTGCGATGTTAGCACCGTAGTTATGGAGCGCCGGCGCCAGAAACACCGGCGCTGCATGTGACAATCGAGCTAATGAACCGGCGAAATTGGCTTTGGCTGGCGGCCGGAACGACGGCGTGCCGGCGCTCCGCTCCACGGCCAGATCTTTTCCCGGCCACCGTCGCGGCAGTGTGGCGCCGAACGGCACTGCGCGAACTCTCAGCCGGGGATGCGCCCGATCCGGTGTCGCGCAGTGTGATCGATAGCCTGCAGGCGGCGTCCTACGAAGGTCCAGGAAAAGTGGAGGCGCGCGTGTACGAATTGGAATCGCCAGGCGTCGCACTCGAATTGTTCCAGCGCTGGCGGCCTTCGGCCGACACGGTGTTTTTCTATCGTCAGAAATATTTCGTGGTAATTAAGTGGCAGGACGCAGACCGCAAAGCGCTGAAAGCGTTCGTCACGGAGATCGAGCAGCGCCTCGGGAAGCCGAACGAGCCCGCCTGAGAGGGCCGCCGGAGCAGTCCCACTATAATGAATAGACGCGATGTCTTCATCGATTATGACGTTGCCGCCGCCTGAGGTGATTGCGCGGTACGAGCCTGTCATCGGGCTCGAAGTACACGTGCAACTGGCCACGGCTACAAAAATTTTCTGCGGCTGTCCGACTGGGTTCGGCGCCCCGCCCAACACCAACGTATGTCCGGTGTGCCTGGGAATGCCGGGAGCACTGCCGGTATTGAACCGCGCGGCGGTGGATCTGGCGATCAAAGCCGGCCTCGCGTTGAATTGTCATATCCGGCGCGAGTCGCGGTTCGCCCGCAAGAACTACTTTTATCCCGACCTTCCCAAGGGCTATCAGATTTCCCAGTATGATCAGCCGCTAGCGGAGCATGGTTACGTGGATGTCAGTGCGGATGGGCGCAGCAAACGGATTGGCATCACCCGCATTCACATGGAGGACGACGCCGGAAAGAGCATTCACGACGGCTTTAAGGACTCCGATCGCTATTCGTACGTGGATCTGAACCGCTCGGGCACGCCGCTGATCGAAATCGTCAGCGAACCCGACATGCGGAGCTCCGAGGAAGCATACGCGTACCTGACGGCGGTCAAGGAAGTGCTGCAATTCGTCGAGGTCTCGACTTGCGATATGGAGAAAGGCCATCTGCGCTGCGACGCGAACGTTTCGGTGCGCGTGAAGGGCGTGGAGAAGTTCGGAACGAAGGCGGAAGTGAAGAACCTGAATTCATTCCGATTTCTCCGGGAAGCGCTGGATTACGAGATCGGGCGGCAGGTGGCGGTACTCGAAAGCGGCGGACGTGTGGTACAGGAGACGCGGCTCTATAACGCCGATACGGGAGAGACAGCCGGTATGCGCAGCAAGGAAGAGGCGCATGATTACCGCTATTTTCCGGAACCCGACCTGGTGCCGCTGCGAGTGAGCGAAGAATGGGTGGCTCGGGCGCGCCAGGACATGCCGGAGCTGCCGGCCGCCAAACGCGCCCGCTTCATCGACGAATTTGGCCTGCGCGGATATGACGCCGAAGTGCTGACGCAAAGCCGGGCGGCGAGCGAATATTACGAGACCGTAGCCCAAGCTTCGGGCGATCCCAAGACCGCGGCGAATTGGGTAATGGGCGATCTGATGGGAATGCTCAAAGCCGAAGGCAAGGAGATCTCCGAATCGCCTGTCACGGCGCAGAATTTGGGCGATCTGGTAAAACGCATGGCGGCCGGAGAACTCTCCGGCAAACTAGCCAAGGAAATCTTCTCAACGATGTTCGCGAGCGGAGAAACGCCGGGCGCCATCATAGAGCGCGAGGGGCTCAGGCAGATCAGCGACAGCGGAGCGCTGGAGACAATCATCGGCGACGTGATCGCCGGCAATCCCAAGCAGGTGGAGCAGTATAAAGGCGGCAAGACTACGGTGCTGAATTTCCTGGTGGGCCAGGTCATGAAGTCCACGCGTGGGCAGGCGAACGTCGCGGTGGTCACCGATCTTCTCAAGCAAAAGCTG
>CAZKQQ010000328.1:0-4813 GCA_964554945.1 uncultured Solibacteraceae bacterium | reverse complement strand
CCGCGGGCCTCAATTCGCCGATCAACCCGTGAGCGCGCCCGTGGACGAGGCGGAGCGGATCGCCGATCCGGTTCTGCGCGGCATCTATCGCGCCTCGCGAAAAAGGGCGCTGGCGTGAGAATCACGGAAACGGAAGTGCGGTACGTGGCCGGCTTGGCCCATCTTAAACTCAGCGACGCCGAAGTGCGGAAGCTCCAGTCCGATCTAGACGGCGTCCTCGAGCACGTAGCCCGTCTGAACGAAATCGACACCAGCGGGGTCGATCCCATGACCCAGGTCCTCTATGATACCGACGAGACGGGCACGCTTCGCGCGGACACTCCAGCGCCTCCGCTGGGGAATGCATTGGCGTTGGCCAATGCCCCTCAACCCGGCAGCGGCTACTTCAAGGTTCCAAAAGTTATCGAACGCTGACCATGGATGTTTCGTCTCTCACTGTCGATGCCGTGAGGAAGGGCTTGCTCGCGCGCCAGTTCAGCGCGCGCGAACTTGCTGGGGAAGCGCTGCGGTTCGCCGAAGCGGAAAACTCGAAGACCAACGCGTATCTGCGGATGTCACCCGACAGAGCATTGGCCGCGGCCCAGCGTGTTGACGACCAGATCGCACGTGGCGAGGATCCCGGCCTGCTGGCCGGCGTGCCGGTTGCCGTCAAAGATGTCATTCTTACCAAAGGTGTCATTACCACCTGCGGATCCAAACTGCTGGAACGGTACGTTCCGCCCTATGATGCTACCGCTGTCATACGGTTGGAGCAGGCCGGCGCGCTCATCATCGGGAAAACCAATTGCGACGAATTTGCGATGGGATCTTCGAACGAGAACTCGGCGTTCGGCCCGGTGCGCAACCCGGTGGCGCCGGACCGCGTGCCCGGGGGATCGAGCGGCGGTTCGGCGGCAGTGGTAGCGCAGCGCACGGCGGTCGTGGCGCTGGGCTCCGATACCGGCGGATCTATTCGCCAGCCCGCCTCCTTCTGCGGCGTCGTCGGCGTCACGCCGACTTACGGCCGGGTCTCCCGTTACGGGCTGACGGCGTTTGCCAGCTCGCTCGATCACATCGGTCCGCTGGCCCGAACGGTACGCGACGCGGCAACGGTTCTGCGTGTTATCGCGGGACGCGACCCGGCGGATTCCACCTCGGCTGCCGCGCCCGTACCGGATTATACGGCCGTTCTGGATGGCGCGGTAAAAGGGTTGAAGCTCGGATTGCCCCGCGAGTATCTAAAAGACTTGACCAGCGAAACCGGCGCTCTCATCGCGCGCGCTGTCGACGTGTTGAAAAATCTCGGCTGCGAAGTTCGCGAGATCAGCCTCCCAAACACCGACGCCGCCATCGCGTGCTATTACATCATCGCTACCGCCGAAGCCAGCTCCAACCTGGCGCGGTACGATGGGGTGCGGTACACCTTCCGTTCGGCCGATACGGAGACGCTTCAAGAGATGTATCAGAACACACGGGGCGAAGGCTTCGGGGCGGAATGCAAGCGCCGCATCATGCTGGGAACCTACGTGCTGAGCGCCGGTTATTATGACGCCTATTACCTGAAAGCCCAAAAGGTGCGCGCGTTGATCGCGCGCGATTTCGCGCAGGCCTTTCAGGGAGTGGATGCGATCGTCGCTCCTGTATCGCCCTTCCCGGCTTTCCGGCTGGGCGAGAAAGTGGACGATCCGCTGTCCATGTATCTTTCCGACATCTATACGATCACTGGTGATTTGGCTGGCATTCCGTGCATGAGCGTCCCGTGCGGCAACACTGCGGAGGGACTGCCGGTAGGGATGCAGATTTTGACCAAACATTTCGACGAGAGTACGATGTTCCGCTTGGCCGATGCGTTTGAGAAGACAAGATCCGCTTGAGCGGACCGGTCCGGCTTCATCACTTCAGAGGAGAAAAAGGAGAGACAAGATGCCATTCACACTTCCACCGTTGCCGTACGCGCCCGATGCTCTGGAGCCGCACATCGACAAAATGACCATGGAGATCCATCACGGTAAGCATCATAACGCCTACGTCACGAATCTAAACAAGGCGCTGGAATCCGCCCCCGATCTCGCGAATAAGACTGTCGAGGAGTTGCTCGCGAACAACTGCGCCGCGGTACCCGAAAATATCCGGACGGCTGTGCGCAACAACGGAGGCGGCCATATCAATCACAGCATGTTCTGGAAGATCATGAAGGGGGGCGGCGGCGGCCAGCCGGTTGGTAACGTCGCGCAAGCCATCACCAGCACCTTCGGCGGCTTCGATTCTTTCAAGGAAAAGCTCAATCAGGCGGGCGTCGCGCGTTTCGGCTCGGGCTGGGCGTGGCTGATCAAATCAGGAAACAAAGTCGACATTATTTCGACTCCGAATCAGGATAGTCCGCTGATGGAAGGCAAATACCCTGTGATGGGTGTGGATGTCTGGGAGCACGCCTATTACTTGAAATATCAGAACCGGCGTCCGGATTACCTCAACGCCTGGTGGAACGTCGTCAACTGGCAGGAAATCGAAAACCGCTTCAACGCCGGTAAGTAAGCCAAACGAATACGGGCTGGCGCCAGCCAGCCCATGTGCTGAACGAGTTTCCGATCCAATTAGCGCCGTTGACGGTTCTGAGAAATTTCTGTGCTTCGTTTTGACGGGGCAGCCCGCATAGACGAGAGCCGGATTGTGCAAGCAAGCAGTCTTTGATTTCCACCTCGTCTTTGTTGGAGAATTAGGGCTTACACTCAGGGGGAACGCCGTGGCCGCCGACGGCAAGACAGAAACATCTGTAACGCCAGACATTGCCGGAACATTTCACCGCAGCGAGAAGATGGTGGTTGCGCTTCTCGAATCGGCGTCGCAAGCCATCATCAGCATCGACCGAACGGGTCACATCGTTCTGACGAACCGCCGCGCCGAAGCGATGTTCGGCTACACGCGCGATGAATTGCTTGGCGCGGGCGTCGAACTGCTGTTGCCGGAATCCCGCCGCTCCGCGCATCGCCGGGAACGCGATGAATACTTCGCGCGTCCGCGCATCCGCCCGATGGGCATCGGCATGGATCTGGCCGGCCGTCGCAAGGACGGCACTGAATTCCCGGTCGAAGTAAGCCTCAGCAATATCGAAACCGACCAAGGGTTTTTCGCCATTGCTTTTGTCAGCGACATCAGCCAGCGCAAGTTGCTCGAAGACCAGCTCTTGCAGGCACAGAAAATGGAAGCGATCGGCCGGCTTGCCGGAGGCGTCGCTCATGATTTCAATAACATGCTGACGGTGATCTCCGGCTACAACCGCATGATCCTGGACGAACTCCCGCCCTTAGATCCTCTGCGCGATTATGCCGACGAAATCCTTAAGGCCGCGGAGCGTGCCGGCTCGCTCACCAATCAGCTGTTAGCTTTCAGCCGGCGCCAGATCATTCAGCCGCGGATCATGAACGTAAACACGGTTGTCGGCCAAACCGAAAAGATGTTGCATCGCCTCCTTGGCGAGGATATTCAGTTGGTGTTCGACCTGAAGGCTCAGTCCGGCAACATCAAGGCAGATCCGAATCAGATTATCCAGGCAATCGTGAACCTCGCTGTGAACGCTCGCGACGCCATGCCCACCGGCGGCCGGATCTCGGTGGAAACGGCCAATGTCCATTTAGACGAGACCTACGTCCGAACTCACTTGGGTGTCCAGCCCGGTGAATTCGTCATGATCGTCATGACCGATACCGGTCACGGGATGGACGCTGCCACCCGCCAACACATCTTCGAGCCGTTCTTTACCACCAAGGAGCAGGGGAAGGGCACGGGCCTGGGTCTCGCGACAGTATACGGGATGGTGAAGCAGGCCGGCGGTGACATTTGGGTTTACAGCGAAGTCGGGACGGGCACGACGTTCAAATTGTACTTCCCGAGAGTGCACGAGGCGGCCTCCGAATTCACGCCTGGTGGAGGAGACCACCGCACCTTAGGTGGTGAGACGGTGCTGGTCGTCGAAGACGAGAATGCCGTGCGCGATCTCACTGTAAAGATGCTTAAGCAGTTGGGGTACGTGGTGCTCGCGGCGGCCTCCGGCGAGGAAGCGATCAACATCAGCAACGCGTACACTGACCGAATCTCGGCCTTGGTGACGGATGTAGTGATGCCCCAGATGAGCGGCCGTCAAGTCGCCGATGTCTTACGGGCCGCCCGGCCGGACATGAAGGTGTTGTACCTGTCCGGCTACACCGAAAGTACGGTGATACATCATGGTGTGCTGGACAACGCTGTGGATTTCCTGCCAAAGCCATTCAGCCGCGAGGCACTGGGGCAAAAGGTGCGCGAGATTCTCGGCAAAGCCGGTCCAATTCACCTGGACCGGAGTAGCGGCTGAGAGCAGAAGAGCGAGTGCCCTTCATCGATCCCGAGTCTCAACATTATTGAGCGCTTACTGGGTTGGCGCGGTCGCTACTTCCACTCGTCAACCATGTCTTTCGCACATTATGAATTCACGCGCGGGGCATCCATCCACGAGCACCCTCACCTGCAGGAGGAGGTCTATGAAGTGATCGAGGGTGAGCTGGAGTTAACGATTGACGGCATAACGCAGAAGGGGACTGCCGGCCTTGTAGGCATCGTGCCAAGCAATGTGCGGCATTTCGTCCAGGCACTCAGTGATGGCAAGGCGATCATTGGGGATTATCCGCTGCGGAAAGACTAGGCGGCGGGCATTCCGGGCAGTAGCGTCTGGCTCAGCATTTCTAGTAGACTCAAAAAGGTTGATGTTGCGCGATCAGCCTGCCCGTTTTGCCAAATCTGGCTTGAGGGCGCGTAGCTCAGTTGGTTAGAGCGCCTGCTTCACACGCAGGAGGTCACAGGT
>CAZKQQ010000327.1:0-4876 GCA_964554945.1 uncultured Solibacteraceae bacterium | reverse complement strand
ATCGCCGTTTTTCGGCGTCCTACGATCCGAACCGTTGCCGGAGCGCGTTCACATACTCTTGCCCGGACCACCCATCGGGTTCATCGTTAAGCCCAAGCAGCAGACACGCCGCTTCGACGGCTCGGCTGCTGATGCTCTCTTGATTGAGCAAATCGAACAGCTTTGGAAAGACGCGCAGATCGCGCCGTTTCGCAAGGCCGACAACAGCCTCCTCACTTGCGTCCACGTCCGAATCGTTGAGCCTGCAGCAAAGGGACTCCCGGATTTCAACGGAGTCCTGATCCCCTTGTACTCCGACTCCGAACGTAGCCCAATCGCGAACATCGGAATCGACATCTTCCATCAGTTCAAGCAGCGTTTCGACACTAACAGCATCGTTGGGAAAAGAGCCGAGTGCGCATGCTACCGCGAACCTAACTTCGGGACGCTGATGCTTATGAAATTGGGCAAGGAGGGGCACGGCGCGAGGGTCATCAAGATGGCCGAGCGCATAGATGGCCGACTGCAGCGGCAGAAACTCCTGCTCCTGCTTTAACGTTCTAGACACGAGTTCATAGCATTCTTGTGGAAAACTGTTCGCCCGATGTTCCGCTGTTTTTCCCAGTTGCGCCAACACGTCGAGGCCTCGCGCTCGTTTGAGCGGATCCGCTGATTCTACCCAGTTGGCTGCACGGTCGAATACCTCCCGAGTTCCAATTCGCCTCAGCGACTGGACAGCCTCCCAGGGCGCATCATCGTCGTAGTCGCCGCGCAACGTCCTGGCGAAAAGATCATCGATATCCTCCGGCGACATCGATCCGATTCTATCGGACCTCAACACGGCAGATATGTGGCGATAGCGGACAAGTACCGGACTGCGCCGCGAACCGGGTGGTGCCTCAATGGACGGTAATGCCGCCTTTCGGCAACAACCTGCTACGCTCGTTAATGTTCAATTCCTCCAGCCGAAAATGCACTGTGCAACCGAGGCCCTATCTGCGGGAGATTTCGCTGAAGCGCGACAAAATCGCTGATGATACGAAATACCCTTTTACGATCCCTGCGGTTCGCCACCTTGAAATCCTCAAGTTTGACCCGGACGTGACTTTCCTCGTCGGCGAGAACGGCACTGGCAAATCCACACTCCTCGAGGCCGTGTCTGTGGCTCTCGGATTCAATGCGGAAGGCGGAACCCGAAATTTCAACTTCTCAACACGGGCTTCACACTCCGAACTGCACGCCTGTCTGCGGTTGGTCCGCTCATACCGCCGACCACGAGATAGCTATTTCCTGCGGGCAGAGAGTTTCTTCAACGTCGCGTCGGAGATCGAGCGCCTCGATGCCGACGGCGGCGACACCGATCCGATCATCGATGCGTACGGTGGTCGGTCTCTGCATGAGCAATCACACGGCGAGTCGTTTGTTGCACTGATGAAACACCGCTTCCGGGGCCAGGGATTGTATATTCTGGATGAACCGGAGGCCGCCCTCTCGCCCAACCGGCAACTGCTAATCCTTCGGCGAATGCGTGAACTTGTACTTAAGGAATCGCAATTCATCATCGCAACCCACTCCCCTATTCTGCTGGCCTACCCGAACGCAAAGATCCTGCTGCTTGATCAAAACGGCTACAAACCGGTGAAGTATGAGGAGACCGAACACTATCAGGTCACGCGCCGTTTCTTGAATGACCCCGAGGGAGCGTTGAAGGCGGTTTTCTGCGAGAGCGGCGATCTCTTTCGGGAGCCGTAGTCGGGGTTCGCCGCGCCAAGTTCCCGATATGTGGCGTTTCCGGAAACTGTCACGCGGGGCGGCAGTCGGCACGTGTCCTTTCAACTCTCAGCCGCACGGGGCTCGGCTTGTGTATCTGTTCGTACTGGGGATTCGTGCGGAATTTGTGCTCTTCCGATCCAACGCGCGCATTCCCAACTGAACCGGGCCACCAGCCGGTGCGTCGAAAAATCATCGAGAGAAGCAGGCCGCAAAGGTCCCGCCGATCCTTTGTTGATGTCGCGGGCTTCGCGGCCTTGTAGGAGGTTGGTATGAGACGATTGGCACTCTTAAGCCTGATTTCCGCAGGCGCGTTCCTGTGCCTGCAACCCCTTCGCTCCCAGATTCCTGGACGCGGCGGCCTCCCGGGACAAGGTCCGACCACGCCGTCGACATTCCCGGGGCAGAACCCGAACCCCGGCGCGACCGGTTCGAACACCCCCATCGGCGCCGGGGCGCCGGAGAACTTTCCATCCAAAACCGACGACCGCCAGTTCGCACGCGACGCCGCCATCGCCGGCTTGAGCAATGTGGAACTGGGCAAGCTCGCCGCGGAGAAGGCGTCCTCCGAAGACGTCCGGCAATTTGGCAGGGAACTGTTGGACGATCAAACCAAGACCAACGACCGGCTGAAACAAATCGCGAACCAGCAGAATATTTCGATTCCCGATGCTCTCGACTCCAAGCACCAATCCCTCATCGACAAAGTAGCCAAATTGTCCGGCCCGGAGTTCGATAAGGCATTCCTCAAGCAGCAGCTCAAAGAACAAGAAGCCCAGGTGCGGGATTTCAACGACGAGGCGCAGCGCGGAACTGACCCGGACTTCAAAACCTTCGCTGCCGGAGCGCTGCCGAATCTGCAGCAGCAGCTCAAGACCGCGAAGAATCTGAATAAATCCACCAAAAAGCCCAAGGAGCAATAGGCGAACACGAGAGGAGCCCGCTCAGCAACGATCCCTATTCAGGCCTTCGAAGCACCTGCGCCTCGAACACGTAGAGCTTCGCAGCGGGATCCTGATACGCATCCGCGGGTAGTCCACTCTTGCGGGCGAGCGCCTGAAGAAAATCGGCCGCGGTCCAGTTGGCGCGAGCGACCTGCGGCAACAATATGCCTCCTCTTGGGCCGAGACGGAGCAAAGCGCCGTGGCGGCCGATGTGGAAATCGGCCGAGTCGAGAATCCGCCGCATCGGAGTAAGCACCGAGATTTCCACGTCAAACGGACCTGCAATCGCCTCCGCCGGAGGAAAGCGCGGATCTTCGAGCGCGGCCACGAGCGCCAGATCCGGCACGGCATCCGCCAGAGCGGAGCGAGCCTCGCAATGGCCCATACAGCCCAAGAGTTCGGAACCGCGGTGCAGGCTGACGAACACGCCCCGCCGCGATTCCAGCGACAGGCTTCCGCTCGGCCGCACCGGGTCCCTGCGGCCTGCATCGCGCAGGCGCTGCAAGGTCAACTCGGCGCTGTCCAAAAGCGCGGCGCCGTCTTCCGGAGTCAACGCAAACGAAGCACGAGGGAAGTAGCCCAAGCCCGCGTAGCTTACGCTATGACGATAGTCGCCGGTCATCTCGCCGGAAGTCTGATAGTCCAGGGTGGATTGAAAGAGGCCATCGGGGCAAATGAGCCGCAGCGTTGAAAGCAGCAGCGCAATGGGATCGGAACCGCACACGGTCGCACCCGTCGCGGCGAGCGATTGCAGGAAGAAAACGGAATCGAAGCTGGCAGCGGCCTCCATGCACTCGGTGTCCAGGTCGCGCAAGCGATCCGCAATCCGGTCGTCGGCCGGAAAGGGCTCATATCCGAAACCGCGGCCATAATGGGTGAAATCCGAGGATGCGAGAAAGACAGTGCCGGGACGCCATTCCGACGCCAATACTTCCGCCAGCGATTGGCGTTCGGCGGCGGTCATCGGTCCGACGTAGAGCGGGCACAGACGGGCGAGCGGCGCGGCTTTCTGCAAGAAGGGCAACTGAATTTCGAAAGAGTGATCGCACACCAGCGGTTCCGGGACCCTGGGGAATCGGGGCGAGAGGAAGTCATCGATGGGAACGGATCCGAGCGGCGTCGACACCGCGCGAATGTCCGGCACGGCGGCGCCGCGCAATCCGCCCCGGTGAGGCAATGCCAACAAGACGATGCGCTCGGGGTTCTGCTGCCGCAGGCACCGATACACGGAAGCCGCCACGACACCGGAATATTCGGGCGCGGCGTGCGGCACCACGAATCCGAACGCACCGGGAAGCAAATACGGGCCGGTGCGCCGGCGCGAAGACTCGAACCGCTCCGCCAGCAAGCGATCGAGCGCAGCGGCCTGAGCGGGGTACCATGTACCGCTAAATGGCGAAATGTGAATCGCCGCCATAACTCATCCGCAGCGGATATGGACTAGATCCGGCGCATCCGCTGCCGCGGCGCGCAACGGGCCCCAGACGCCAGGCAGGAGGGTCCGGCAATCCGGACACCGCCCGCCGGCCGAAAGCCGATTGCACAATACGCGAAAGCCGAAACGATCGATTAGCGAGGCGCCACAGCCGGGACAATACGTGTTTTCCAGGCCTCCCGTTTCACCGGGAGAATTGCCTGCATAGACGAAGCGCAACCCAACCCCGCGCCCGATCCGCGCGGCTCGAATCAGCGTTTCAGGCGGCGTGTCTTCCGGGCTCATCATCTTATAGTCCTGGTGAAATGCGGTCACGTGCCAGGGAATATCGGGGGAAATGCCAACCAGGAACTCCGCGATGCTCCGCAATTCCGGATCCGAATCATTGAAGCCCGGAACCACCAGGGTCACCACTTCCAGCCAGAAGCCCAGCTGATGAACGCGGCGGATGGAATCGAGTATCGGGGCGATGCGGCCGCCGAGTTCGTGATACCGCCGATCGTTGAAGCTCTTCAGATCAATCTTGTACAGGTCGACCCAAGGTTTCAGGTATTCGAGCACTTCGGGCGTGGCGTTGCCGTTGGAGACGAAACCGGTGACCAAGCCGGCGGCACGCGCCTCGCGGAAAACGGCGACAGCCCATTCCGCGGTGATGAGCGGCTCATTGTAGGTGCTGACCAGGCTCGAAGCGCCGTGGCGCACGGCCATCGCGACCAGATCGCGCGGCGTGACATTGCGGAAGTCCGCC
>CAZKQQ010000326.1:0-4896 GCA_964554945.1 uncultured Solibacteraceae bacterium | reverse complement strand
CTTCCCGGTGGAGTTCTAGAACGTCGCTCATAGAAGGATTCCGGAAGGTAGGTATGACTACGCGGCGCGCGGAGCCCGCGCCAATGGCTTAATTATAGCCCTTCCGTAAGCTCGATTTCCATGCTAAGCAGGGCCGCTCCAAAGGTTTTCCCTTGCGCGTCGGTGCGCAGCGAAAGCGTCCCGCCGCCGCCCAACGCCTGATGCAGCAGGAAGTTCAAGGCGCCCAGGTTCGGTAATTCAAAGCGTTCCACGTCCCCTGCCACCATCGGCCCAAAGTGACGCTTGACGCGATCCGAGGTAAGTTCCTGAACCAGAATGGGATAAAAGCGTTGCTCCCAAGCGATAACCCCGATATTGCAGGTGTCACCTTTGTCGCCGGATCGGGTATGCGCGAGACGGGAGAGCGGAACTCTCATAAACCCAGTAGAGCACCAATCCGCTCCAGGACCTGCGTCAACAGATCGGTGCGCGCTCGACCGATAAGCTTTGCTTGACGCGCGCTCCAGTCCACGTTCTTGAGATGATCCGCGAGGATGCAACCCTCTAGTGGCGCTCCGGCCGGTAGAGCCACCTCGAACGGATAACCCTTCTTCTGGCTGGTAATCGGGCAGACCACGGCCAGATTGGTCTTACCGTTATAGAGCGCGGGTGAGAGAACCAGCGCTGGTCTGCGCCCGCTCTGCTCGCGGCCAGCCTGAGGCACAAACGTCAGCCAGATCAGGTCGCCCCGATCGGGAATCCAGTTCCGGGACCTCACCATAACTCATTCCCGCGGGCCTTTCCCCAATCCGTTTCCCCGTGAATATTCTCGGGTGCGATGGCGTTCACCAGATCCTTCAAACGTGGTTTGCTGCGAACGGCCCGGATCACAATGGCGCCATCCTCGATCTCCAGCGTCACCTGGTCGTCCGGCTTGAGGTGCGCCGCCTCCTGCAGCGGCTTCGGAATCCGGATACCCAGACTGGTGCCCCACTTGGCTAACCGCGTTTCAGTCCGCATATATATCTAATATATATCATTCATCCGCGCCCGTTTCACCGGCGCTCCACCAGCCTGGACCGACGAGGGCCTAAAAGTCTTGCTGGCCGCTCCGCAGGCGCTCCAAAGTAACGCCGTGGTCCCGCAGTAACTGGGCCGCGAGCGTTCGTTCCTGTAGCAGGATTCCCGCAAGCAAATGGCGGGGGCTTGCTTCCGTGGCCGCTGCCTTCGGTGCCTCTTCTTTCGCCAGCGCCAAAGCCGAGCGGCAAGCCTCGCTCAGCGGGAGATCTTCGTCGGGCGGAACCCGGCGCGCCATCGTTTCGCGATCTTGAATCAACCGCCGCATTGCTTCCACAGCTTTGGGGCCTCCGGCAAGTTCTTGAAGTTGAGGATCTTCGCGTAAGATTCCGAGCAGCAGGTCTTCGGTCGTAATCGTTTTGCGGGCGAAGGAACTGGCCTCGTATCGTGCGTAGAAGACTGATTTTCGGGCCGCGAGGCTCCAGGGCACTCGAGGGATGCTCTGCGCGCTCTCCAGTCCATAGAGGGAATGGGGTGTCTCGACATGGCGTCGGGGCACCGTCCGGATCAGATCTGCAGTCGTCCTCAGCCAGAGAACGCCCAGGTCCCAGGCAGTATGGGCCGCGCGCAATTGATCCGAGAACAACTGGGCCATCGGTTCCTCGTACCGCTCGCGGTATGCCGCCGGATACGCCTTAAGCAGGATCCGGTAGATTCGTTCCGAAAGTCTCATCTCTCTGCTCCTATGCCCGTTGCGGTCGCCTTAAAAGAGATTTCGTGCGAGCGGTCCGCACCAGCGCCTCCAGGCGTTCTGCTTCCTGGCTCGCAGCGCGCCGTCCCTGCCGCGTCATTCGGTAATAGCGCCGCCGCTGGTCTTCCAGAGCCGGATCGGGACGCTCGCCAGATTCTTCGACCAAACCGGCTTCCAGCATGCGCTTCAGTGTTCCGTAGAGCGTGCCCGGTCCCATGACCAGCGCACCACTGGTCCGCGCGGCAATTTCCTGCATGATGGCGTACCCGTGGTTCTCTCCATCCGCAAGGGAAAGCAGAATGTGAAACACGGCCGGCGTCAGGGGTTCCATTAACTATATCCGTCACGGACATAGTAACACACCTCGCCCAGCGCGGTGTTTTAGGAGATCACTTCCACCTTGGTCGCGATCTCTTCCCGCGGCACCAGCGCCGACCAGTACGCCACAATCTCGCGCACCGCCGGCCGGCCTTCGCCGAAGCCCGTCGCGCCGGGAGGCCCATTCAGCACCAGTGGGATCAATTCGCGAGTGAACCGGTCCACGGCCTTTCGATCCGGTCCGCGAACTCCGATCCGCACCTGCACCTCCGGCGGATCCGGGTTCGGGGGCGCGGCCGGCCCCAGGCACGCATTCACGCCGAAGTACTCGGTGTAGATTTCCTCGAACGAGAGCCCGATACTTCGCAGACGATCGCGCACCACACGATCGGCGGCGCGCGCTTTCTCCAATGCTTGCGGCCACGAATAGACCAGCGTCCCGATCGCCTTCCATCCTGCCGCATAGCTGATCGAAAGCTTCAACGTGGCCGGGCGCGGGCCGCCGCGAATTCCGCTCACGCGCACCCGGTCCGCACCTGCGTCCTCGAGCTGGATGCTCGTAAAATCCGCCACGCAATCGGGCGTGAGGTATCGCTTCGGGTCGCCCAACTCGTACAGCAGTTGTTCCTTCACCACGTGCGTGTTGACGCGCCCGCCCGCGGCCGAATGCTTCGTCACTACGAACGTTGCGTCCGATTCGGCCTCCACAATCGGATACCCGATGTCGGCCATGTTGGGGATGGTCTGCCAATCCACCTGGCAGTTGCCGCCAGTCGTCTGGGCGCCGCACTCGATAATATGGCCCGCTATGGTGCCGGCCGCTAGTTTGTCGTATTCATCCGGCTTCCACCCAAACCGGTGAACCATCGGAGCCAGGGTAAGCGCCGTATCGGTCGAGCGCCCCGCGATCACCACGTCCGCCCCGGTGTCCAAGGCTGCGGCGAGCGGAAACGCACCGATGTACGCATTGGCGCTCAGGATCTGCGCGCGGATTTTCTGTAGCGGCTCGCCCGTATCCATATCGCGCATCTCGTATCCCTTGCCGAGAAATTCGTCGATGCGCGAGTAGACGTCATCGCCAAGCACTACCGCCACCTTTAAGCCCGGAGCGAGACGCAACACCTCGCGCGCGCACGCCGCCGGATTGACACCACCGGCATTCGCAATCACCTTGATGCCGCGTTCCCGGATCTTCGGCGCGATCCGCGCCACCAGCGGCGGAAAATCGCGCGCATAGCCGAGGTTCGGATCCGCCTGCTTCTGCTTCTGCAGGATCGACATCGTGATCTCGGCCAGATAATCGAGCGCGAGATAATCGATCGGCCCCTGCTCGACCAGGCGCACGGGTGCTTCCAGCCAGTCGCCCCAGAAGCCCTGGCCGTTGGCGATCCGGATCATGCCGCTATTTCATCTTGGAGAATTCGGTCGGGTCCATCCAGACGCGATCGACCTTCTGCACGATCTTGCCGTCTTTCTCGGATTCCGCGGCCACTTTCTTCCACTCCGGGTCGTCCTGAAATTCCTTCCAGTTCTTCTCACCGGCTTCGCGGCTCGGATGCGCCAGGACGTAGATCAGCGTGTTCTTGGAGCGCTCGTCCTGCGGTACCCAATATCCAATGCTCTCCATGCCGTGCTTTTTGAAAATTTGAATGGTGTGGTCGCGGAAGCGCGCTTTGAGCGCCTCGAGTCTTCCGGGCTCAGTGGTATACGTGCGCAGTTCGTAGACGCGGCCAAAAGCCAGCGCGCTCATCAGAAACAGCAGGGCTGTCAGTTTGCGAATCATCCCTCTTAGTGTATGGGATTTTGCGCCGTTCAGCGCGACGACTTGCGCTCGCGGTCCTGCTCCGAAACCATCTTGCGCATCATGGCTTCCAACTCAGCGATACGCTGCGAAAGGTCTTCCAGCGCCTGTCCGGTCGGATCGGGCAGTCTGCCGTGCTCGAGGACGCCATCCTGGTCGCGCGTTCTCACCACCCTGCCCGGAATGCCGACCACCGTCGAGTAGTCCGGCACCGGATGAACCACCACGGAGCCCGCACCGACCCTGACATGATCGCCGATCCGAATATTGCCGAGGACCTTCGCGCCGGTTCCGACCACCACTCCGTTACCCAGCGTGGGGTGGCGTTTGCCGGTCTCGTTTCCGGTGCCGCCCAGTGTGACGCCTTGTTTGAGCAGGAGATGTTGGCCGATCTCGTTGGTTTCTCCTATCACCACTCCCATGCCATGATCGTTGAAGAAGCGGCGCCCGGTGGTGGCGCCCGGATGGATTTCGATTCCCGTAAAAAAACGGCTGATCTGCGAAATGACTCGGGGCACCAGCGGCACACGCCACCGGTAGAGCTGGTGCGCCAGGCGGTGCGCCAGCACGGCATGAAACCCCGGGTAACAGAAGAAGATCTCGATAACACTCTTCGCCGCGGGGTCTTCGCGGAAGATGGTGTCGAACTGCTCCCTGATCGCTTGAAACATACCGATCCCGTTTAGATGATGCGAGACGGGAAAAGATTCTTCAGTGACTATGGTAGTTGATTTTGGGGGAGCGCGCAGGCCGGCGCGTCCAGCCGGGAGTGCCTGTAATCGCGGTCACTGGGTGGAATTCTCGCGTCCTGGAGTGGTCCCGAACTTCGGCGCATCCCCGCACGCGCATTGAAACCGTTGCCTGGACCCGGCTTTATATTCCTTGACACGCATATGCTCGTTGGAGTATATAAAGAGAGTGGAATCTGTGTTCGAAATCATTGCGGAGCCGAACCGCCGCGCGATATTGAGCCTCCTGGTCTCGTCACAACAGTCGGTTGGAGAGATCGCGCGTCAGCTTCGTATGCCGC